>NZ_CP049015.1:619721-929582 GCF_011064845.1 Citrobacter freundii ATCC 8090 = MTCC 1658 = NBRC 12681 | reverse complement strand
CATCGCAACCTGCGGCTGCATGTTGGACAGTTTGTTATGTACATAACCCAGGCCGGCACGCAACGTGTTGTATTCGTTTACCGGGAAGCCAAGCGTTACGTCTGTACCATAACTTTTGTTGGTATAGTCGGACAGATCCGCATCATTCGCTTCAAAGTCGTTATAGAAGACACGGCCACCCAGGCTCACACCATCAACGGTGAAGTACGGGTTAGTCACAGACAACTCAGTATAGGTCTGGTAGTCGTTTTTGGTGCCGTTGATGCCAACAGAATAACCGGTACCTAACCAGTTATCTTGCTGAACGCCAGCCTGGAAGCTCACGCCGCTCTCGGTACCGTAACCGACGCCGAAGTTAAAGCTACCGGTGTTACGCTCTTTGACCTTGTAGACTACATCAACCTGATCCGGTCTGCCCGGAACACGCTGAGTATCGGTATCAACTGTTTCAAAGTAACCCAGACGGTTCAGACGCTCTTTACCCTGGTCGACCAGATCGCTGCCCAACCATGCACCTTCCATCTGACGCATTTCGCGACGCAGAACGGAATCTTTAGAGGTGTCGTTACCTTCAAAGCGAATCTTACGCACATAGAAACGGTTACCCGCATCCACGTTTACGCGTAATTTAACGGTTTTGTCAGCGTCGTTGATTTCAGGCTGCGACTGTACGCGCGGATAGGCATAGCCATAGCGACCCAGGAGCTTCTTGATATCATCTTCCATTTTGGTCACTTTGGTGCCGTTATAGAGTTCACCTGGCTCGATCTTCGTCAGGGTCTCAATTTCGGCGGAGTGCCCGGCCAGGTTACCGCTCACCTGAACACCAGAAAGCTTGTACTGCTCGCCTTCTGTGATGTTAACGGTGATGTAGATACCTTTTTTATCCGGCGTCAGGCTGACCTGAGTGGAATCGATATTGAAGCGGGCATAACCGCGATCCAGATAGTAACTGCGCAGGGTTTCAAGGTCGCCCGCCAGTTTCTGTTTCTGGTATTTGCGATCGCCCACCACGTTCCACCACGGTACTTCATCACGCAACTGGAAGTGAGAGATAAGTTCGTCAGTCGTGAAGGCATGGTTGCCGACGATATTGATCTGTTGGATCTTCGCCGAAACACCTTCCTGGAAGACCAGCTTGAGGTCAACGCGGTTACGCGGCAACGGCGTCACCACCGCTTTCACACTGGCGCTGTACTTACCGACGCTATAGTAGAAATCTTCCAGGCCTTTTTCGATATCGGCAAGCGTGGTGCGATCCAGAGACTCGCCAACACGCACGCCAGACGCCTCGAGGTTTTGCTTGAGCATGTCATCTTTCACCGATTTATTACCGGAGAAAGTGATGCTGGCAATCGTCGGACGCTCTTTTACCTGAACCAGAAGGGTATCACCATCGCGCAGGACGCGGACATCCTCAAAGTTACCGGTGGCGAACAGAGCACGAATGGTATTACTGATGTCTTCATCATTAACCGTGTCGCCTGTGCGCACCGGCATACTGAGGAGAGCCGCACCAACGGCGACTCGCTGTAGGCCTTCGAAATGAATGTCCTTCACTACGAACCCTTCAGCACCGTATACGGTGGCGCTGCTAAACAGCAGCGACGCTATGAGCAACTTTTTCATCGCCATCGTTATTATGCGTTCTTCCTAACACTCTCTTACAACCGAGAGAAATCATTGAAAAGTGCAAGCCCCATTAACAACACCAGCAAGATAGAGCCAATGCGATAACTAAAGTCTTGAACCCGCTCGGATACCGGACCGCCCTTCAGCTTTTCAATCGCCAGGAACAGCAGATGCCCCCCGTCAAGAACGGGCAACGGAAACAGGTTGATTATCCCTAAGTTCACGCTGATAAGCGCAAGGAACATCAGGTAATAAATAACCCCGAATTCCGCTGACATCCCAGCCCCCTGGGCGATAGAAATCGGCCCACTGAGGTTGTTCAGTTTTACATCACCGGTAATCAATTTTCCCAGCATACTGACCGTCAGCTTCATCAACTGCCACGTTTTATCCGAGGCTTCGAGGACGGCGCTGAATGGCCCATACTGGCGTACAGTCTTATACTCATCAGGCAGAGGAATAACTTTAGGCACCACGCCCGCAAAACCTTCTGCCTTCCCGTTAACCTGTTTTGAATCTGGGGTTAACGTTAAAGACAAGGAACTTCCTTGTCTTTCAATATCTAGCGCTAACGGCTTATCCGGATTATCGCGCACCAGCGTCACAAACGTCATCCATTGCGTCAGCGGCTGACCATTGACTTTAACGATCCTGTCGCCTGCTTGCAAACCTGCCTTACTTGCAGCGGAGTTAACCTGCACTTCTGACAGCACCGGTTCAATCTGCGGACCGCGCGGACGAATCCCTAAACTGGAGACGGGATCCTCTTTGTCTGGCTCAAATGCCCACTGACGTAAATCCAGCGTTTTGTCCTGACGCTGGTTACTGCCAAACTGCGCTACGCTGAGAGTCGTATGCTCATCGCCAATTTTGGCTACCAGTTGCAATCTCACGGCATCCCAATCAGGGGTTTCGATGCCATCAACCGCTTTTAGTTCCGTACCCGGCTGAATTTGCGCCTGCGCGGCAATCGAGTTGGGTGTTATTTCACCAACAACCGGACGAACGCCAGGGACACCGATGATAAACACCAGCCAGTAAGCGAAAATAGCAAAAAGGAAGTTTGCAATCGGACCTGCGGCGATGATGGCTGCGCGTTGTCCAACCGTTTTATTGTTGAAGGCGTAATGGCGCAACTCCGGTGCGACTGGTTCAGCGCGCTCATCCAGCATTTTGACGTAACCGCCGAGGGGAATCAGGGCGATAACGTATTCCGTACCTAATTTATCGGTACGCCGCCAAAGCGCTTTTCCAAAACCAATGGAAAAGCGTTCGACGCGGACTCCGCAGCGCCGCGCAACCCAGAAATGACCAAATTCATGCACGGTGATAAGCACACCAAGTGCGACAATGAATGCAGCCAGATTCCAGAGAATACTCAGCATAAGACCATCCGTTAGAGCGTCCTGAATACCAGTAACAACAGGCAGGCAAATACCGGTACCGCAGCCGTCAGGCTATCAATACGGTCCAGAATACCGCCGTGTCCTGGAATTAAGTGACCACTGTCCTTAATACCTGCTTCACGCTTAAACATACTCTCGGTCAGGTCACCCAGCACGGAGGCCAGGGCTGCAACGATGGAGCAAATGAGCAAGGTGACAGGCGCAACTTCAAGATTCGCCCACATGCCATAACCCCATGAGATTACGGCCGCAGTGGCGAGTCCGCCAATAAAACCCTGCCAGGTTTTACCAGGAGAAACCTTCGGTGCCAGCTTATGTTTGCCAAACAGCTTACCAAACATATAAGCACCCGAGTCCGCTCCCCAAACGAGGATCATGACATACAGCAGCCATAGCGCGCCACTATAATGATTCTCATCATAGTGCCATGCACGTAGCGCCAGCATTCCCCAAAAGAACGGAACAATGGTTAACACGCCGAAAATTATGCGTAATGTTTTGGAATTACGCCAGACCGACGCAGAGCCGGGATAAAACAATACCAGCAACAGCGCCACGACCCACCAGCCCAGCGACGCCCACAGCGATACTTCAACCAGCGGCTGATGAATATTGCGATGGTATTCCGGCAGTAAGAACAGCATTAGCGCCAGCAATAGCCCGCACAAAACCGCCAGCCAGACTCGCTGTGTACGCGTGGTAAAACCGCTTAACTGTCCCCATTCCCAGGCGGCCAGCATACAAACGACCAGCGTGACAATGGCGAACCCCACCGGCGGCAGCAAAAACAGCGCCGCGATGACAACGGGTATTAAAACAAAAGCAGAAATCAGGCGATACTTCAGCAAAAGCGACCCCCATCAGGCTTTTTCATCACCGGGCTCGGTGCCGCCGAAACGACGCTCACGATTAGCAAAGGCATGCAGCGCACCTTCAAAGTCTTGTTCATCGAAATCGGGCCAGAGAACATCCGTAAAGTAAAGTTCGGCATAGGCAATTTGCCACAACAGAAAATTACTAATTCGATGCTCTCCCCCAGTCCTTATCACTAAATCCACAGGAGCCAGTTCATGCATACAAATTTGCTGCCCAAGCATCTCTTCATCGATTTGCTCTGGACGCAGCAGACCATCCTGCACCTGTTGTGCCAGTTGCCTGACACCCTGGACTATATCCCACCGTCCACCGTAATTCGCTGCAATATTCAGCGTCAACCCGGTATTCTGGGCAGTAATCGCTTCTGATTTGCGAATCCGTTCTTGCAAACGAGAGTTAAATCGACTGATATCCCCGATAATACGCAGACGTACGTTATGGCGGTGCAGGTTTTTCACTTCACTATCAAGTGCCCACACAAACAGTTCCATTAACGCGCTCACTTCCTGCGCAGGTCGGTTCCAGTTCTCACTGCTAAAGGCATACAGCGTTAACGCATCAATACCGTTATTGGCAGCAAAAGAGACAGCCCGGCGGACGGATTTTGCTCCGGCCTTATGCCCAAAGGCGCGAATCTTCCCTTGCTTTTTCGCCCAGCGGCCATTGCCATCCATGATAATTGCGACATGGCGACAACCATGTGCTGGCAAATTTTCGCTTAATGGTTTAGTTGCAGACAACATAACGCGTTATTAGTCCCTGAAAGGATTTACGGTACTCAGGAATACTGAAGCCCATCCACAAAAAAGCCGTGTCAAACCACGGCTTACCCGACCGAAAAAAAGCAAATACCCGCGATCGGGTGGCGCAGACTATATCACTGAAGCCCAACGCTAACAAATAGCACGATTCTCCGTAGAGGGATTATCATCAGCTTGAGAGTCGCATCACTTCTTTTCTGGCGACGTCCCGCGCGATGGCATCAACCTTCAGCACGTCATCAACGCTCTGCGGCTCCTGCAAATCCATCTTATCCAGCACGGATAAGTTCAGGTCAGCAATATCGGTAAATCGGATCTGCTGCGCCAGAAACGCGGCAACGGTAATTTCATTCGCGGCATTAAGTGCGGTCGTCGCCGCCTGCCCTTGCTCAAACGCGTCCATCGCCAGTTTCAGGCACGGATAACGCTGGTAATCAGGTGCAGAAAACGTCAGCGCACTGAGTTTGCAAAAATCGACAGGCTTAACACCGGACGTCACTCGTTCTGGCCATGCCATGGTATGGGCAATAGGTGTACGCATGTCCGGTTCACCCAACTGCGCCAGAACACTACCATCCTGATAACGGACCATCGAATGAATAACCGACTGTGGGTGAATCAGCACTTCCATCTGGCTTGCACTGGCATTAAATAACCAACGCGCTTCAATGTATTCCAGACCTTTGTTCATCATGGTGGCGGAATCGACAGAGATTTTCCGTCCCATCGACCAATTCGGATGACGACATGCCTGATCGGGGGTCATAGAGACCAGATCGCGCAATGGCGTTTCACGGAATGGGCCACCAGACCCGGTAAGCAGAACTGACATAACGCCGTTTTGCTCAAGGTCAGCGTATCCCAGATTGTGTTGGATAGGTTGCGGTAAACTCTGAAAAATCGCGTTATGCTCGCTATCTACCGGCAAAAGCTGCGCTTTGTGGCGTTTCACGTCGTCCATAAACAGACGACCGCAGGTCACCAGAGACTCTTTGTTCGCCAGTAAAATACTTTTGCTCGCACGAATTGCCGCCAGCGTTGGCAATAAGCCCGCTGCGCCGACAATTGCCGCCATGACCTGATCAACATCATCCAGCGCAGCCATATCACAGGCAGCCTGCTGACCGCTCATGACCTCAGTGCGACTGCCCTGCTCCAGCAGAGCTGCTTTTACCAACGCAGCGCTTTTTTCATCGTCCATTACCGCATAGCGAGGAGAAAACTCCAGGCATTGCTCTACCATGCGGGCGACATTTTTACCCGCCACCAACGCAGTAACACGAAATTTTTCCAGGTTATGGCGTACTACATCCAGCGTACTGCAACCAATGGAACCGGTTGATCCCAGGATGGTTAATTGCTTCATGAGACATCCAGAAGAATTTTACCCTTTAAGGCATATAGACAGAAAAAAGCAAAACGCCGCCATCCAGCCTTCTCAGGCCTTCTAAGCGGCGTTTTTAGCGTACAGGCGAATCAGAACTGCATCAGTTCCGCTTCTTTCTCTGCCAGCGCCGCATCAACTTTCTTGATTGCAGCGTCAGTCAGTTTCTGTACGTCGTCCTGAGAACGGCGATCGTCATCTTCGCTGATCTCTTTTTCTTTCAACAACGCTTTCACTTTGTCGTTTGCATCGCGGCGCACATTACGTACCGCAACACGCGCGCCTTCAGCTTCGCCACGCACGATCTTGGTCAGATCTTTACGACGTTCTTCGGTCAGCGGCGGCAGCGGAACGCGGATGTCGGAACCCGCAGAGCTTGGATTCAGACCGAGGTCGGAAGCCATGATGGCTTTCTCAACGGCTGGCCCCATAGAACGGTCAAACACGTTGATTTTCAGGGTACGGGAATCTTCAACCGTTACGCTTGCCAGCTGGCGCAGCGGAGTCGGTGTGCCGTAATATTCCACGACAATACCATCCAGCAGGCTAGGAGAAGCACGACCCGTGCGAATTTTGCTGATTTGGTTTTTGAACGCTTCGACGCATTTGTCCATGCGTACTTCAGCATCTTTTCTGATATCGTTGATCACGTTACGAATCCTTGAAAGCTTGTTTCAGTCAGACCATACCCGCCGCGCAAGATGTGACAAGTATAGTCTTGATTAATTTTGAGGGACGTATCCCGCGACATTAAAGCGGAATATTACCTGCATTTAGCCGCAACGGGAATTATTCCGTGATTAACGTGCCTTCTTTTTCACCCATAACAACACGGCGCAGTGCACCTGGTTTGTTCATGTTAAAGACACGAATCGGTAATTTGTGGTCACGAGCCAGCGTGAACGCAGCCAGATCCATGACTTTCAGCTCTTTATCCAGTACTTCAGTGTAGGTCAACTGTTCGTACATGGTCGCCGTTGGATCTTTAGCCGGGTCGGCAGTAAATACGCCATCGACTTTGGTGGCTTTCAGTACCACATCCGCTTCAATTTCAATACCACGCAGGCAGGCTGCTGAATCGGTGGTGAAGAACGGATTACCGGTACCCGCAGACAAAATAACAACGCGGTTGTTACGCAGCAGGCTGATAGCTTCAGCCCAACTGTAGTTATCACACACGCCGTTCAGAGGAATTGCGGACATCAAGCGAGCGTTCACATAGGCGCGGTGAAGCGCATCGCGCATCGCCAGACCGTTCATTACGGTGGCTAACATGCCCATGTGGTCGCCCACAACGCGGTTCATCCCTGCTTTCGCCAGACCAGCGCCACGGAACAGGTTACCACCACCAATCACTACGCCAACCTGAATACCCAGCTCAACCAGCTCTTTGATTTCCTGAGCCATGCGGTCAAGGATGCTTGCATCAATACCGAAGCCTTCTGAACCTTGCAGAGCTTCGCCACTTAACTTAAGCAGAATACGTTTGTAGACGGGTTTTGCATTGGTAGCCATGTTTCTTTCCTGAGACTGTCAACGAATGAGATGAGTTAATTCCAGCGACATTGTATGTCGCTTTTCAGCAGGACCACTATAGCGGTTCGCTGAATTTACAAGCCAGACACAAAAAGAAGCCGCCCTCAGGCGGCTCCTTTCAAAATTAAGACTGCTTGGACATCGCAGCAACTTCTGCAGCAAAGTCAGTCTCAACTTTCTCGATGCCTTCACCCACTTCAAAGCGGATGAAGCCTGTTACGTCAGCGTTATGCTCTTTCAGCAGCTGACCAACAGATTTGCTCGGTTCCATGACGAAAGGCTGACCGGTCAGAGAAACTTCGCCGGTGAATTTCTTCATGCGGCCTTCAACCATTTTCTCTGCGATTTCTTTCGGCTTGCCAGACTGCATAGCGATGTCCAGCTGAACCTGGTATTCTTTTTCTACCACTTCAGCGGAAACGTCTTCCGGCTTAACGAATTCTGGTTTGCTTGCAGCAACGTGCATTGCCAGCTGTTTAACCAGTTCTTCGTCAGCGCCAGTTGCAGCAACCAGAACACCGATACGAGCACCATGCTGGTAGTTACCCAGAACTTCGCCTTCCAGGGAAGCAACGCGACGGATGTTGATGTTCTCACCGATTTTAGCAACCAGAGCAACACGTTCTTCTTCGAACTGTGCTTTCAGAACTTCAACGTCAGTGATTTTGCCAGCAACGGCAGCGTCCAGTACTTTGTCAGCAAATGCCTGGAAACCAGCATCTTTAGCAACGAAGTCAGTCTGGCAGTTAACTTCCAGAATGAAAGCGATGTTGCCGTCGATTTTGGTTTTGATTACGCCGTCAGCAGCAACGTTGCCTGCTTTTTTCGCCGCTTTGATTGCACCGGACTTACGCATGTTTTCGATTGCCAGCTCGATGTCGCCATTAGCTTCAGTCAGTGCTTTTTTGCAATCCATCATGCCTGCGCCAGTACGCTCACGCAGCTCTTTTACCAGGGATGCGGTAATTTCAGCCATTCTAAAATCCTCGGAAGATTTGATCTGCCCGGCATGAAACCGCACAGATTTAAAAGTGAAAAAGGGGGCCATATACAGGCCCCCTAACCAAACGTGATACTACCTGGTCTATAAGGGCTCTAACGAGCGTGCCTTATTATTCAGCTTCTACGAAGCTTTCTTCCGCCTGGGAAGCCAGATCCTGAGAACGGCCTTCACGAACGGTAGTAGCTACAGCGCCCAGGTACAGGGTCACAGCACGGATTGCGTCGTCGTTACCCGGGATAACGAAGTCAACACCGTCCGGATCAGAGTTGGTATCAACGATTGCAAATACTGGGATACCCAGGTTGTTTGCTTCTTTGATAGCAATGTGCTCGTGGTCAGCATCGATTACGAACAGAGCGTCCGGCAGACCGCCCATGTCTTTGATACCGCCCAGGCTGTTTTCCAGTTTCTCAAGCTCACGAGTACGCATCAGCGCTTCTTTCTTGGTCAGCTTTTCGAAAGTACCGTCCTGAGACTGAGTTTCCAGATCTTTCAGACGTTTGATGGACTGACGAACGGTTTTCCAGTTAGTCAGCATACCGCCCAGCCAGCGATGGTTCACGAAGAACTGGTCGCAGCTGTTAGCAGCTTCTTTCACCGCTTCGCTTGCAGCGCGTTTAGTACCAACGAAAAGGATTTTACCTTTACGAGCAGAGATCTTGTTCAGTTCAGCCAGAGCTTCGTTGAACATCGGTACAGTTTTCTCAAGGTTGATGATGTGAACTTTGTTACGCGCACCGAAGATGAACGGCTTCATTTTCGGGTTCCAGTAACGGGTCTGGTGACCGAAGTGAACACCAGCCTTGAGCATGTCGCGCATGGAAACAGTTGCCATGATTAAAACCTCTATATATAAAAGTTGGGGTTAAGCCTCCACGCATCCCATATTACCGACCCCAAAGGGCACCCCGGAATATGTGCCGATACGTGTGTGTTGTTACACAAAGTGAGATTTGTCGCTCCCGTCCATCGTGTGTAGTCTTCGAATGGATCGGAAGTCCGGCGCGCTTTATACCACAAATACGCCATAGACACCAATAATTGTTGGCACTGTGTGCTGTTAATGATTCTCAATTTGGCAGCACGTATGCGGGACTGATACCATTGGCAGCACTTAAACAATTATTGCCGATATCATCGGCACTGATGGACAGAATTCATGGCTATCTCAATCAAGACCCCTGAAGAAATCGAAAAAATGCGCGTCGCTGGCCGCCTGGCCGCTGATGTACTGGAAATGATCGAACCGTTTGTTAAACCGGGCGTCAGCACCGGCGAACTGGATCGTATCTGTAATGACTATATCGTGAATGAGCAGCAGGCCATTTCCGCCTGCCTGGGTTACCACGGCTATCCGAAGTCCGTGTGTATCTCTATTAATGAAGTGGTGTGCCACGGGATCCCGGACGACGCCAAACTTCTGAAAGACGGCGATATCGTCAACATCGATGTGACTGTGATTAAAGACGAGTACCACGGCGACACCTCGAAAATGTTTATCGTCGGCAAACCTACTATTCTGGGCGAGCGTCTGTGCCGCGTCACGCAGGAAAGCCTGTATCTGGCGCTGCGGATGGTGAAACCGGGCATTCGCCTGCGCACGCTGGGCGCTGCAATTCAGAAATACGCGGAAGGTGAAGGTTTCTCTGTCGTTCGTGAATACTGCGGTCACGGTATCGGTCGCGGCTTCCATGAAGAGCCGCAGGTTCTGCACTACGATGCAGACGACGGCGGTGTGGTACTGCAGCCGGGCATGACGTTCACCGTAGAACCGATGCTGAATGCCGGTGATTACCGCATCCGCACCATGAAAGACGGCTGGACGGTGAAAACCAAAGACCGGAGCTTGTCTGCACAGTACGAGCATACTATTGTAGTGACGGAAAACGGCTGTGAGATTCTGACGTTACGCAAGGATGACACCATCCCGGCGATCATCACTCACGGCGAATAATGTTTTGCCTGATGGCGATGCATTCGCATCTTATCAGGCCTACAAATTGTACTACTTAGTAGGCCGGGTAAGGCGTTCACGCCATCATCCGGCTTTTTAATGGGTGGCGCATAATGAATACTCTTCCTGAACAGCACGCAAATACTGCCCTCCCCACCCTGCCTGGCCAGCCACAAAACCCAGGGACATGGCCACAGCACGACCTCAACTGCACCGGTATTAAAGCGCATATCGACACCTTCCAGAGCTGGTTAGGCGAAGCGTTTGACAGTGGAATTTCCGCAGAACAGCTCATTGAGGCCCGCACCGAATTTATTGATCAGTTGCTTCAGCGCCTGTGGATTGAAGCCGGTTTCGGTCAAATTGCCGACCTGGCGCTGGTTGCCGTTGGCGGCTACGGGCGCGGCGAACTGCATCCGCTCTCCGATATTGACCTGCTGATCCTCAGTCGTAAAAAGCTACCTGATTCGCAGGCAGAAAAAGTCGGTGAGCTGTTAACGCTGCTATGGGACGTGAGGCTGGAGGTTGGGCACAGCGTGCGTACGCTGGAAGAGTGTCTGCTGGAAGGATTATCAGATTTAACCGTCGCCACTAACCTGATTGAAACACGCCTGCTTATCGGCGATGTGGCGTTATTTCTTGAGCTGCAAAAGCATATTTTTAGCGAAGGTTTCTGGCCGTCCGATAAATTTTACGCCGCCAAAGTGGAAGAGCAAAATCAGCGCCACCAGCGTTATCACGGCACCAGCTACAACCTGGAGCCGGATATCAAAAGCAGTCCCGGCGGCCTGCGCGATATCCATACTCTGCAATGGGTGGCCCGTCGCCATTTTGGCGCCACCTCGCTGGACGAAATGGTCGGCTTCGGCTTTTTGACGCTGGCAGAACGCGCCGAACTGAATGAATGTTTGCATATCCTGTGGCGGATTCGCTTCGCCCTGCATCTGGTCGTTAGTCGTTACGACAACCGCCTGCTGTTTGACCGCCAACTCAGCGTGGCGCAACGGCTAAACTACGGCGGCGAAGGCAACGAGCCGATCGAGCGGATGATGAAAGACTATTTCCGGGTCACGCGACGGGTCAGCGAACTGAACCATATGCTGTTGCAACTGTTCGACGAAGCGATCCTCGCCCTGCCAGCCGATGAAAAACCGCGCCCGATTGATGACGACTTTCAACTGCGCGGCACATTGATCGATCTGCGCAACGACGACCTGTTTATCCGTAAACCCGAAGCGATATTGCGGATGTTCTACATCATGGTACGTAACAGCGCGATCAGCGGGATTTACTCCACCACGCTGCGCCATTTGCGTCATGCCCGCCGTCATTTAACCCAGCCACTATGCTACATTCCGGAAGCGCGTTCGCTGTTTCTCAGTATGTTGCGCCATCCGGGCGCGGTGAGTCGCGGCCTGCTGCCGATGCATCGGCACAGCGTTTTGTGGGCCTATATGCCGCAATGGTCGCACATTGTCGGCCAAATGCAGTTTGACCTGTTTCATGCCTATACGGTGGATGAGCACACTATCCGTGTGATGCTCAAGCTGGAGAGTTTTGCTAACGAAGAGACCCGCCCGCGCCATCCGCTGTGCGTAGATCTGTGGCCGCGCTTGCGACAGCCGGAGCTAATTCTGATTGCCGCGCTGTTCCACGATATCGCCAAAGGTCGCGGCGGCGATCACTCGGTTCTCGGCGCCCAGGACGTGCTCAAATTCGCCGAACTGCACGGTCTGAACTCACGTGAAACGCAGCTGATCGTCTGGCTGGTGCGTCAGCATTTGCTGATGTCGGTGACCGCTCAGCGCCGTGATATTCAGGATCCGGAAGTGATCAAGCAATTCGCTGAAGAAGTACAAACGGAACATCGTCTGCGCTTTTTAGTGTGCCTGACCGTCGCGGATATTTGCGCTACTAACGAAACGCTGTGGAATAGCTGGAAGCAAAGTCTGCTGCGCGAGCTGTACTTTGCGACGGAAAAACAACTACGTCGTGGGATGCAAAACACGCCAGATATGCGCGAACGCGTTCGCCATCATCAGCTTCAGGCACTGGCGCTACTGCGTATGGACAACATTGATGAAGAAGCGCTGCACCACATCTGGTCGCGCTGTCGCGCCAACTATTTCGTGCGCCACAGCCCAAATCAACTGGCCTGGCATGCGCGTCATCTGCTGCAGCACGATCTCAGTAAGCCGCTAATCCTGCTCAGCCCGCAGGCCACGCGCGGCGGAACGGAAATTTTTATCTGGAGCCCCGATCGCCCTTACCTGTTTGCCGCCGTCTGCGCCGAACTGGACAGGCGCAATCTAAGCGTCCACGATGCGCAGATTTTCACTACCCGCGATGGGATGGCGATGGATACGTTCATCGTGCTGGAACCGGACGGCAGCCCGCTGTCTTCAGACCGACACGAAGCGATCCGTTTTGGACTGGAACAGGCGATCACGCAGCGCAGCTGGCAGCCACCGCAACCACGTCGTCAGCCGGCAAAATTACGCCACTTTACCGTCGATACCGAGGTTACTTTCCTGCCGACCCACACCGACCGAAAATCATTCCTTGAGCTTATCGCTCTCGACCAGCCTGGACTGCTGGCGCGGGTCGGGCAGATTTTTGCCGATCTGGGAATTTCGCTGCATGGCGCCCGAATTACAACCATTGGCGAGCGAGTAGAAGATTTATTCATAATCGCCACCGCCGACCGGCGCGCCCTTAATAATGAGCTGCAGCAGGAAGTGCATCAACGGTTGACAGAGGCCCTCAATCCAAACGATAAAGGGTGATGTTTTTATTTATTATGGAAAGAGTTTAACAATGCAGCAGTTACAGAACGTTATTGAGTCCGCTTTCGAGCGCCGTGCCGACATTACTCCGGCAAATGTAGATACCGTAACCCGCGAAGCGGTGAATCAGGTTATTGCTTTACTGGATTCCGGTGCACTGCGCGTCGCAGAAAAGATTGAGGGTCAGTGGGTCACGCATCAGTGGCTGAAAAAGGCGGTCCTGCTCTCTTTCCGTATTAACGATAATCAGGTTATCGAGGGTGCGGAAAGTCGTTACTTCGATAAAGTGCCGATGAAATTCGCCAACTACGACGAAGCACGCTTCCAGAAAGAAGGTTTCCGCGTGGTTCCGCCAGCGGCCGTACGCCAGGGTGCGTTTATCGCCCGTAACACCGTGCTGATGCCGTCTTACGTGAACATCGGCGCTTATGTGGATGAAGGTACGATGGTTGATACCTGGGCGACCGTGGGTTCCTGCGCGCAAATTGGTAAAAACGTTCACCTGTCCGGCGGCGTTGGCATCGGTGGCGTACTGGAGCCGTTACAGGCTAACCCGACCATCATCGAAGACAACTGCTTCATCGGCGCACGTTCTGAGGTGGTTGAAGGCGTGATCGTCGAAGAAGGCTCTGTTATCTCTATGGGCGTGTACATTGGTCAGAGCACCCGTATTTACGATCGTGAAACCGGCGAAGTGCATTATGGCCGCGTTCCAGCGGGCTCTGTGGTTGTCTCCGGCAACCTGCCGTCGAAAGATGGCAAATACAGCCTGTACTGCGCGGTGATTGTGAAGAAAGTCGATGCCAAAACGCGTGGCAAAGTAGGAATCAACGAACTGTTACGCACCATCGACTAACAGTGATTTGAAAAAGCGGGCTTAGCCCGCTTTTTTTACATCTGCGAGTGGCATAAACAAGGCTTTTCGTTAATTATTCAATGGTTATGGTGAGCTTAAGGGTACCGCTATGTATGACAATCTGAAAAGTCTGGGCATTACTAATCCTGAAGAAATCGATCGTTACAGCCTGCGGCAAGAAGCCAACAACGATATCCTGAAAATCTATTTCCAGAAGGATAAAGGCGAGTTTTTTGCCAAGAGCGTGAAGTTCAAATATCCCCGTCAGCGTAAAACGGTTGTCGCCGATGGCGTCGGCCAGGGTTACAAAGAAGTGCAGGAGATCAGTCCCAACCTGCGCTATGTGATCGACGAACTGGATCAGATCTGCCAGCGCGATCGCAGCGAAGTCGATCTTAAACGCAAGATCCTTGATGATTTACGTCATCTGGAAAGCGTCGTGACCAACAAGATCAGCGAAATTGAAGCCGATCTGGAAAAACTAACGCGTAAATAACCGCGAGTGAATGTGTTCGTAGGCCGGGTAAGGCGAAGTCGCCCCCCGGCATTTTACCTGATAAGCGTAGCGCCAACAGACAAGGAATTAATGCTGCTCATCCAGTTGTAGCGCGACATACAGCAGCAGTCGGTCGTCAAAATTCCCTAAATCCAGCCCGGTCAGCTCTGAAATTCGGTTCAGGCGATATTCCAGCGTATTACGGTGGATAAATAACGCTTTTGAGGTCGCCAGCGGCTGAACGTTATGCCGAAACCACGCCGCTAATGTTCGACGCAGTAAGCCGTTGTTATCCATTGCTTTCAACCGTACCAGCGGACGCGCCAGCTCGTTGGCCTGCCAGCCGCCTCGCAGGCTGTCCAGCAGAACTGGCAGCATCAAATCCTGGTAGAAATAGCTACGGCTTTCCGGCATCCGTTGCTTGCCGACCATCATGGTCGTGCGCGCCGTACGATACGAACGGGCAATACTGCCTGGCCCGGTAAAATAGTTGCCCAGCGACACGCGAAAACGCAGCTGTCCGTTCTCTTTCATGCGAGCAATGAGCTGCTCAACACGCTTGCGGTGATCTTCCGCGTCCCAGCGACCAAACTGATTGAGCGCCGGTTTCAGCACCACCATCTCGGTCAGGGAAACAATCGCAATCAGATTATTACGTTCAGGCGTAGTCAACGCGTTCTGCAATTGCTGTAGCTCCGCCATCGCGCTGTCAACGCCAAGCTGGCCACTATCAACCTCTACCACTGCCACCACGCGCGGCTGGTTCAAATCAATGCCTAAACGTTGCGCCCACTCCATCAGCGCCGGGGTATTCTCTTCCGCCTGAATCAAATTCATCACCAGCTCTTCACGCAGGCGGCTATCCTGCGCTAACAGATGCATCAGGCGCGACTGCTCCAGCATCATTTCGGCTGTCATGCACACCAGCTCGCCGTATTTACGTAGATGTTCCGGTTCACCGGTAAGCCCGATAACGCCAACGATTTCGCCTTCCAGACGCAACGGCAGGTTTATCCCCTGACGCACGCCGTGCAAATGCCTCGCCACTGCATCGTCAATGTCCACCACCCGGCCCTGCGAAAGTACCAACAGCGCACCTTCGTGCAATTCACCAATGCGTTCACGATCGCCACTGCCAATGATCCGCCCACGGGCATCCATTACGTTGATATTGGTATCAATGATGCGCATGGTTCGCGCCACGATATCCTGCGCCATTTTGGTATCAAGATGCCAGCCAGCCATAAACCCCTCCTGTGAGCAGAGCTCAAGCATAGGGAAGATAATAAGCGGCGACATTGTGCAAATGCACAAAGCGGAAGGGAGAAATATGGAGTTGTGGGAGGTATCACAAAAAGAACCCCTTCCTGTACAGGAAGGGGTTGAGGGAGATTACTGCATCAACAGATAGATGGAGCTGTCGCCACGCTGAATGTTCAGCGCCAGTACAGCGGGTTTGCTGTCGAGGATTTTGCGCAATTCGGCGATGTTTTTCACCGGCTGCTGATTCGCACCGATAATCACATCCCCTTTCTTCAGGCCGATCTGTGCAGCCGGAGAATTCGGTTTCACGTCGCTTACCACGACACCTTTATCCTGGCCTTTGTTGCTCATATCGGCACCTTCAATGCCTTTGAAGATAGAGCTGGAATCAACCTGAGTCTGGCTGCTCTGCTGCAATTCCAGGTTCACGGTGACCGGCTTACCGTCACGCAGCAGACCCAGGGTGATTTTGCTGCCGACCGGCATCGTCCCCACCTGCGCACGCAGAGCGGCGAAGCTGCTGATTGGTTTGCCGTTCAGGGAGGTAATCACATCCCCGGCTTTAATACCGGCTTTCGCTGCGGAAGAGTTCGGCATTACCTGGCTGACGAATGCGCCACGCTGAGCGTCAACTTTCATCGCTTTCGCCAGCTCAGAGCTCAGTTCGGTCCCCATAATACCCAGCTCACCACGTTTAACCTGACCAAACTCAACCATCTGCGAAGTCAGGTTTTTCACCATGTTGCTTGGGATTGCAAAACCGATACCGATGTTACCGCCGTCCGGCGCGAGGATCGCGGTGTTAATGCCGATCAGCTCACCGTTCAGATTGACCAGCGCGCCACCGGAGTTACCCCGGTTGATCGCAGCATCCGTCTGAATAAAGTTTTCATAGTTCTCCGCATTCAGGCCGCTACGGCCCAGAGCAGAAACGATGCCGGAGGTCACGGTCTCACCGAGGCCAAACGGGTTACCGATTGCTACGGTGTAGTCACCCACGCGCAGCGCGTCGGAGTCTGCCAGCTTAATCGCCGTCAGGTTTTTCGGATCCTGAATTTGGATCAGCGCGATATCGGAGCGCGGATCTTTGCCCACGATCTTCGCGTCAAATTTACGGCCATCGCTCAACTGAACCTTAATTACCGTAGCGTTATCCACCACGTGGTTGTTGGTCACGACATACCCTTTCGCAGCATCAATAATTACGCCGGAACCCAGCGCCATAAATTTCTGCTGCTGGCCGCCGCCGTTACCAGCGCCCGGTGCGCCGCCCTGGCAGAACGGTGAACTCTGGAACGGAGATCCGTCCTGGCAGAACGGTGAATTATCACCAAAGAACTGCTGGAAATTACGCGGCATACGCGGCGTATTCACCGTCGTGCTCCCCTCGACGTTAATACTTACCACCGATGGCATCACTTTTTCGAGCATCGGGGCCAGGCTTGGCATCTGTTGGGCGGTCATTGCTGAAGACGACGTCTCAGCCGCAGTTGCAGACAGGGGGGACAACGCCAAACCTAGACTCAGAGCCAGTGCACTCATTGCTAATGTGGTTTTTTTCATGTGTTTCGTTCTCGATTAACAGGTAACGCAAAATTGCTGTATACGTCAGAGTCGTTTTATAACGCTAAGTTCCAGAATTGAGTTTAAGGAAAAAGTAAAATTTTATTGGCCGTCTTTACAAATGAGTATTTATTGTTCTACGGCCATCAAGCGACGATATTCATCCCAGGCATACAAATCTGTCATCCCGCTGATATAATCCTGGATCAACCGGCAGCGATAATAATATTCCAGAACCGAATACTCAGCGCACTCCGTCGATATTTTACTAACCGCCTCAACATACGCAAGACGATGGCGGGTAGACAACTTCTGAAATAAACGGGACTCGATAGGAAAACGTTTTACTCTTTCATTGTCGACCAGTTCAGTAAAATCTGACTGAGACATTTTCAATAACGGTTGATAGATCTCCAGCAACCCGCTGATCACCCGATAGCCCTGTAATTCCAGTTGCTCAACATCCGGATGGCTAAACACATGTTTTACCGCCACATTCTTATAAACGCCCAGTAACTGGCTGAAGCTACTGGCATCTTCTAACAGCGCATGATTAAAGCTGCCTTCATAAATCTGCGGCAAATTATCAATAAACCGCTGGGCCGCATACGGAACCAGTTTATTCAGCGTATTGACGCGTAAATACATAAAGAACTGATCTTCGGTGCTGCGGCTTAATGTATTTGAACGTGATTTTTCCCAGGCGTTCTCAACAACCTGACTAAACAGAGAGCCTTTTTCGTGATGCCCCCACGCTTCATGCAGATGATGGTAAAGTTGCTCGACGCTAAAGATTCTTTTCTCAACGGCATCTTCCAGGTCGGCCACGCAATATGAGATGTCATCGGCAGCTTCCATAATCCAGGTTAATGGAAAACGACTGTAAGGTGCTAATGATAATTCTTTACGTAACCGCTCAATATAGGGTTCCTCGGAAAGGTAATAACCAGGCTTCTTCATTAAATAGTTGTGCGTCTCGGGTGCACTGCCGCGCCACCATGCCGGACGGGTATATTTTAAAATACCGCCAACCTGCGCCCAGGTAAGGTTCATACGCATCAAAGTATGCACCAGACGAATACCCTGCGCATTGCCTTCAAAATGACACAAGTCCTGGCGTACCTTGCGGCGAATATCATTCAGCGACTCTTCACCTTCACGCAAACGTAATGCCGTCACCTGGCAGCGGTCATCACTCAGAGGCTGACTTTCCGCGTCGGCGGGATACAACCGCTGGCGAAACCAGTCATTAATCGCCGCTTCGCCAAAATGACCAAACGGAGGATTACCAATGTCATGCATCAGGCACGACATTTCGACAATACTCTCAAACGGTCCCGTCAGTTCATCCAGACCATACTGCTCCAGCAGCTTTAGCTCTTTCAGTCGGCTGAGGATCTCTTTCGCGATATAGCGCCCAACCTGCTGCACTTCCATCGAGTGCGTCAGACGCGTACGCACCGCTGCATTACGCTCCAGCGGAAAGACCTGGGTTTTTTGTTGCAGCCGGCGAATAGCCGGAGAATTGATAATACGTCCACGATCGCTTTCAAAAATTCGCAGGATCTCATGCTCCGTCTTCACGCCCTGCGGCGAACGGTAACGGCGATGCCAGTTTATTTTTTTTCGGAAATCGATCTGTACCATATCCTCTCCCGCCTGAGAAATGCGCTACCCCTTAAGCGCATGATAGACTATGCCCTCAAATCTGGCTTATCGCGAGTAAATCTATGAAAATCGGCATCATTGGTGCAATGGAAGAAGAAGTTACGCTGCTGCGTGACAAAATCGAAAACCGTCAGACCATCACGCTCGGCGGTTGTGAAATTTACACCGGCCAACTGAACGGTACTGAGGTTGCGCTTCTGAAATCAGGTATCGGTAAAGTGGCTGCGGCGCTCGGCGCTACGCTGCTGCTTGAACGCTGCAAGCCGGACGCCATCATTAATACCGGTTCCGCGGGCGGCCTGGCCTCTACGCTGAAAGTCGGCGATATCGTAGTTTCTGATGAAGCGCGCTATCACGACGCCGACGTCACTGCCTTTGGTTATGAATTTGGTCAGCTACCGGGTTGCCCGGCTGGTTTTAAAGCCGATCCTGCGTTGATTGCAGCCGCAGAATCTTGCATCGCCGAACTCAATCTGAACGCTGTTCGCGGACTTATCGTCAGCGGCGATGCATTCATTAATGGTTCCGTGGGGCTGGCTAAAATTAAGCATAACTTCCCGCAGGCGATTGCCGTTGAGATGGAAGCGACCGCAATTGCGCACGTTTGCCACAACTTTAAGGTGCCATTTGTCGTGGTTCGCGCTATCTCTGACGTTGCCGATCAGCAGTCCCATCTCAGCTTTGACGAATTCCTGGTGGTTGCCGCGAAGCAGTCAAGCCTGATGGTTGAAACGCTGGTGCAGAAACTGGCGCATGGCTAAATTATTCTCCAGGGCGCTGGTCGCCCTGCTTTTCACTCTCCCGGCGTTCCTTTACGCCGCACCGCGTGTTGTAACGCTTTCTCCTGCCAATACCGAACTCGCTTTTGCCGCAGGCATTACCCCAGTTGGCGTCAGCAGCTACTCAAACTACCCGCCAGAAGCCAAAAATATTGAAGAGGTCTCAACATGGCAAGGTATGAATCTTGAGCGTATTGTGGCGCTGAAGCCTGATTTGGTCATCGCCTGGCGCGGGGGAAATGCTGAGCGGCAGGTGAATCAACTGACCTCCCTGGGAATTAAGGTCATCTGGGTGGACGCCGTTACCATTGAGCAGGTTGCCGATGCGCTACGCCAGTTGGCTGCGTGGAGCCCCAAGCCTGAACAAGCTAAACAGGCGGCGCAAACCATGCTTGATGACTATGCTTTACTTAAATTTCAGTATGCCAACAAACCGAAAAAACGCGTGTTTCTCCAGTTTGGTGCCAATCCTCTGTTTACCAGTGGAAAAGGTTCTATTCAGCACGAAGTTCTTGAGGTATGCGGCGGAGAAAACATCTTTGCCGGTAGCCGGGTTCCCTGGCCGCAGGTTAGCCGTGAGCAGGTCCTGGCACGAGCCCCCCAGGCTATTGTTGCAACCGGCGGTCCGGGCGAAACTCTGAAAATTGAGCAATACTGGGGAAACCAGCTAAAAATACCCGTTATTACACTTAATAGTGACTGGTTCGAACGCGCGAGCCCGCGTATTATCCTCGCCGCAAAACAACTCTGTAATGCGCTTTCACAGATAAATTAGCGCCTGCCCCCACCAGGTCTGTTGTGAGGATTTAAAAATGCTCGTCTATTGGCTTGATATTGTCGGCACCGCGGTATTTGCAATCTCTGGCGTATTACTGGCCGGGAAATTACGTATGGATCCGTTTGGCGTCCTGGTCCTCGGCGTGGTTACCGCCGTCGGAGGTGGCACGATCCGCGATATGGCGCTGGATAATGGACCGGTTTTTTGGGTTAAAGATCCAACCGATCTGGTCGTGGCGATGATCACCAGCATGCTGACGATCCTGTTGGTACGGCAGCCAAGACGCCTGCCGAAATGGATCCTTCCGGTACTCGATGCCGTTGGCCTGGCGGTGTTCGTGGGTATTGGCGTCAACAAGGCCTTTCTCGCAGGAACAGGCCCCTTGGTGGCGATTTGTATGGGGGTGATTACCGGCGTCGGCGGTGGGATCATTCGCGATGTATTAGCACGTGAAGTCCCGATGATTTTGCGTACCGAGATCTACGCCACAGCCTGTATTATCGGCGGGATCGTGCATGCGACGGCGTTTTATACCTTTGATGTTTCACTGGAAAACGCCAGTATGATGGGGATGATTGTCACCCTGCTGATTCGGCTTGCCGCCATTCGCTGGCATTTGAAATTACCGACGTTTGCTCTGGATGATAACGGACGTTGACATGATGATGCAGAATATGTAGGCCGGATAAGGCGTTTACGCCGCCATCCGGCACATTGCCCGGTGGTGCTACGCTTACCGGGCCTACACCATCAGACCACTGGTATTACAGACAGCAATCAGATGCTGAAAGAAGAACCACACCCGCAGGTGCTTTTCGCATTCGGGTTAGTCACAACGAAGCGGGAACCTTCCAGACCTTCGGTATAGTCAACCGCGCCACCCACTAGATATTGCAGGCTCATCGGGTCAACCACCAGACCAACACCTTGTTTCTCAATGGTCATATCACCATCGTTCACCTGATCGTCAAAGGTGAAACCGTACTGGAAACCGCTGCAACCACCGCCGGTGATATACACACGTAATTTCAGATTCGGGTTATCTTCGTCAGCGATCAGGCTTTTTACTTTATTGGCTGCTGCTTCAGTAAATTGCAGTGGCAGCGCTACGTCATCACTCATATTTTGCTCCAAACGACATTGGCAATTGGGCAAATTATAACCCAATGGTTAAGGCCATTATCTAATACCCTGGTATTTCGTTCAAGTATTCTCGCCAGCGGCTGTACCCTGGCTTTTAGCCGCCTGCTCCGCTTCCTGTTTTGCCAGCGTACGGGCAAGGATAGTCGAGTATAGCGGCTTTCCGCCCATAAATTGGGCTAATAGTGTTGCGCCAAGACAGGTAATAATCATTGGCAAAATGAGCTGATAGTTATCGGTCATCTCCAGCACCAGCACAATACCGGTGAGCGGCGCTCTTACCGACGCCGCCAACAATGCTCCCATTCCGGCGATGGCGAAGGTCCCGGCCTCCAGATGATAATGCGGAAAAGAGGCCGCTGCCGCCATACCGAACGCGGTGCCAAGCAACGTGCCTAATGCCAGCATCGGGGCAAATATCCCGCCGGGCGCGCCGGACGAGAAGCACAGCAGCGTGGTAATGACGCGGGCAATAAAGATAAACAGCAGTAAACCAACGCTGAAATTCCCTGCCGCAGCGATAGGTATCAGGTTAAACCCGCCTCCAGCCGCTTCAGGTGTAATTAAGCCAAGAATCCCGCACAGACCGCCGATCGCACCGCCCATCAGCACCCATTTTTTGAGATCGCCGCCATGGAAACGCTGGAACATATCCTGAGTCCGCAACACCATAGTGTTGAAAAATGGCCCGACACAGCCAAAAATAATCCCCAGGACCATATACAACCACAGCGTGTTCACCGGCGCATTGGAGAGCTTCCCAACTTCAATAAGCGGTGCCTCGCCGTTGAAAACACGAAACACAATGCTCGACATGATGACGCCGGTAAACACGGCTTTGATCGAGACAAGGTTATAGCGAAACTGCGGGCGCATCTCTTCAATAATGAACAGGATCCCCGCCAGAGGGGCGTTAAACGCCGCCGAAAGGCCCGCTGCCGCACCGGTAGCCAATAAGGTATGTCGCGCTTCTGCGCTACGCATGCGGAAAATATCCAGCACCATGCGCCCGAGGTTACCACCGATCTGCACGGTCGGTCCTTCTCGCCCGAGCACCATACCGGCACCCAGCGTGCCCATACCGCCGAAAAATTTCACCGGCAGTACGCGCCACCAGCGCACAGGCCGCAGCTCTTCCAGCGCGCCTTCAATCTCTGGGATCCCCGAACCACCGGCTTCCGGCGCAAATTTACGCACCAGAAAGTAGCCAACCATCGCCAGCAACGCAGAGAGAATAAATGCCAGCGGCCACAGCAGAATGGCATGGTCCGCAACCTGAGCCAGCGCGCCAATGCGCTGATTCTGCACCCAGGTCACCGCTTTCTCAAATGCCACGCCAACAAGCCCTGTCACTGTACCCACTACGGCAGCCATCAACAGGATCGCCAACGGCGTTTTGTCTCGTTCCAGGAGTCGACGGATTTGATCCCTGCGGCGTAAACGCACAATTTGTTGTGCTTCAAAAGAGGGAGTGTCTGTCTTCATCAGATGATCATTAATTGGTAATACAAATACGGAATCGGCATTCTACTCGCACATTTCACGAAAATCCCCTGCAAATCGTATTGTTTCAAATGCGTAAAACTTTCATAACCTTCTCTGAATAACTAGAATAGCGGGCATTTACTTTTTCTACGAACCAGGACCCCATCCATGAGTAAGTCTGAAAATCTCTACAGCGCAGCACGCGAACTTATCCCTGGCGGCGTTAACTCCCCCGTTCGCGCCTTTACTGGCGTGGGTGGTACTCCGCTGTTTATCGAAAAAGCCGACGGCGCGTATCTGTACGATGTCGATGGTAAAGCCTATGTTGACTACGTCGGTTCCTGGGGACCGATGGTGCTGGGCCATAATCACCCGGCAATCCGTAATGCGGTGATTGAAGCTGCGGAGCGCGGTTTAAGCTTTGGCGCACCGACCGAAATGGAAGTGAAAATGGCGGAGCTGGTCACTGAACTCGTGCCGACCATGGACATGGTGCGCATGGTGAACTCCGGCACGGAAGCGACTATGAGCGCAATCCGTCTGGCGCGCGGTTTCACCGGTCGCGATAAGATCATCAAATTTGAAGGCTGCTACCACGGTCATGCCGACTGTCTGCTGGTCAAAGCGGGTTCGGGAGCGTTAACGCTGGGTCAGCCTAACTCCCCGGGCGTTCCGGCTGATTTCGCGAAACACACCCTGACCTGCACCTATAACGATCTCGCTTCAGTACGTGCGGCATTTGAACAATATCCGCAGGAGATCGCCTGCATCATCGTTGAGCCGGTCGCAGGCAACATGAACTGCATCCCGCCGCTGCCGGAATTCCTGCCGGGCCTGCGTGCACTGTGCGATGAGTTTGGCGCGCTGTTGATCATCGATGAAGTGATGACCGGTTTCCGCGTGGCGCTGGCCGGTGCACAGGATTATTACGGCGTCGTGCCGGATCTGACTTGTCTTGGCAAAATCATCGGTGGCGGAATGCCCGTTGGCGCATTCGGTGGGCGTCGCGATGTGATGGACGCACTGGCGCCGACTGGACCGGTTTACCAGGCGGGGACGCTTTCCGGTAACCCAATCGCGATGGCGGCAGGTTATGCCTGTCTGACCGAAGTCGCCCAGCCGGGTATTCATGAAACGCTGAACGAACTGACGACGCGTCTGGCGGAAGGTCTGCTGGAAGCTGCCGAAGAAGCGAATATTCCGCTGGTAGTTAACCATGTAGGCGGGATGTTCGGGATTTTCTTCACTGATGCAGAAACCGTAACCTGCTATCAGGATGTGATGGCATGCGACGTTGAACGCTTCAAGCGTTTCTTCCACATGATGCTGGATGAAGGAATTTATCTGGCGCCGTCCGCGTTCGAAGCAGGCTTTATGTCCGTGGCGCACAGTGAAGAAGATATCAATAACACCATCGACGCCGCGCGCCGGGTGTTTGCGAAACTGTAAAGGAGAACGTCCAGAAGCAACGTAGGCCGGGTAAGGCGAAGCCGCCACCCGGCTTTTTTATTGCCGGATGGCGACGCAAAGCGTCTTATCCGGCCTACATGAAAAGAATCAGCCTCAGCGGCTCTGCTTTCTCAACAAATAGATAAAGTACGGCGCGCCAATAAACGTCGACAGTAATCCCGCCGGGATCTGATACGGAAACAACACCATCCTGCCGCACCAGTCAGCAAAAACCAGCAACACGCCACCCGCCAGCGCTGAAATCAGCATATGCGGCATCGCCCGACGAAAACCCATCATCCGGGCAATATGCGGCGCCATCAGCCCGACAAAGCTCAACGGTCCAATGGTCATGGTGGCTGTCGCCGTCAGCCCTGCCGCCAGCAGCAGTAATCCCACGCGTGATGGCGTAATAGCCATACCGACAGCCCGCGCCGTATCGCCGCCGAGCGGTAAAATTGTCAGCCAACGGCGGCACAACGGCGTCATCGCCAGCAGGATAACCATTACAATCCCGGTGCGCAGCACCTGTTCGCCACTCGCGTTATAGGTTGAGCCGGAGATCCAGGTTAGCACCCCCGCCATACGCGGATCGCCGCTGGCCTGCAGCATCATCAGCAGCATTGTAAACGCCGTGCTGAGCGCCATCCCTGCCAGCAACATGCGGTGCGGTGAAAAGCCCCCGCGCCCGGCGGCAATCATAATGATAAGCAAGGTGGCTGCCGCACCGAGGCTCCCGGCCGGCAGCAGCCAGCCAAAGGCATTGCCGGGGACCAGAAATAACATTAGCACCACGCCAAATGCCGCCCCGGAGCTAATTCCTAATACTTCCGGACTGGCCATTGGATTTCCGGTCAGACGCTGAATAATACAGCCAGCTACCGCTAACATTACCCCGGCAATCAGCGCTGCCAGAACACGCGGCCAGCGCCAGGGCATGAGCTCATCCAGCATCGCGCCGCTGGCCCATGTCCAGCCGTGCGCATCGCGGCCAAACGCGAGCGCCACAATAACGGTAAGCAGCAATATCGCCCCTCCCGCCAGGGCAAACATCAGTACATTCTGGCGCTCAGCAGCGATGCGGTTACTGGCATTCATATCCGGCGCGCTCATACTTCTAAGGCGCGGCAACAGCCACAGCAGCAATGGCGCGCCAATCAGCGCCGTCACCGAACCAGTGGAAACTTCCATCCATACGCGGGTCAGCCACAGAATGATTTGGTCGGAGAGCCAGAGGATCAACGCACCAATCAGCGGGGCCAACATCAGACGCGCCAGCAGACGACGCGCGCCGAGCATTTTCGCCAGCAGCGGTGCAAACAGGCCAATAAAGCCGATAATCCCAACCGCGTTAACCAGTAAAGCGCTGATAACAATGGCCAGCGATAACGCCGCCAGACGTGCCAGCGATAGCGCCAGACCGAGGTTACGCGCCACACCGTCATCCAGTCCCATCAGCGTCATTGGGCGTAATAACAACAGCGTCAGCATCACACCGCCCAGCAGTTGCGGCCACAGACGCTGTACGCCGCTCCAGTCGGTCTGCGTTAGCGTACCGCTGCTCCATAAAAACATGCTTTGCAGTTGATCGTGATGGAAGATAACCATCAACTGGTTAACTGCCCCGCAGTACAGGCTGACCACCAGCCCGGCAAGGATTAACGTCACCGGAGAAAGACGTTTGCCCCAGGCAACGCCAAACACCAGTGCCCCAACAACACATGCTCCCGCCAGCGCCGCAAATTGCGTGGTCAGCGCACCGGGAATAGCCCACAGCGTGGTAACCGTAATGCCCAACTGCGCCCCGGTTGCGACACCTAACGTAGTGGGTTCTGCCAGTGGGTTACGCAGCACCTGCTGAAACAAGACACCGACCAGCCCCAGCCCGGCACCGACCAACAGTGAAATCGCCAGCCTCGGCAGCAGACTGTAGTGGAAAACCATCTGCTCAATAGCATTGATATCCGGTGACCAGATAGCCTGTTGCCACTGACTGCGCGGTAGTGCAACAGAGAAGTTTACCCAGGTCAGCCAACAGGCAGCGACAAACAGAACCGCCAGAAGAAGGGTCGGGAATAGCGCAATTCGTTTACTCACGCTTTGCCTCCCAGCGCATTATCCAGAATGCGGGCAAAATGCATCGCCGAGAGCGTGGCGCCATAGAACCAGACGGCAGGCACACGCTGAAAACGTCCGCTGCGGACAAACGGCATCGCCTGCCACAACGGCGTAGACATTAGCGCAGCCATCTCTTTATCGTTGCCGTGATCAAAACACAGCACATCGACATCCTTATAAGCAGCCAGACGGTCAATACTCACGGCAGTGCTGCCCCAAAAGTTTGTCTCGCCCTGCCAGGCGTTGGGGATCCCATAATCATCCAGCACGTCCTGAAACAGGCTGTTTGGTCCAAACACCAGCATATGTCGCGAATCAAGCAAGGAAGTGAGAAGTACAGGGCGTGCGCCGCGTTGAATGAAGCGCGGTTTCAGGCTGGCGATAAAACGATCGTACTCGGTCAGATGGCGTTCAGCAGAGGCTTGCAGATTGAACAATTGCGCCATTTCCTGCAGCGATTGTCGCGCAACGGCCAGCGGCTTTTTACCGTCACTGAAGTTAAATCCCCGGCCAGGCGCAATCCGCGCCAGCTTTTCAGGGGAAGGACCATAGCCTGCCGACCACAGCAAAAACGAGGGTTTCATTTCGGTCAACAGTTCGAGATTGGGCTCCGTACGTAGCCCGACATCAATCACAGAATCCGGCAACGGGGGCTCACTGACCCACAGCTTGTAGTTAGGGATATCGGCAATGCCATACGGCGTAATACCCAGCGCCAGCAATAGCTCTACCGGTAGCCATTCCAGCGCCACAATGCGCTGCGTATCAACCGCCGCAGCGTGTGCCGTATTCATCCGCCACAGCAGCGGCGACAGCGCCATCGCCGCAAGCAGCCGCCGACGGGTAATATGATGTAATTCAATCATTAATAGACAAAACTCACGGGTGCGGCACCGGCCGGATGCGGCAAAATGCCCATCGGGATACCGTAAATCTGTTCCAGAGTTTCACTGCGCATCAGTTCAGCAGGCGTCCCTTGTGCAATCATTTCACCACCGCGCAGCGCAACTAAGTAATCACAGTAGCGGGCCGCCATGTTGATATCATGCAGCACCGCAATCACCGTCAGCCCGCGCTGCTGACTTAAGCGATGCACCAGTGCCAGTACGTCAACCTGATGAGCGATATCCAGCGCGGAAGTCGGTTCATCAAGCAGCAGACAGCGGCTGTCCTGCGCTACCAGCATGGCAATCCACGCGCGCTGGCGTTCTCCGCCGGACAGACTATCAACCAAACGGTGCGCCAGCGGTTTTAAGCCAACCAGCGAAATCGCCTCTTCTACTTTCTCTCTGTCGGCAACGCCAAAACGTCCCAGCGCTCCGTGCCACGGATAGCGGCCAATCGCCACCAGTTCGCACACAGTCATCCCTTCGGCCTGCGGCAACTGCTGCGGCAGATAGGCGACCTTGCGGGCAAACGCTTTACTGCTCCAGTTCTCCAGCGGCTGTTCGTCGAGCAGGATTTCACCTTCTGACGGCGGCTGATGACGTCCCAGCATTTTCAATAACGTCGATTTTCCGGAACCGTTGTGGCCGATAAGGCCGGTCACTTTACCCACAGGAAAAGTTAATGAGAGAGGATGCAAAAGCGTGCGGCCAGGCACACGAAAGGAGACATTACGCAACGCAAAAGTAGTGTCGGGATGGGATCTGTTTTCCTGCATAGCAGCCAACTTGTAAAACGGGCACGCAAAGCGTGCCCAATAGAAATTAGAAACGGAAGGTTGCGGTTGCAACGACCTGACGTTCTGCGCCCCAGAAGCAGCCATAGGTCTGGAAGCAGCTGGCGACGTATTCACGATCAAGCAAGTTATTAACGTTAACCGCAATACTGGAGCCAGCCATACCGAAACGCGCTAAATCGTATTTTACAACAGCATCCATGACTGCTGCGCTACCCACCTTAAAGGTATTTGCTGGATCGCCATAGCTTGAACCAATAAAGCGCCCACCGGTACCCAGCGTCAGGCCAGATAACGGACCTTCATAGAAGGTGTAATCACCCCACAGAGAAGCCATTTGTTCTGGCACCTGCTCAGGTGTATTTCCCTTAAGATTGGTGTCTTTCGTGTATTCCGCATCGGTATAGGTATAAGACGCAGTCATGTTGATATTCGCGGTAAGCGCCGCTTTAGCTTCCAGTTCAACACCACGAGCACGGATTTCACCGGCAGGAACCTGAGCCAGTGGATTCGTTGGATCAGCAGTCAGATTATTGGTTTTCGTCAACTGATAAACCGCACCGGTGACGACAATCGGCAGATCTTTCGGTACATACTTAATCCCGGCTTCATACTGCTCGCCTTTGGACGGCTCATAGGAAACGCGTGGCACGCTCCACAAGTCAAATGAACTCGGTTCAAACGACTGACTGTAGCTGATATACGGCGTAATCCCATTATCAAACAGGTAGTTTACACCACCACGCCAGGTGAACTGGTGATCATTACGCTCAATATATCCTTCCGTTGGCGTATAAGAGTTCTGGCGTATTGTTGTAGCTTGCTGAGACCAGTCGTAGCGACCGCCGACGGTAAACACCCACTTATTCCACTCAGCCTGATCCTGAACGTAGATACCAGTCTGTTTGGTTTCATTCATCTGATACGGTTCGGTATCACCAAATGCAAAATACTCAGGGTCATAGTTGCCGTTAAGATCAATGGGTGGCGCACTACCAAACGCAGCATTGATATCATTACGCATGCGCATGAAATCAACACCAGTTAACAAAGTATGTTCCACAGCACCGGTAGCAAATTTGCTTTCCAGTTGCGTATCGACGCTAAAGTTTTGCAGGCGCTCATCATCCACGACCGTTCCACGGTTCAATGTATGGCCATCGGAAGCGATCCCGGTGCCGTATACACTCTGCTGCGACGTCTTCATTTCAGTAAAGCGCAGGTTCTGGCGAACGGTAAATGTATCGTTAAAGCCATGCTCAAAGCTGTATCCCACCATTTTCTGATTGCGGGAATAAGTATTGTTTGAGGCACCTTCATTGAAATCGGTCGGCAAACGCTTGCCGTTTGGCAGCGGTTCAACGGTGCCTTCTTTTGGTAACCAACCGTAGTAACCTGTTTCCGGTTCGTTCTGGAAATAGGACAGGAACGTAAAGTTGGTTTTGTCATCAGGACGCCATGAGAAGGAAGGCGCGATCGTATAACGCTGTGATTCAGAACCCTGCTGCTGCTCATTTGTTGAGCGCGCCAGCCCGGTTAAACGGTAGGAAAATTCCCCGTTGTCATCCAGCGCATCACTAAAATCAAAACCGGTCTGGAACAAATTGTCCGACCCCATTTTGAACTGAATTTCTTTTAACGGCTCTGTGGTCGGGCGCTTGCTGACCATAGAGATGATGCCGCCAGGATTGCTCTTACCATAGAGTACAGACGTTGGGCCACGCATCAACTCAACACGTTCAAGCATGTAGGGATCAATAACCGCATCGTTATAGAAGTTACCCTGCAATTTCAGTCCATCCAGATAGTTATTCTGGCTCAGGCCGACGGAAGAGAAACCACGGATAATCACAAAATCATAGGTGTTAGATGCGCCACGACTGTTAACAGTCACACCAGGCGTATATCCCAGAGCCTCTTTCACCGACTGGAATTGATGCATTTGCATCTCTTCGTTGGTCACTACCGAAACAGACTGTGGTGTCTTTTCTATAGGCGTATCAGTCTTGGTCGCAGTAGCGGAACGCTTAGCAGCAATGGTCGGAGCTGGCCCCCATGCGCTTTCCTGCGGAGCAGGAGCTGCAGTTACGGTGATGGTTTCTTCTTTCGGGTCAACCGCCGCCTGTGCATAGACAGACATGCCGCTAACCGCTGTGGCTACCACTACTGCGATTTTACGCAGTGATGAACTTGGCTGAGCAGTTTTAAGACGCGCCATTGGTATTTCTCTGATGAAAGTGAATGATAACGTAAACGAGAATTATTATTATAACGGCAGCATAATATTCGAAACTCTGGCGAGATAGCAAGCAATACGCGCCCCTACTAAAACTGAGGGGTTAAGAAATAACCAGATGAAAAGAAAGGGTTAATAAATTAGGCTGGAATGTTAGAGCGCTGACAACCCGCCGCAGCGGGTCGCAAGGCGTTAGCGGTAAAAGACCTCAAAAGTCGCGACGGCGTCCACTTTCCCGGCTTTGACATTGCCGGTTTTGGCATAGCGTGCCTTCAGCGGAATTTCTACCACTTCGTTAGCGCTGGTGCTGCTCACAGCGGTATAGGTTTGATCAAAACTCAGCACATTATTGTTCGTGTCCAGAATCTGGATACCGACACCGCTGGCAGAGCTGTCTCCACTGGCGATAGCCAAAATATTGCCATCCGTAACACCTGTCGAACCAGCACTGTTGAACTTATAATCGATTTGGGTACCTGCCCGACAATCAGAAATCTCGATTTTGAAACTGTTATCGGTGAGTACTTCTGAAAATTGACTGTCAAAGTTATCGACATTAATCGTCTTCAGCGGCACGTAGATATTTTTATCCTCCAGGTTACAGGTATTAGTCTGGATATGAATGCTGGTGGGAGATACCAATATCTGAGCTATCACATCATTACCCCACTTCTCTTGCGCTGTCAGCCGGGAGGTATCAAGATAACCATCCTCGACGTCGCCCGTCACAACCAACTGCATTGACGCATGGTACTTTGTATGAATACTGTTCCATCCGCTTGCTCCATAGCTATAAAAATGCATGGGTGTGACGATATCCTCAGAGGTAAAGGTAGGTGTTCGTTCTTCCGCTTCAGCCATGCGGATACCTATACCTGGAACGCTAGTCTGATAAACGCCTTCCAGCACTCCATTGCGGGCATCGGCATCCGTTAACACTGCGTAACCTTTGTATTTGTTGCCAGTATCCTGGCAATCCATATCGATTTGGCCGCTCTCAATGCTTCCCTCATAAATAACCGTACCAACTGATACGTCAGGCTCCACAGTGATGCTTGCCGGTAGCTGAAAGGTCATTGCGCCATTTTCCGGGTAATTTCCGGTACATGTGGCGGCATAAACAGGTGCCGCAGATCCAGCTAAAATCAATATGATCAACATAGCCCTGAAAATGTTTATGTTCCTTTTACTCATATCTGACAATTTCCGTATTCATAAGCCATCTTCCATTATTGGCAATTAACCGTAGCTGAGAGAATTCCCGTACCCATGTTCTCAGGCACGCTTACGCTACCCGTACATTTCGTCTGTGCGGTATTTCCCCATTGCACCTCAATGCGCTGTGTTCCTTTTAGCCCAGTGACATACACTTCACCGTCGTCACCCACGATCGATGTCGTACCGTCCATACTTAACAGAGCACCAAAAGGAACCACGCTCTGACCATGTTTTAAGGTAAGTAATGCACGCTTACCTGAACGCGCCGTGAAGTCAGCCTTCAGGACGGCCCCTTTTGTCGGAACCACATCCAGAGAAGCATCCTGAATATCAATATCATCACGTCCCTGAGTATTCACAGTAATAGTATTACGGCGATAATTGGTTAAAGTTGGCACAATGGCATTGCCCCAATAATCGGTGTAAACCCCCCGGGAATTTTGTATTTTTACATTATCGCCATCGGTAATGTGCACAATGGCAAAAGCATCCTGAATGGATTGTCCAAGCGTTATTCCCTGCGAATGCGCAACAACGGAACCCTGGGCGCCATAGCCCCACTGTTTACTGTCTTTTTGATAACTGTAATTGGCGCTGAACTCGCCAACCGATGTCCGATACCGGGAAGAGAGATAGGCACCATAACCGACATCGTTATCGGTGTAGGTTTGCTGAAGGTTATAATTTAAATTGTTATCTTCCAGTAACGTTCCACTGACGCCAACCTGATGTGCACTATTACCATTTTTTGAACTTGTCAGAGTATATGTTCCCCAGGCATTCGCCAGCCAACGCGAAAGAGGGACATTCATTGAGATAGAAAACTGCTGATCGTTAGTGGTTGATGGCGTTTTTGTCATGCTGTAATTCAGCGACCAGTTAACGCCCTGCCAACTGCTGCTGTAACCGAGACTCACGCTTCGTTCATGGCCTTCCATTCCCCAGTAATCTTGCTGATAAGCGTTGGCGTATACCGATCCCCAGTTCTGTAACGACTGAGAAAGATTAAGTTGCAGGCGGCTGCGACGGTTATAGTTATCGCGATAGCTATAGATGCTGTCATCGTCGTAGCTGTTATTACGCTGATCGAGAGCCTCCTGAAAGGTATAAAACCCGGAGGTGGAATAACGATAGCTGGCCAGCGTGACCGTGGTATTGGTTAACGGAAAATCTTTTGCGTACTGCGCGCGCCACGACTGGCCATTCGCATCCGCGCGTTCGTCGTCAAACGCGGTTCTCGCCGCCGTCAGATCCATCGACAGCGAACCAAAATCGCGTAAATCAGCTCCGATGCCGACCAGTCCGGCGCGATACATCGACGCGCCCTGCAGACCGCCGTAAGCGGTAATTCCGAAAGGTAAGCCATAAATTGCCGTAGCCTGGCTGAATTCCGGCTCCTCACCGTTATCAACATCGCGATATTTCCCGGCTGCCAGGCTGTACTTCAGCGCGCCTTCACGTTGCATAATCGGCACCGAGGAGCTGGCCTGAATAAAGCTGCGATCTGTACCGTCGGCCTCCGTCACGGTGACTTCCAGATCCGCTCCTGCCGTCACCTGCGTTAAATCACGAATTTCAAACGGGCCAGGCGAGACGTTGGTCTGGTAGATGGTGTAACCGTTTTGCTTAATGGTGACTTTGGCATCGCTATTAGCAATCCCACGAACGACCGGGGCAAAGCCCTGTAATCCACTGGGCTGCATACTGGTATCTGTCTCCAGCTTAACGCCCGTCATCTGCACGCTATCGAACAGTTCGCCGTTAGTGTAGGTTTGCCCTATCTGAAGCTGGCTACGCAATGCTTTGACATCGCGTCCAAGCGTCGTATTAATAGATTGCCAACCATTATCACTCCCCCAATTGCTGGTGTTACGCAAACGCCAGGGGCCGATATTCATCCCTGAATTCAAACTTGCCCAGTTCGAAACATTATTTTGACCTCCGGATTGTTGGTGCGATCCCGAAATATAGTAACTGGTCCACAGAGCCGGAATGCCGTCATCCCAGAAAGTGGGATTGCTTTCGCCCGAAATTTTGCGGTCGCGGTAGATCTGCGGAATACGTAATTGCAGCACCTGTGTTTCCGGATTGAAGTCATAGCGTCCATCCGCGATATATTCGCTAATATCACCCAGCAACGTATCTTCGTTAACATTATTTAATGCCGGAACCGTATCAACTTTAACGCCCAGTTCGCGCAGCTCCGCTTTGGTAAATTGCGGAATCAGTTTGCTGTTATCTTTTGAAAGGAGGTAATTTAAATTTCGTTTATCAATGCGATCCTGATCCCAAACAATCGACGTTAAATAACGTCCGGGGGATAAACCATTATGCTGTAAAAAAGCTTCAAGCGCCCCGGTATTCTCAAGTGGGGTTCCCGTTTCAAGTACACTGAGATTGAAATAATCATCAGCACAAACGGAACCACTCGCAGTCAATATAGCGAATGTCAGCGTATTGAGAGCAAAAAGCCGGGCAGTACGATGTGAAGGCATAAATGTCACCCCATAACTCATCGATAGCTGATTTACAGCGACTGTTTACGCTGTTCGGTTTCTGAGCCAAAATCATTAATTGCGGTCCAGACAACGTTGCCTTTTACTGCCGATGGCAGCGGAAAACGCTGCTCACCAAATGGAGCGACCATCATCGTTAATGCCGTCGGAGAGGACTGGTTTGTAGCCGGTTTAATCGCTTTTCCCGCCACAGAGATCTGTCCGAAGGTGACATAGAAGGGTGTGGGGTTTTTCACCACCAGTCGATTTTGATGGCGGCTAAATTGCAACGATTGCCAGGCCATTTTTGCCTCGTCTTCTGTCAATGAGGCCGGGCGATAAAACAGTTTTAATTTAGTTTTAATGGCAAATTGTAACGTGTTCTTGTCATGCAATTCTTCTGGGATCGCTGCAACAGATTTGATGTTCGCCATAAATAATGACTCACGATCCTGAGGCAGCGCCGATTTATTTCCGGTATAAACCACGTGTAGCAGCGTCTGGCGGTTTTCGTCCAATTTGTAAATTGGCGGTGTCATAATAAATGGCGCTTTGCTGTCATCAATATTACTGACCCAGCTCTGCACCAGATAACGTTTATCATTATCTTTATTTTTTAAAGCAATCTGTACTTCAGATTGGTTAGCCGGATATATAATTCGTGTGCCACCCACTACTACGCCAGCTTGAACCGAATTTAATCCCGAGGTTAATATAAGTATTAATGCTGTGATAAGTCGTTTCATCTTTCCATTCCATTGAAATACTGGCCCTGCCTGGGCCAGGTTTATGATGATTAACGATAAAGCAGAGTATAGGTCGCTTGTGCGGTATAATCACCGGTAGTTGGTAAAGTGCTACCAACCTGGATAACCTCAGCTTTATAATTAAAAACCACGCTCTCGCCGTTAGTCTTATTCAGTGCCGCTTCAGGATCTGAGCCATCAAATTTCACGTAGTTGCTGCTCCCTTCTGGAAGCATACGTACCCCGAGGTTCTGCGCAGTCCCTGTCGCCTGCAAGACTTCATCGTCGTATCCGGCAATACGCGTCCCATCAAATTTGATATTGAGGTTGGCAACCGCAGCATCACATTCTGTCAGCGTAATCGCAAAAGATTGCGTGTCGCCGACTTTTTTATCTTCGCCAAACGCAGTTTGAGAAAGGTTGTTAAACGTCACAGTACCGTTTGTCGCTGTACCGTTTACATCAACCACGCAACTATCGGGAAGAATTTTCCCATTAAACGTTACCGTCCCGGTATCAACGGCAAAAGCAGATGTTGCTACAGTTGCCATTGCACTACTGACAAGCAACGAGATGATAATTTTTTTGCACATAACGTATTCCTTACATATGTTCACAAAAATCAATGAAGAGAAAAGTTAACACAGAGGGGAAATAGACAATGGCTGGAGAAGTGCTGGAATATAAATCCAACAACATCATAGATATAATATATCTTTATCAACTCATTCAGTTTAAAACATTCCCTTGTGTCATCTATTCTACGTACCATGATGAATAAAAGCTAATCAACACATTCACCAAAAATAAAGAAACAACACACAACATCTTGTTTTAGCAGAACAATTTATGGAAATAATATTTTCTTAATGGTGGTTTTAGCCAGCATAAACATATTCATAAAAACAATATCACTCACATATGCATACGGGTAGATAATAAAAAAACGCAGAAAAAATAGAATAAAATCAACCAACCGATGATACATACAAAAAAAATAATATATTGAATTTATGATTAAACGGAAAATATAGGCAGGAAACACCATCACTGTTCACCCTATCCTGAGCTTGCTATACAGACCGAAATGCGAATACAGCAAGAGGGAGAATTCCCCCACATCAGCAGGCACCGATGCGGGGGAGGACAGCTAAAAAATCAGTTACCGCCAAACATATCTTTTATCCAACCAGCCACGCCATCGCTGTCTTTCTTCTCTTGCTGCGGCGGTTGCTGCTGTTGAGGCTGCTGCTGCGGCTGTTGAGAAGATTGATCGAACGGATTCCCCGACTGCTGCAGCATTTCACCCTGCTGACACAGCGAATCAGGATCGGTGGTCCATACCGGAAGCGTGCGCATCCCGCCGCTACAAACGAAGTTACCGTCGTAGTCTACGCCCATATCCACCACATCCTCCGGTGGCGTCAGCACCAGCGGTGTTGGCGTCTGGTTAGCCAGATAACGCTGATAAATCGACATCGCGCCGCTGGCACCGTACAGCTTGGTTGGCTGGTTGTTATCGCGGCCCACCCAGGTGATGGTCACCTGGCTGCCGTCGATCCCGGCAAACCAGGTATCCACGTTGTTGTTGGTGGTCCCGGTTTTCCCTGCCAGATGCAAGCCAGGATATTTCGCGCCAAGCTGACGACCCGTACCACGCTGAACCACCTGCTGCATGGTCCACAGCGTCATATACGCCGCCTGCGCCGGAACGGCACGCTCAGCCTGCGGGAAGCTCTGGTACAGCACGGTACCATCTTCGGCAATCACCGAACGCAGCGCCGACAACGGCGCACGGTTCCCGCCGCTGGCGATAGTCTGGAACGCCTGTGCTACTTCGATTGGCGTCAGGTTCAACGCCCCGAGCAGCATGGCCGGAACCGGGTTAAGCTGATCTTTCGGCGCGCCCAGCTTCAACCAGGTATCAGTCACGGCAGGCAAGCCCAGCGCCATCCCCAGATTTACCGTCGGTACGTTCATGGAGCGGGTTAACGCATCCACCAGCATCACTTTTCCGCTTTCGCTATAGCGACGATCATCGTTCTGTGGCGACCAGACCTGACCGTTCGGCTGACGTAGCGCAATCGGCGCATCGGCAATCCAGGTATTCAGGCGGTAAAGCTTCGGCTGGCTGAGCGCAGTCAGATAGGTCGCCGGCTTCGCCAGAGAACCAATCGAACGACGCGCCTGCATCGCACGGTTATAGCCCGCGAACTGCGGCTCTGCCCCGCCAACCATGGCGCGAACTTCGCCACTGAATCGGTCAACCACCACAATCGCGGTTTCCAGATCGCTCAGCTTACGCTGTTTCTTCAGCACCGGAATGCCTTCCACCGCCGCTTTTTCCGCAGCGTCCTGCGCCACGGAATCAAAGGTGGTGAAAATTTTCACGCCGGAGAGATCTTTAACTTTATCGCCGAGTTTCGCCTGTAGCTCCTGACGCACCATCTGCATAAAGGCAGGCTGTGGCGAGATCACTCCACCACGCGGCTGTACGCCTAACGGACGCGCGCTCAGCATGTCATACAGATCCTGATCGATGATCTGCTGCTGTTGCAGCAAACGCAGCACGAGGTTACGACGCTCCAGCGCCAGCTTCGGGTTACGCCATGGGTTATAGATTGACGCCCCTTTAACCATCCCCACCAGCAACGCCTGCTGGTCGAGACTCAGTTCTTCCACCGGACGACCGAAATAATAGAGGCTCGCAAGCGGGAAGCCGCGAATTTCATTATCGCCGCTTTGACCGAGATAGACTTCGTTCATGTACAGCTCAAGAATGCGATCTTTGCTGTAACGCGCATCCATCAGCAGCGCCATGTAGGCTTCGTTGGCCTTACGCCAGTAAGAACGTTCGCTGGACAGGAACAAGTTCTTCACCAGTTGCTGAGTCAGCGTACTCGCCCCCTGCACCGTGCGACCGGCCGTCAGGTTGGCCAGCACCGCACGACCAATCGAGTAGAGGCTGACGCCATCATGCTCATAGAAGTGACGGTCTTCGGTTGCCAGCAGCGTATCTACCAGCAGATCCGGGAATCCACTGCGCGGGACAAACAGGCGCTGCTCGCCGTTAGGTGAAGAGAGCATGGTAATCAGGCGTGGATCGAGACGGAAGAAACCGAACTGGCGGTTGTTATCCATATTCTCGATAGTGTCCAGATGATCGCCATCAAAGGTCAGACGTGCGCGCACCTGCCCTTCTTTACTGTCCGGGAAGTCAAACGGACGACGAATCATCTCAATGCTCTTCGCCTGTACGGTGAATTCGCCCGGACGCGTCATCTTCGAGACCTGACGATACTGCGTGGCCTCTAGCAGCTTCACCATCTCGTTCTTGCCGATGGGCATTTCTGGCTCAAGGTTAACCATGCGGCCATATACTGCCGCCGGAAGCTGCCAGACTTTACCGTCGATACGGCTACGGATTTTTTGGTCCAGATAGACGCCGTAAATGGCGATCAGCACCAAAAAAACAATCGACAGTTTTACCAGCAGCCAGAACCAGCCGCGTTTACCACGAGGCTTACGCCCTTTGCCTTTACCCTTACGCGGCATCGGTTCTTCATCCTCATAGTCATCATCATCATAATCGTCGTCATACTCTTCATCTCTGAGTTGACGACGGCTCACCTTTTGTTTCACCGGACGCGAGGGTTTCCCTTTACGTCCAATTGGCTCGCGGTCATTCCCCGCCATGCTTTTTCTCCGCAACATTCAGGCGCAAAGGCCCGATTCTCTGTTCTTCCGTCCTGCGACAGAAGAAGAAATCTCTCAATTTATGAATACTTTTTGGTGCGCCGCGTTGGCGCGGTATTCGCCGGATCGTCCGGCCAGACATGTTTGGGATAACGCCCTTTCATCTCTTTTTGCACCTCGCGGTACGATCCCTGCCAGAACGCGCTTAGATCGCTCGTCACCTGTAGCGGTCTTTGGGCCGGAGACAACAGCTCCAGTACCAGCGGCACGCGTCCCTGGGCGATAGTCGGGGTGTTTGCTTCACCAAACATTTCCTGCATCCGAACGGCCAATACAGGAGGATTATCCTCATGATAGCGAATGGCAATCCGGCTTCCCGTTGGCACAGTGTAATGCGCTGGCAGTTCACTATCCAGACGTTGCAGCATTGACCAGTCCAGCAAACCGCGCAATGCCTGACCCACATTGAGTGCTTTTAACGCGCGTAAAGAGTGCACACCGCTCATGTGCGGCAACAGCCAGAGCTCGAGCGTCTTCAGCAGAGAATCCTCATCTACCGCAGGCCAGTCGTACTCCGGTAACCAGTTTGCCGCACATTGCAAACGCAGCCGAAACTGCTCGGCCTCCGGCGTCCAGTTGAGCACACTTAGCCCTTTATCGCGAATACCATTCAGCATCGCCTGATGCAACTCTTCTTCCGAGGGCTTGGCTAGCGGCTGTACTTTTACCGTCAACTGGCCGATACGCGACCGACGCAGTGCTTTTAACGTTCCCTGGGCTTCATCCCATTCGATGGTGTCGGACTGTTGCAGCAGTTCAGGACACGTCTGCATCAACGCTTCAATATCCAGCGGCAACGCTAACAAAATACGCGCATCTGGCGATGCGCTACCCTGCAGTAACAGCGGCGCTATCAGCCACTCATGGCGCCCCAGGGCGTCATCGACATCCAGCATCGCGCCCATGCCGTTGGCCAGTTGATAGCGCCCTTCTTGTCCACGTCGACGGGCGATCCGATCGGCAAACGCTTGCGACAGCAACAAAGGGAGCAACGCGATGTCGGGCTGCCCGCTGCGTACGTTAAGCCGTTTCAATAATTGTTGACTGCGCTGCTGCCAGGCGGGCTGATTTCGTGAAAACGCCACAGCTAAATCGGTGCTGCCCCCGCGCGGCGGCTCTTCCAGAATTGCGGCCAGTTTTGCGGCCGATGCCGCTTCATCGTCATTTTTGGTGCTAACCAGCATAGCCGCTAAACGGGGATCATTACCCAAAGCCGCCATTTTCTGCCCACGGGCACTGAGCCTGTCGCCCTCAAGCGCGCCCAGCATCTGCAACAGCCGTTTTGCCGCCTGCAGGTTAATAGCGGGCGGCGTATCCAGCCAGTTCAGTTGCTCAGGATCGGTACATCCCCATTGCAGCAGCTCCATCAGTAGTCCGGACAGATCGCTCTGTAATATCTCAGGCTCTCCCTGCGCCGCCGCTCTTTCCGCCTGCTCTTTGGCAAGCAAATGTAGGCAGATACCTGGCTCCAGACGACCAGCTCGCCCGGCTCGCTGTGTCATCGATGCCTGGCTAATGCGCTGGGTAATCAACCGCGTTAAACCGGTACGCGCGTCATAGCGCGCCACGCGCTCCTGGGCGCAATCCACCACCAACCGGATGCCTTCAATCGTTAAGCTGGTTTCGGCAATATTGGTCGCCAGCACCACTTTGCGCTTACCTTGCGGCGCGGGCAAAATCGCCTGACGCTGCTCAGCCAGCGTCAACGCGCCGTACAACGGACATAACACAACATCGCCGCCCACACGCGTTGCCAGTTGTTCCTGCACACGCAGGATTTCCCCAACGCCCGGTAAAAACAGCAGCAGCGACCCGCTTTCATGGCGCAGTAGCTCCGCCGTGGCTATCGCCACCGCTTCGTCAAAACGCAGATGTGCCGCCAGCGGCTGATACCGTCGCTCGACGGGGAATGTGCGGCCTTCAGAGATAATCATGGGCGCATCGGGCAATAACTGCTGCAAGCGCCCGTTATCGAGCGTTGCGGACATGATCAATAGTTTCAGATCGTCACGAAGACCTTGCTGTACATCCAGCAACAGCGCCAGCGCCAGGTCGGCCTGCAAGCTCCGTTCGTGAAATTCATCGAGGATCACTAACCCGGCGCCAGTGAGTTCGGGATCGCGTTGGATCATGCGCGTCAGGACGCCTTCCGTCACCACTTCCAGCCGGGTCTGCGACCCCACGCAGCTTTGCGCGCGCATGCGATAACCCACGGTCTCACCGGGCTTTTCGTTCAGCAACTCCGCCAACCGCTGCGCCACGTTGCGTGCCGCCAGACGACGCGGCTCCAGCAAAATAATCCGCCCCTTGATGCCACCATGTTCAAGCAGTCGCAACGGCAGCCAGGTCGATTTCCCGGCACCGGTCGGCGCGGTCAGCAGCACCTGCGGCGAGGCATCAAGGGCGGTAAACAGTTCAGGCACTACGGCGGCAACGGGCAACGACGTCACAAATAGCTCCAGAGGGTTAACATTCTTCGCGCTGCATTGTAGCATCGCGTTAATTCATAACCGAGTATCCATCATGTCTGAGCCAAAAAGGCTGTTCTTTGCGATTGAATTGCCTGGCGCAATCCGTGAGCCAATTGTTCACTGGCGTGCGGAGCAGTTCCCCGCAGAAGCCGGGCGTCCCGTTGCAGCAGAAAACCTGCATCTGACGCTGGCCTTTTTAGGTGATGTCAGCGCAGAGAAGCAACAGGCGTTGTCGCAACTAGCCGGACGCATTCGCCAACCAGGTTTTACGCTCAAACTGGATGATGCCGGGCAATGGCTGCGCTCGCGGGTCGTGTGGCTGGGGATGCGTCAGCCACCGCGCGGACTGTTACAACTGGCGAATATGCTGCGGGCGCAGGCCGCACGCAGCGGATGTTATCAAAGCCCGCAGCCGTTTCACCCACATATCACGCTGCTGCGCGATGCCGGACACGCGGTTCCCATCCCCCCACCGGGCTTTGGCTGGTCATTTCCGGTCACGGAGTTCGCACTTTACTCCTCTTCATTCGCACGAGGACGCACGCGTTATACGCAGCTGCAACGCTGGACGCTGACTGAATAATTAAAGGGACTGTTTATGCAATTTTCTCCACCTTTACAACCTGCAACGCTCATCCAGCGCTACAAGCGTTTTTTAGCGGATGTGATCACACCGGATGGCTCAACGTTAACGTTACACTGCCCAAATACTGGCGCGATGACCGGATGCGCCACCCCGGGTGATACCGTCTGGTATTCGACATCAGAAAATACTAAACGGAAATATCCACATACCTGGGAATTAACGCAAACCCAATCCGGGGCATTTATTTGTGTTAACACGCTGTGGGCCAATAGATTAACGAAAGAGGCGATTCAGCAGTCGCTAATTTCAGAAGTTTCAGGCTACAGCGTCTTGAAAAGTGAAGTAAAATACGGCGCCGAAGGGAGCCGTATCGACTTTTTGTTACAGGCAGATTCCCGACCTGACTGCTATATTGAAGTGAAATCAGTCACGTTGGCGGAAAAAGAGCAGGGTTATTTTCCCGATGCCATCACTGAACGAGGTCAGAAGCATCTTCGGGAATTGATGAGCGTAGCGGCTGAAGGCAAGCGGGCAGTGATATTTTTCGCCGTGCTGCATTCAGCTATTACACGGTTTTCACCCGCGCACCATATCGATGCAAAATATGCGCAATTATTAGTTGAAGCACAGCTTAAGGGGGTAGAAATTCTGGTTTATAAAGCGGAACTTTCTGCCCATGGCATGACTCTTAAAGAGCCGTTGCCCATTACCTTGTAATGGTGTAAACATTTGGTTAATTAGTATTCTGGACGCGTGGGCAAATACGCTTTTCCTCACAGGGTTGTCAAGTGTTACGTTTAGATAATTGCTATCCGGAAAAGCATCTGCTATTTATAGCGACCTGATTTTTCCCCCGAACATGGGGATCGATAGTGCGTGTTAAGGAGAAGCAACATGCAAGAAGGGCAAAACCGTAAAACATCGTCCCTGAGTATTCTCGCCATCGCTGGGGTGGAGCCGTACCAGGAGAAACCGGGCGAAGAGTATATGAACGAAGCCCAGCTGTCGCACTTCAGGCGTATTCTTGAGGCATGGCGTAATCAACTTAGGGATGAAGTTGATCGCACCGTATCTCATATGCAAGACGAAGCGGCTAACTTCCCTGATCCGGTGGACCGCGCCGCGCAGGAAGAAGAATTCAGCCTTGAGCTGCGTGACCGTGAACGCAAACTGATCAAAAAGATCGAGAAGACGCTGAAGAAGGTAGAAGACGAAGATTTCGGCTACTGCGAATCGTGCGGCGTAGAAATTGGTATTCGCCGTCTGGAAGCGCGTCCGACAGCCGATCTGTGTATCGACTGCAAAACGCTGGCAGAAATCCGCGAAAAACAGATGGCAGGTTAATTCCGGTCATTTTTACCACGTTTACTACAGGCGGGAGTTTCTCCCGCCTTATTATTTGTCAGTCCGTAAAATGAGCGATTCACACTATATTGGCCGCTTCGCCCCTTCCCCCTCCGGCGAACTGCACTTCGGTTCACTGATTGCCGCCCTCGGCAGTTACCTGCAGGCTCGTGCCCGGCGCGGAATCTGGCGAGTACGCATTGAAGATATTGATCCCCCTCGTGAAGTTCCCGGTGCCGCAGATACGATCCTGCGTCAGCTGGAACATTACGGCCTGCACTGGGATGGCGATATTTTATGGCAATCCCAACGCCACGAAGCCTACCGCGAGGCGCTTACCTGGCTGCATCAGCAAGATCTGAGCTATTACTGCACCTGCACGCGAGCGCGTATTCAAAGCGTCGGCGGTATTTACGACGGTCACTGCCGTGAGTTACGCCTCGGGCCAGAACAGGCGGCCGTCCGTATTAAACAACGCCATCCCGTGATGCAGTTTACTGACCGGCTACGCGGTGTGATTCAGGCTGACCCGCAACTTGCTGGTGAAGATTTTATCATCCACCGCCGCGACGGGCTGTTTGCCTATAACCTCGCCGTGGTAGTTGATGACCACTTTCAGGGCGTAACGGAGATTGTTCGCGGCGCCGATCTCATCGAACCCACGGTGCGGCAAATCTCTTTGTATCAGCAGTTTGGCTGGCAAGCGCCTGACTATATTCATCTTCCGCTGGCGCTCAACGAACAAGGCGCTAAACTTTCAAAACAAAATCATGCACCTGCGCTACCACAAGGCGATCCGCGCCCGGTGATTATTGCCGCGCTACGCTTTCTCGGCCAGCGTGCCGATATCCCGTGGCAGGAGATGCGTGTGGACCAGATCCTGGAGTTTGCCGTTGAGAACTGGCGTCTGACAACAGTGCCAGAATCAGCGATCTTAAATCCGGCATTCTCAAATGCGCCACGCTGAGCTATGATTAGCCGCTATTTTTACACAGCAACACTTGTTCTGATTGAAGTTTGACACTACCGAGGTGCACTATTTTTACCCGAGTCGCTAATTTTTGCCGCAAGGTGCTAAGCCGCGAGGAGCGCGAGGCTGAGCTCGCCGTCGCCCGTCCACATATGACGGTAATTCCGCGTGAGCAGCACTCTATCTCCCGCAAAGATATCAGTGAAAATGCCCTGAAGGTAATGTACAGGCTCAATAAGGCCGGATACGAGGCATGGCTGGTTGGCGGTGGTGTACGCGATCTTTTGCTGGGCAAAAAGCCGAAAGATTTTGATGTCACTACTAACGCAACGCCGGATCAGGTGCGTAAACTGTTTCGTAACTGTCGCCTGGTCGGTCGCCGTTTCCGTCTGGCTCATGTCATGTTCGGTCCAGAAATTATCGAAGTGGCGACGTTCCGCGGCCATCATGAAGGCAGCGAAGCCGATCGTACCACGTCGCAACGCGGGCAAAACGGTATGTTGCTGCGCGACAACATCTTCGGCTCCATTGAAGAAGATGCCCAACGTCGCGATTTCACGATAAACAGCCTGTATTACAGCGTGGCCGATTTCACCGTGCGTGATTACGTCGGCGGTATGCAGGACCTCGAAGAGGGCATCATTCGCCTGATCGGTAATCCGGAAACGCGCTATCGCGAAGATCCCGTGCGTATGCTGCGCGCCGTGCGCTTTGCCGCCAAGCTCGACATGCGTATCAGCCCGGAAACCGCAGAGCCGATCCCGCGTCTGGCAACGCTGCTGAACGACATTCCTCCCGCACGCCTGTTTGAAGAAGCACTTAAGCTGTTACAGGCGGGCTATGGGTATGAAACCTATAAAAAACTGCGTGAGTACAGCCTGTTCCAGCCGCTGTTCCCAACCATTACACGCTACTTCACCGAAGACGGTGACAGCCCGATGGAACGCATTATCGCTCAGGTGCTGAAGAATACCGATAACCGCATTAACAATGATATGCGCGTTAACCCGGCGTTCTTGTTCGCCGCGATGTTCTGGTATCCGTTACTGGAAGCCGCGCAGAAAATTGCGCAAGAAAGCGGTTTGGCCTACTACGACGCTTTCGCGCTGGCAATGAACGACGTGCTGGACGAAGCCTGCCGCTCGCTGGCGATCCCGAAACGTCTGACCTCGCTAACCCGCGATATCTGGCAGTTGCAATTACGTATGTCCCGTCGTCAGGGTAAACGCGCCTGGAAGCTGATGGAACATCCAAAGTTCCGCGCAGCTTATGACCTGTTAGCACTGCGTGCCGAAGTAGAACACAACGCTGAACTGCAACGACTGGCGAAATGGTGGGGTGAATTCCAGGTTTCCGCGCCGCCGGAACAAAAAGGCATGCTGAACGAACTGGATGAAGAGCCTGACGTACGCCGTCGCCATCGCCGCCCGCGTAAGCGTGCGCCGCGTCGCGAAGGTAGCGCGTGACCGTCGTTTATATCGCCATCGGCAGTAATTTAGCTTCTCCCCTGGAGCAGGTGAATGCTGCCGTGCAAGCGATCGGCGAAATCCCTGACAGCCGTATCGTTGCGGTTTCTTCGTTTTATCGTACCCCCCCGTTGGGTCCACAGGATCAGCCCGACTATCTGAACGCCGCCGTGGCTCTGGATACCGCTCTCGCCCCCGAAGCGTTGCTGGATCATACCCAGCGAATTGAACTGCAACAGGGCCGGGTGCGCAAAGCTGAACGCTGGGGACCGCGAACGCTGGATCTGGATATTATGTTGTTCGGCGATGAAGTGATTAACACGGAACGTTTAACCGTGCCGCACTACGACATGAAAAATCGTGGTTTTATGCTGTGGCCGTTATTCGAAATTGCGCCTGAGCTTATTTTTCCGGATGGAATCAGACTGCATCAGCACCTCACCCATCTTGGTACTGCAAAACCTGCACACTGGTAAAGTATCTCCTCCCCTTTAGCGTTTACTGCTTTAGCGCCAAACGATTGCTTAAAACAATTGCCCCCCTGAATGTGACTGTTAGAATGCCGATAAATATGACTTTCATCATCAGGAAATGTTATGAAACCCACTACCATTTCACTGCTGCAGAAATGCAAGCAAGAGAAAAAACGCTTCGCGACAATTACCGCCTACGACTACAGCTTTGCCAAACTATTTGCTGACGAGGGCATTAACGTGATGCTGGTTGGCGACTCGCTGGGCATGACGATCCAGGGACATGACTCCACTCTGCCTGTCACCGTTGACGATATCGCCTACCACACTCGCGCTGTGCGTCGCGGCGCCCCTAACTGTCTACTGCTTTCCGATCTCCCATTTATGACGTACGCCACCCCGGAACAGGCGTTTGAAAACGCCGCGGTGGTTATGCGTGCGGGCGCCAACATGGTCAAAATTGAAGGCGGCGCGTGGCTGGTTGATACGGTGAAAATGCTCACCGAACGCGCCGTACCGGTTTGCGGCCATCTGGGGTTAACTCCGCAGTCGGTGAACGTGTTTGGCGGCTATAAAATTCAGGGCCGCGGCGATGCCGGACAAGTGCTGCTGGATGACGCGCTGGCCTTAGAAGCCGCTGGCGCTCAGCTGTTGGTGCTGGAGTGCGTGCCGGTTGAGTTGGCGAAGCGCGTCACTGAAGCACTTTCTATTCCGGTTATCGGTATTGGCGCAGGTAACGTCACGGACGGGCAAATTCTCGTCATGCACGATGCGTTTGGCATTACCGGTGGTCATATCCCGAAATTTGCGAAGAATTTCCTCAATGAAGCAGGCGACATGCGCGCCGCAGTGCGGCAGTATATGACTGAAGTGGAGTCCGGCGTTTACCCGGGCGAAGAACACAGCTTCCATTAATTTATCCGCCAGCACGCCATTACGCCGGATGGTGACGCTACGCGCCTTATCCGGCCTACATCTTCACGCGTAGGCCTGATAAGCGAAGCGCCATCAGGCATCGTATTTAAGGAGTCTTGTTGTGTTAATTATTGAAACCCTGCCGCTGCTGCGCCAGCATATTCGTCGTCTGCGTCAGGAAGGTAAACGCATCGCACTGGTTCCCACCATGGGAAATCTGCACGACGGCCATATGAAGCTGGTCGATGAGGCAAAAGCCCGGGCTGATGTGGTAATCGCCAGCATTTTCGTCAACCCGATGCAGTTTGACCGACCGGACGATCTGGTGCGTTATCCGCGCACACTGCAGGAAGATTGTGAAAAGCTGAACAAGCGCAAAGTCGATTATGTTTTTGCACCAGCCGTTGAGGAAATCTATCCACAGGGTCTGGAAGGCCAGACTTTTGTTGAGGTTCCCGGTCTCTCCACCATGCTGGAAGGTGCCAGCCGTCCGGGCCATTTCCGTGGCGTTTCCACTATCGTCAGCAAGCTGTTCAACCTTATCCAGCCTGACCTCGCCTGCTTCGGCGAGAAAGATTTCCAACAGTTGGCGCTGATCCGCAAAATGGTGGCGGATATGGGTTATGACATTGAGATCGTTGGCGTGCCGATTATTCGCGCCAAAGACGGCCTGGCGCTTAGCTCACGTAACGGTTATCTGACCGCAGAACAGCGTAAAATTGCGCCGGGTCTGCACAAAGTGATGAATAGCATCGCAGAAAAACTGATTGCGGGTAATCGTGAGTTGCAGGAGATTATTGCTATTGCCGAGCAGGAGCTGAATGAAAAAGGCTTCCGCGCCGACGATATTCAGATTCGTGATGCCGACACGCTGCTGGAGCTGACGGAAACCAGCAAACGCGCGGTGATTCTGGCTGCCGCCTGGCTGGGTCAGGCGCGTCTGATCGATAATCAAAGCGTTACATTAGCCCAGTAGACAGGGGTTAAAAATCGGGCAATACTGCCTGAGAATTTCTCAAAGCAGGCCAGTTTCGTCTGCTTAGCCAAGGTAAACGACAGGGTATAGAAGTTATGATTCGCACCATGCTGCAAGGCAAGCTCCACCGCGTAAAAGTCACGCAGGCGGACCTGCATTACGAAGGCTCCTGCGCCATCGACCAGGATTTCCTCGATGCCTCAGGTATTCTGGAAAACGAAGCTATTGATATCTGGAACGTAACCAACGGTAAACGTTTCTCAACCTATGCAATTGCGGCTGAACGCGGCTCCAGAATCATCTCGGTGAACGGAGCAGCGGCGCATTGCGCTGATGTTGGCGATATTGTAATTATCGCCAGCTTCGTCACCATGTCTGACGAAGAAGCCCGCACCTGGCGTCCGAAAGTGGCCTATTTTGAAGGCGACAACGAGATGAAGCGCACCGCGAAAGCTATTCCGGTACAGGTTGCCTGACAGTACTTACCCCTGCGGCTGATTGACTATCAGCCGCGACATCGTCTCCAGCGAATCCGTCCTTAAAATATAAAGCCTTTTCAATAAGAACTGATTATCTCCCGGCTTAACCTTCCCTCTCACCGTGGTGACCGCCATGTGGAATCCCGCGTCGCCTGCTGCTTTTACCGCCGTGGCGTTATAACCCCCAAACGGATACGAAAGATACAGAACATGAGGATTAAACTGGGACAATGCCCGGCGCGAACGGGCGAAATCGAACAGAATATTATGATAGCTGCGACTCAATAGGATCGGCCGGCGATTCGCATCAACCCGATGCAAAAAATGGGTATGCGACTGGAAGTCGAACACGTCGCGGATCTCGTTCAGTTCAGAAAGACTCATAAACTGCAGCGATTTCGGATCCCACTTCTGCGGGTGGCGCTTGATGCGTGAGGAGATGATAAACGCCGTGGCCTTCATGCCGTGCTGCTTCAAAATGGGGTAAGCATAACGGCTCACTGACTTGAGACCATCATCAAAAGTCAGCACCACCGCCCGCGCCGGGAGATTCATTTTATTCTGCACGTAGCCTTCCAGTTGATACATCGTCAACGTGGTGTAGCCGCGATCCTGAAGCCAGGCCATCTGGTTGCTGAAAGCGCGTACGGAGGTTGTGGTGGAGGTATGGCGAAAGCGGGTATTCTCTTCATCGCGCAAAATATGATGGTAGGTTAACACCGGGATGCCGTTGTCTTCCTGCGCATCCAGCGCGCTAACATAGGCCAGTCGGCCACCAATGCGAATCTGGTACCAGGTCTGGTTGAGTCGGTCTTTAAGCTTGCTGATAATCGGATAACGCAGATTATCCGCCAGCACGCCAAACGGGGCGCTACCGACATCCGGAGCGTTATAAACCGATGTATCTTTCCAGGTTATCAGACTTTGGTTACTGAGCGGTTTATTGAGATCGCCCAGACCATCATCGACTTTCTGCCGCCCCTGAACGGGCTCCAGGTGTCCCTTATCAATAAACCCGGTGCCAAAACCAAAGGAAAATTCGTAATAGTCTGCCGCAATAGGCTCAACAGCGAGGATCTGCCCGGCGCGAATATTCCCAACCGTCACCATCTTATTGCCAATCTGCGCCCATACGGCGGCGGCTTCGGTGGTTTGCATATAACGAGCAGGCAAAGCCGCAGCGACGCTGCCAGAAAACAGGAGCAATAAAACAAGCAGAACGCGCATAACCATATGAGATAACCGAGGCGAGTAACCTCGGCTATTGTAGCAAAAGCATCATCAATACCAATGATTAATACTCATACAAATCATGCTTCAATACGAAGGGGGGATTTTTTTGTTGTTGATGCCAGAGGCTGGAGACTTCGGGGCCTCCAAGTGCGACGATGCAATCCCGAAACGCAGAACTGCTCAGCGATTCCCGTGACGAAATCATTCGCTCAAGCAATGGATAGCTGATACCTGAAATCACTTCACACTGGGGATGTTTATGACTCATTAACGACGCTACACGGTAAGGCGCAGCCCCAGCCATATCCGTCAGGAATACCACACCCTCACCTGAATCTGTAGCATGCAGAGCATGGCACATCATGCGGCTTAGCATATTCGAGCTGAGTCCACGCCAAAAACTTACCGCCTGACATTGGGCCAACGGGCCGTACTTTTTCTCCAGACGATGCAGCATATCCTGTGCCTTATCGTCATGACAGGTAATTACCCAACCTAACATTGCCTACCTCCTTAGCAGGCAAGTAGTTTATCAGTGTGATAAATCCATAATGGTGACAAGCATCAAAAGTCTTCCTCTCCCAGGCAAGGAGAGGAAGAAAGAATTAGCTGCGTAGGCCGCGTCCGCGCTGAATCAGGTACCAGCACAGCAAATAAAACGCAGCGATAAACACCACCAGCACACCAAACGTGGTGACCAGCGGAACATCATGAATCCCCAGAAAGCCGTAGCGGAAACCGCTAATCATGTAGACAATCGGGTTCAGATGCGACAGCCCCTGCCAGAACGGTGGCAGCAGCGTTAGCGAATAGAACACGCCACCCAGATAGGTCAGTGGTGTCAGTACGAAGGTTGGGATCAGGCTGATATCGTCAAAGGTTTTAGCAAAGACAGCGTTCAGCAAACCGGCCAGCGAGAACAGTACCGCCGTTAACATCAGCGTAAGCGCCACAAAGACCCAGGAATGCACCTGGAAAGGCACGAAGAACAGTGAAATAGCCGTTACCAGAATGCCTACACACAAGCCACGTGCCACGCCGCCGCCAACGAAACCGGCGATGATCACGTGCGTTGGTACCGGGGCAACCAGCAGCTCTTCAATATTGCGTTGAAACTTAGCGCTGAAGAATGACGATGCCACGTTTGCGTACGAGTTGGTGATCACCGCCATCATAATCAGCCCTGGCACGATAAACTGCATGTAGCTAAAACCATGCATTTCGCCGATACGCGAGCCGATCAGGTTACCAAAGATAATAAAATAGAGCGTCATGGTGATGACGGGGGGAACCAGAGTCTGAACCCAGATACGCATAAAGCGGTGGATTTCTTTCGCCCAGATGCTTTTCAGCGCCACCCAATAAAGTTGCATCATGCGCGATCTCCTTGTTTTTCATGAACCAGAGAAACAAACAGTTCTTCCAGTCGGTTCGCTTTGTTACGCATACTCAATACCTGAATGCCCTGCGCGCTCAGCTGAGAGAAGACGCTGTTAACCCCCTGTTCACGCAGCACCTCCACTTCCAGCGTGGAAGTGTCGACCAGCCGGTACTGATAACCGTCCAGTTTCGGCAGCGGGCTTTTCGGCGCCAGATCGAGGATAAAGGTCTCGGATTTCAGCTTGGAGAGCAGACCCTTCATCGAGGTGTTTTCCACCAACTCGCCGTGCTGAATAATGCCGATATTACGACACAGCATTTCTGCTTCTTCGAGGTAGTGAGTGGTCAGAATAATGGTGGTGCCTTTGTCGTTTAAATCCTTTAAAAAGCCCCACATTGAACGACGCAGTTCAATGTCGACACCCGCCGTTGGTTCATCCAGGATGAGTAATTTTGGCTCGTGCATCAGAGCTCGAGCAATCATCAGGCGGCGTTTCATCCCGCCGGAAAGCATGCGCGCACGCTCGTTACGTTTTTCCCATAAATCGAGCTGCTTTAAATATAATTCGCTGCGTTTGACCGCCTCTTTATGCTCAACGCCGTAGTAACCCGCCTGGTTGACCACGATCTGCTGCACGGTTTCAAACGGGTTAAAGTTAAACTCCTGCGGTACCAGACCAAGCTGGCGTTTCGCGTTAACCGTATCTTTTTCGAGATCGTATCCGAAGACGCTCACCCGCCCGGAGGTTTTGTTCACTAGCGAGCTGATTATTCCAATGGTGGTGGACTTTCCTGCGCCATTCGGTCCCAAAAGCGCATAAAAATCACCCGCTTCGACTTGCAAATCTATCCCGCGTAACGCTTGAACGCCACCGGGATAGGTTTTTTTAAGTTGTTGAAGTTCCAGAGCAATGGTCATGGTTTTTTACTTACCTTACGTTCTGACATTTTATATATAGTTTAATTAATGCTGGAGTTACCCTATATTAGCCCATCGAATTTATCTGGCTTCGGGTCGTACAACTCCATGAAAGACATAGATACACTCATCAGCAACAATGCACTATGGTCAAAGATGCTGGTAGAAGAGGATCCCGGATTTTTTGAAACGCTGACGCATGCACAGAATCCGCGTTTTCTATGGATTGGATGTTCCGATAGCCGCGTTCCCGCTGAACGATTAACCGGTCTTGAACCGGGCGAATTATTTGTTCACCGCAATGTTGCCAATCTGGTTATTCACACTGACCTGAACTGTCTCTCAGTCGTTCAGTATGCGGTGGATGTGCTGGAAGTGGAACATATTATTATATGCGGCCACTACGGATGCGGCGGCGTCCAGGCGGCGATTGAAAATAAAGAACAAGGGCTGATTGATAACTGGTTACTGCACATCCGCGATATCTGGTTCAAACACAGCTCACTGCTGGGCGAAATGCCGCAGGAACGTCGCATGGACACCCTATGCGAACTGAATGTCATGGAGCAGGTCTACAACCTCGGCCACTCAACCATTATGCGTTCAGCCTGGAAGCGCGGTCAGAAAGTTACCATTCACGGCTGGGCTTACGGTATTCATGACGGTCTATTGCGCGATCTCGACGTCACCGCCACCAGCCGCGAAACGCTGGAGCAGCGCTATCGCCAGGGGTTGTCTAACCTGAGTCAGAAACACAGCAACCATAAATAATGTGACATTGCCGGGAGGCGGAGACGCCTTACCCGGCCTACAAACCTACGCCGTAGGTCTGATAAGCGAAGCGCCATCAGGCGCTCCCGCCAATTACTCGTCCAGCAGCACCACTTTGCCAACATACGGCAGATGGCGATAACGCTGGGCATAGTCAATGCCGTAACCGACCACAAACTCATCTGGAATAGAGAATCCGATAAACTCGACCGGAACATTCACTTCACGACGAGAAGGTTTGTCCAACAGCGTGCAGATAGCCAGGGATTTCGGCTCGCGCAGGCTCAGAATTTCACGCACTTTGGACAGCGTATTGCCGGAGTCGATGATGTCTTCGACAATCAGCACGTCTTTGCCACGAATGTCTTCATCCAGGTCTTTCAGGATTTTAACATCACGCGTAGTAGACATTCCGCTGCCATAGCTGGATGCCGTCATGAAATCGACTTCGTGGGAGACATGCACTTCACGGCACAGATCCGCCATAAACATAAATGAGCCACGTAACAGACCAACCAGCACCATATCGCTGCCGCTGTCTTTGTAACGTTCGTTAATCTGGCGCCCCAGTTCAGCAATACGCGCTTTGATCTCCGCTTCCGGGATCATCACTTCAACAGTATGTTTCATAAACCCTATAACTCACTGATTTTTATCAGTTGACACATCATGCAGATCGAAAGAAAGCGCTTACGTTGATACACCGACTGACAGACGGCGACCCGCTCTAACCACAAAACTTGCGACAGCATACAAACAATTCAGTTGATGAAGTATACCAGTAAAGAGAGCGGGTTCCTCTGATAGTTCACAGGAGAACCCGTTTGCGTCGTTTTTTGTATGCTTATTAAGCAAAACCTGGTTCGCACGACAGCATGTGGCTAAAACGTTTCCCAATGCGGGTCTTGTGTCGTACTCCCCGCAGAGGTTGCTTGTGGAGCATCCTTAGGCGGTTTCCGATGCTCACTGTTGGAGGTATCGCGAGTGATGCGAAATGCTGCCACGGCCAGGCGTAACTGTTCAGCTTGTTGTTCCAACGAAGCGGCGGCGGCGGCAGACTCTTCTACCAGCGCGGCGTTTTGTTGTGTAACACTGTCCATCTGCGAGACCGCGAGACTCACCTGCTCAATCCCCCGACTCTGTTCCTCTGAGGCTGAAGCGATTTCCCCCATGATGTCCGTCACGCGGGTGACCGCAGCGACAATCTCTTTCATCGTTTTACCCGCGTCCGACACCTGCTGAGATCCCATCCCCACGCTGTGAGTTGAGTTATCAATCAACGCTTTGATCTCTTTGGCTGCCTGAGCGCTACGGCTTGCCAGAGTACGGACTTCACCCGCTACAACAGCAAATCCTCGTCCCTGCTCTCCTGCTCTGGCTGCCTCAACCGCCGCGTTGAGCGCCAGGATATTGGTCTGGAAAGCAATACTGTCGATGACGCTGGTGATCTGCGCAATTTGCTGTGAACTACCGGCAATTTCACTCATCGTGTGCACGACAGTATCAACAACCCGTCCACCACGCGCGGCAGTATCAGACGCATTCTTAGCCAGTTGAGTCGCCTGTTTCGCATTGTCCGTATTTTGCTTCACGGTTGCAGTAAGCTGTTCCATGCTGGCGGCAGTCTCTTCAAGTGAAGCAGCCTGCTGTTCGGTACGCGAAGACAGATCGTTGTTACCTGACGAGATTTCCGCTGCACCGCTATGAATCGTTTCTGAGCTGTTACGCACCGACGTGACTGTCGAAATCAGCGACTGTCGCATTTCATCTAACCCCGTCGCCAAACGCCCCATTTCATTACGTCCCTGGACGTCGAGTTGATGGGTCAAATCACCACGGGTAATAATGCGAATATGCTCCATAATCTGCGCCAGGGGTTTAAGCAGCATATGCTGCAACCCACTCCAGATCATGCCCAGAACGATGAGCACAGCGACGACAATTGCCCCTAATGTCCATTGCATGCGGGTAAAGCTGTGCTGATTCTCCGCCGCCGCGTGCTGAAGCAACGCGTTATTTTCGTTACGCCACTGGTCATAGCTGGCTTCCATTTCATCTTGCGCCTTCTGAGCATCAAGATCGCCATAGGCCTGATAGTTATTCGCGCGCAGATACTCTATCGATAACGCCATCACGTCGTGCATCTGCCGATACTGTTTTTCCATTTCAGATGCAATTTGCGGATTCTGCCCCGACACCTGCGGCAATGACTGATAATGCGCGAAGTATCCTTCAGCCTTCTTCATCGACTCACTCGCCGTTTTTAGCAAAGTATCAATTGCCGCCAGTGAGGCCGGATCGCGTTGGTTCTTTAAGAAACGAATTGCTACGCGGGTTACCGTTACCCGGGTTTTAATCAGCGTATTGACGCTATCACTCAGATTTTCCTGTTGGGCATTCAGGGTGCCTGAGTTCTGGAAATTATGGCGATCATTGTTTACTGCAGAATAAAAAAAACTTCCTGTCACGGCCTGTAGCAAACAGAAAATGGCGAGAACCAGAAGAATGCCGGTAATAACGCGCACATTTTTAATCATAGTATTTCATCCATTGAACTCACATTGGGTACCCAATGATTATCGGCTCTAAAGGCGATTACTTTATGTGCAATAGCAGAATTAGCAGGAGGAGGGAGTCGTGCGATGAAACGCTGTAAAGAGACTGTGTCTCATCCGGCTTACGAGAGATTTCTGTAGGCCGGATAAGCACAGCGCGATTTTTTTAGACGGTGAAGCCGAGCATCATCCCGGTATCTTCATGCTCTAACAGATGGCAGTGCGCCATATAGGCATGCTCTTTTGGCGCGTCATGGTCAAACTTAACCAATACCTCGCTCACGCCGCCTTCTACCCGCACCGTGTCCTTCCATCCCGCACGGTGTGCCGCAGGCGCTTTGCCATTCTCAGACAGAATGCGGAACTGCGTGCCGTGAATGTGGAACGGATGCAGCATCATGTCGCCCTGACCGGAAATCACCCAGCGTTCATGCTGCCCTTTTGCCGCGGCAAACATCGGTTTATTCATATCAAACGCCTGACCATTAATCCGGTTGGCATTATGGAAATCAAACGATCCGCCATGCTTCATGTTGCCCATGTTGCCATGCTGCATATTCCCCATCTCACCATGGTTCATATTGCCATGATTCATATTGCCGTGGTCCATATTGTCATTATTCATATGGCCCATCATCTTTCCATGATCCATACCCGCCATGGCCTGACCGCCGAATTTCTTCATCAGCATTTGCATGCCCATCATATCGAGCATCGGATCCATCGACAGCTGCAGCTTGCGCACCGTCAGACCTTCCAGTGACGGCAGCGATGGCATGGATGTCAGCGTATCCGGCAGCGTGCCGGAAGCGGTAATCAGCAGCGGCTGAACGCGCATCACCGGGTGCGGCTTATCAAATGGCGCAATTGCCATCCCCATCTGGCTGACCGGCAGAGTGACCAGATCAAAAGCTTTGCCGTCACTGACATCCACCAGCACTTCAAAGCGCTCGCCCATCAGCATAGGAAGCTCGGTCACTTTTACCGGTTCCGCCAACAGTCCACCGTCGCTGGCAATGACGTACAAAGGACGATTGTCGCTGGCCGCAATGTTCAGCGAGCGCGCGTTACAACCATTCAACAGACGCAGGCGCAGCCAGCCGCGCGGTGCGGCATGCTGAGGATAAATCGCCCCATTGGTCAGCAGCGTATCGCCAAACCAGCCGACTGCGGCGGTCATGATGTCCAGTTGATAATCAACCTGCCCATCAGCAGAGAACTGTTTGTCCTGAATAATTACCGGCACATCATCAATTCCCCACTGCTTAGGCAGCATCAGCTTGCGAATCTCTTCGTCTTCAATCAGCACCAGTCCGGCCAGCCCCATCGCTACCTGATGACCGGTCTTTCCATGCTGATGAGGGTGGAACCAGCAGGTTGCCGCGCGCTGATCCGGCGTGAAGGTCACTGAACGTTTCCCGCCCGCCGGGATTATGCCTTGCGGCCCACCGTCGACTTCACCAGGGATTTCCAGCCCGTGCCAGTGCAACGTCGTCTCTTCGGCAAGCTGGTTATGGATATCCACGTTCACCGATTGCCCTTTGTTCAGCTTGACCGCCGGTCCGAGCAGATTGCCGTTATATCCCCAGGTCGTGGCCGTCTTACCGGCAAAGTTTGACTGCCCGGCTTGCACGATCAGTTGGATGCGATTCGAAGCATCGGCGGTTAACAGATCAGGAATGGGTAAGGCGGGACGGTCGGCGGCAAATACGCTCCGGCTCCACAGAGGTAACGCTGACGCTACGCCCAGCGCCACGGAGTACTTTAAAAAATCACGACGTTGCATAATCACTTCCTTATATTCAGCAGCTTAAGCAGGCTATCTTTTAAGCATAAGCCTTCCCCTTACGGGAAGGTCAAGTGAACGGCTAATAATAAAGGTCGTCGCTTCGCTCGCAGTATGCTAACGTTTAAATTCCGTGATGCAGTGGTAGAAGCAATGAAGACGTTTTTCAGAACAGTTTTGTTCGGCAGCCTGATGGCCGTATGCGCAAACAGCTACGCGCTCAGCGAGTCCGAAGCCGAAGATATGGCCGATTTAACGGCAGTTTTTGTTTTTCTGAAAAATGACTGTGGATACCAGAATTTGCCTAATGGGCAGATCCGTCGCGCACTGGTCTTTTTTGCCCAGCAAAACCAGTGGGACCTGAGTAATTACGATACCTTCAATATGAAAGCGCTGGGTGAAGACAGCTACCGCGATCTCAGCGGTATCGGCATCCCCACGGCAAAGAAATGCAAAGCACTGGCGCGTGATTCTCTGAGCCTGCTGGCGTACGTGAAGTAACAGACATAGCGGAGCCCGCTGGCTCCGCATGAATTAACGCTGTTGCACAAATTCGCGGTATGCCGCCACAACCTGAAGAAAGTCCTCTACACCACAAAGCGAAAAACTTTCTTCGTCGTAATAGCTCATCCCCTCTTCCATCTCATCTCCAGAGAACTCCAACTGATTAGCGCGAACCATCACTTCTTCGCCATCCAGCCAGAGCGTGTATTCATGCCCTGCTCGCTGCCAGGAGCGCTCACTGCCCTTAACCGCACGCGCCGCCTGCTCCACTTCATCAAGTAAGGCCAGGTTTTCTTTCACTTCTTCATTAAACCAGTGCCCCACCACCTCGTGGCCCATGGACATACGCACTTTTACCACCCCGGTAATATCGCGCAGAAATTCGTAATCCATAATGTCTTCCTCTACTCCCGGCAATGCGCCAATACCGCATCGCGCCTTGCTGTAATTATCGCAGCAGCGCGGCAGAAAAAAAGCGTAGTGGGTATAAGGAATAGAAATAAAAATGCCCGGAGAAGCAGACTTCTTCGGGCATTGATGTGTTTTTACACAAAACGCGTTAGCGCATTACACCGCGGTCTGGAAAATCACACCATCGGCTTTCTCCGTATACTGAGACAGCTGGTCGAAGTTCAGATAACGGTAAGTATCCACGGCAGTTTTATCCACCTGCGCCACATAGGTCTGGTACTCTTCCGCCGTCGGCAGTTTGCCAATCAGCGCCGCAACCGCCGCCAGCTCCGCAGAAGCCAGGTAGACGTTTGCCCCGGTACCTAAACGGTTCGGGAAGTTACGAGTAGAGGTCGAGACCACCGTTGCGCCGTCGGCGACACGCGCCTGGTTACCCATGCACAGAGAGCAGCCTGGGATTTCGATACGCGCACCGCTCTTACCGAACACGCTGTAATAACCTTCTTCGGTCAGCTGTGCCGCATCCATACGGGTTGGCGGAGCCACCCACAGACGTGTCGGCAGTTGGCCTTTGTGCGCATCCAGCAGCTTACCTGCGGCACGGAAGTGGCCGATGTTAGTCATGCAGGAGCCGATGAACACTTCGTCGATCTTCTCACCCTGTACGTCAGACAGCAGACGCGCGTCGTCCGGATCGTTCGGTGCACACAAGATTGGTTCTTTGATGTCAGCCAGGTCAATGTCGATCACCGCCGCGTATTCTGCGTCAGCGTCGGCTTCCAGCAACTGCGGATCCGCCAGCCATTTTTCCATGCCCTGCACACGACGTTCCAGCGTACGACGGTCGCCGTAGCCTTCCGCGATCATCCACTTCAGCAGAACGATGTTAGAGTTCAGATACTCAATGATCGGCTCTTTGTTCAGCTTGATGGTACAGCCCGCAGCAGAACGCTCTGCGGAAGCATCGGTCAGTTCGAACGCCTGCTCCACTTTGAGATCCGGCAGACCTTCGATTTCAAGGATGCGGCCAGAGAAGATGTTCTTCTTACCTTTCTTCTCAACGGTCAGTAGACCCTGTTTGATCGCGTACAGCGGAATGGCGTGAACCAGGTCACGCAGAGTGATACCCGGCTGCATTTTACCTTTGAAGCGCACCAGTACCGATTCCGGCATATCCAGCGGCATCACGCCGGTCGCTGCAGCAAACGCCACCAAACCAGAACCTGCCGGGAAGGAGATCCCGATAGGGAAACGGGTATGGGAGTCACCACCGGTACCTACGGTATCCGGCAGCAGCATACGGTTCAGCCAGGAGTGGATAACACCATCGCCCGGACGCAGGGAAACACCACCACGGTTCATGATGAAGTCTGGCAGCGTGTGGTGCGTGGTCACGTCAACCGGCTTCGGATAGGCAGCGGTGTGACAGAAGGACTGCATCACCAGGTCAGCTGAGAAGCCCAGGCACGCCAGGTCTTTCAGTTCGTCACGGGTCATTGGACCGGTGGTATCCTGAGATCCCACGGAGGTCATCTTCGGTTCGCAGTACGCGCCCGGACGGATACCTTTCACGCCGCAGGCGCGGCCAACCATTTTCTGTGCCAGGGAGAAGCCACGGCTGCTTTCCGCCACGTCTTTCGCCTGACGGAAGACGTCTGAGTGCGGCAGACCCAGCGCTTCGCGCGCTTTGGTGGTCAGGCCACGACCGATGATCAACGGAATACGACCACCGGCACGTACTTCGTCGATCAGGACATCGGTTTTCAGCTCAAAGCTGGCCAGCAGTTCGCCTGTTTCGTGGTTGCGTACTTCGCCTTTGAACGGGTAAACGTCAATCACGTCGCCCATGTTCATGTTCGACACGTCCACTTCAATCGGCAGTGCGCCCGCATCTTCCATGGTGTTGAAGAAGATAGGTGCAATTTTGCCGCCGAGGCACAGGCCGCCGCCGCGCTTGTTCGGCACATGAGGAATGTCGTCACCCATGAACCACAGCACGGAGTTGGTCGCGGATTTACGCGAAGAACCGGTACCGACAACATCACCCACATAAGCCAGCGGGTAACCTTTTTTCTGCAATTCTTCGATCTGTTTGATCGGGCCAACTACGCCCGGCTGATCCGGTTCGATACCTTCACGGGCGTTTTTCAGCATCGCCAGCGCGTGCAGCGGGATATCTGGGCGGGACCATGCGTCCGGTGCCGGAGAAAGGTCATCGGTGTTGGTTTCACCGGTCACTTTAAAGACGGTAACGGTGATTTTTTCAGCCAGAGCCGGACGGTTCAGGAACCATTCGGCATCGGCCCAGGATTGCATTACCTGCTTCGCATATTCGTTGCCCGCTTTGGCTTTTTCTTCCACATCGTAGAAGTTATCGAACATCAGCAGCGTTGAAGAGAGCGCTTTGGCGGCAATCGGTGCCAGTTTGGCGTCATCCAGCGCGTCGATCAGCGGATGAATGTTGTAACCACCCTGCATGGTGCCCAGCAGTTCAATGGCTTTTTCTGGAGTAACCAGCGGGGAGGTGGTGTCGCCTTTCGCGACGGCAGCGAGAAAACCAGCTTTAACATAAGCGGCTTCATCTACGCCAGGAGGAACACGGTTGATCAACAGGTCTAACAGGAATTCTTCTTCGCCCACAGGCGGGGTCTTCAGCAGCTCGACAAGTGCGGCCATTTGGGTTGCGTCTAAAGGTTTTGGCACAATCCCCTGGGCAGCACGCTCAGCTACGTGCTTACGGTATTCTTCTAGCACGACGATATCTCCTCGCTCTCATTGTCATAATGCGGCGCTTTTGTAGATGGGCGATTCTCTTCACGCTCCTGTGAGACAGTAGTTAGTAGGGTAAATGCCCGGTACCGCATAAGGCACAATAACAGGATTTTCATTAAGTGTTAATCCGTTTACAAAAAAGCAACATAAAAAATTGGCTGAATCGTTAAGAATGGTGTAGCGGCAAGGAGGAACGCAATTCAGGCTACCTAAAACCACCCTGAAACGGTTGATTTTCAAGCGCGAGATGCTGGATTTTCCAGCGACTTTTCAGCCATCAGATATAATTGTGTAATAAATCCTCACACTCTTTTTCCGGACCTACCGGGTGAATCCCCAATAAAAGTCAAAACTGTCTAACACGGGTGAATAATACTCGCGGCAACAGGAACGCCTCACGGCACAGCGCTTGTCTCGTTGGAGTCATTTTATGAAGTTGCCCCTTAAGCCACATCTGCTTGTCCTTTTGTGCAGTGTCGGGCTGTTTGCCGCCTCAGGCGTGATGTTCGTTAAAAGTCGTGCTACGGAGCCTGCGGCTCCGGCCCCCGTTGCACAGCAACCGTCAGCACCGGCTCCAGCGCCAATAGCGGCCCCTGCCCCGGCCGACCAAACAGCGCCCGTCGTGGCACCAACCTACTCGGCAGCACAAATCGATCAGTGGGTTGCACCTATCGCACTCTATCCAGACTCGCTGCTGTCGCAAATTTTGATGGCCTCAACCTATCCGGCTAACGTCATCCAGGCCGCACAGTGGTCAAAAGACAATCCCAAAATGCAGGGCGATGCCGCCATTCAGGCCGTTGCCAGCCAGCCCTGGGATCCCAGCGTGAAATCGCTGGTCGCCTTTCCTCAGTTGATGTCGCTGATGGGTGAAAATCCGCCGTGGGTACAAAGTCTGGGCGATGCTTTCCTTGCGCAGCCAAAAGATGTTATGGATTCCGTTCAACGCCTGCGTGCACTGGCGCAACAGACCGGTGCGTTGCAATCGACACCGCAGCAGACAGTCACCACGAGTGTGAAAAATGTGCCTCCTCCTCGTACCCAAACTCAAGAAGGAGTAACAGTTCAATCGACGGCCCCACCGGCTCCAACGGTAATCAAAATTGAATCCGCCGATCCGCAGGTGGTGTACGTTCCTACCTATAACCCGAATACGGTTTACGGTACCTGGCCGAACACCGCCTATCCGCCAACCTATCTGCCGCCAACGCCCGGTGAGCAGTTTGGTAACAGCTTCGTTAATGGTTTAGGCTTCAGCCTCGGTGTTGCCACAACTTATGCCATCTTCAGCAACATCGACTGGGATGACGACGACGATCACCATCATAATGATGACTGGGATAACCATGGCGGCTATAACCGTAATGGTGATAACAACATCAATATTAACGTTGATAACTTTAATAAAATCAGTGGGCAACGACTGACAGACGCCAACCGTACCTGGCAGCACAACCCGGCCTATCGTGAGGGTGTGCCATACCCAAATAACCAGCTCAATAACCGCTTCCACTCCACTAACACGGCTACAGGTTTAAGTTCAACCCAGCAAAGACCGGTCAACCGTGATAGCCAACGCCAGGCTGCGATGAGCCAAATGGAAAAATCAACGGGAAAAACATTCCCGCAGACGGCGCGTACGGGCACGAAAGACGCCCAGCGTCAGGCATCCAGCCAACAGCTGAAGCAAATTTCCCAACGTAATAACTACCGTGGTTACGATACCAAACCGCAAACCGCGAAACGGACAAGCACACAGCAACGTGAGAATCGTCAGGCAGTCGCCCAGCGACAGGAGAAACGGGTCACGCAACCGGCGCAGCAGCGCAATCTTCAACAACGGACCAGCCAGCCACGCGCCAATGCGCTGAGCGGGAACGACAGTCGCTCCGCCAACTGGCAGGCGCAGCAACAGCGGGGGGCACAGAGCCGGCAGGTCGCCCGTAATCAGCCATCGCGCCAGCCTTCTGGCGGGCGTGCTGAACACCGTGAATTCCGTCATCGTTAAGGGAACCGACATGAAAAATAAACTACTCAGTGGAATGGTGTTGTTCATGGTTTCGGCTGCCGCGATGGCACAACAATCCTTCAGCACACCAGACCAGGCGACCGATGCGCTGGCAAACGCGATTAGTGAGCAAAATGAAAGTGCAATGAGCAACCTGCTCGGGGAAAACTGGCGTGATTTTCTACCGCCAGAAGGCGTCGATCCTGATGCGGTTGATCGTTTCCTGCGCGACTGGAAGGTTCGCCATAATACCGTTGTCGACGGCAATACCGCGCATCTGGTGGTCGGGGATAGCGACTGGCAACTGCCAATCCCGGTCGTCAAAAACGCTTCAGGCTGGCAATTTGATATCAAGGAAGCGGCCGAAGAGATCCTGACCCGTGAGATTGGACGTAACGAACTCGCGGCTATCGAGGCGTTACACGCTTATGTAGACGCCCAGCAGAGCTATTTTGCGATGAACCAGAAATACGCGCAAAAGATTGTCAGTTCTGAAGGGAAAAAGGATGGTCTGTACTGGCCTGTTTCGCCCGGCGAAGCGCCAAGCCCGCTCGGTCCGGCCTTTAGTCCACAGGAACCTGGCACGGGCTATCACGGCTATCATTTTCGTATCCTTCCCGACAAAACCAGCGGTTTTGCCATGGTGGCCTGGCCTGTTAGCTATGATCACACCGGCGTGATGAGTTTTATGATTAACGGTGATGATAAAGTCTATCAGGCCGATCTCGGCGTTGATTCTCAGCAAAAAGCACAGGTGTTAACCACATTCCATCCGGATAAAACCTGGCAGCCCGTAGCGCCCTGATACCAATTCGAAAGATAAGTTGGCCGGGTAAGGCGTAGTCGCCCCCCGGCAACCCACAGCAAATTACAGGATGTTAGCGACAGATTTCGCCAACTGAGCTTCCAGAACCGGCTTCGCTTCTTCGAACTTCAGATTCACTTTGTTAGCATTAGACACGACGCGAGTCTGATATTTTGCACGATCGCCTTGCGCGCTGCTGGTTTGCAACTTGATACCGGATGTCCCTTGACGCAACGCCGCAACGTTATCCGTTGTCACTTTCGCTTTGCTGCGTTCAGAGATCTGCAGGTCAGTGACCATGGTGTAGTTTACATCTTCCACCATCGCATCCGCAGCCATGCCGATCAGCCCCGCCGCGATACCAACACCCAGCGCCGCACCAGAGGAGTTGCTATTGTAGGCGGTAATCCCCGCACCCAACGCTGCGCCCATCGCGGCACCTTCATAACCCGTTTTCAGGAAGCCCTGAGCTTCACGCAGATCCATTTTGTCCGCTTTCAATACGTTCGCCTGTACCCAGTAATAAGCGCTGTCTGGTGAGCTGGTCACCTTATAACCTTTCGCGGACAGGTCATTTGCCAGCAGAGTTTGCAGGTTACTCATGTCTTTGTCAGAGGTATTTTTTACCTGAATGTAGACGGTCTTCTCGCTGGAAGGCTCCAGCCAGATGGTTTCACTCATCTGCGTTTTCACTTCAAGGTTACGTTTTTTAACGGCGGTGGTCATCGCGCCACAACCGGTCAGTGTCATTGTCGCGACAATCATGCCAACAACCGCGATTTTTTTTAAAGACATGTATTTTCCTTTTTTCGTGTAATAGAGAGTCCAGAGCCTCTTAACCGCGCGGCCAGTAGCCACACAATGGCGAAAAAAGTATCGGCAGTTGCGCAATTTTTTTTAGTGGAGATATCAATAAGATGACTACCAGAACTGGTAGCTTTCGGGAAAAAAAACGCCTCCGAAGAGGCGTTTTCACAAAAGCGGGAAAATTACTTTTTCTTCGCTTTCGGGTTCGGCAGGTCGGTGATGCTACCTTCGAACACTTCAGCTGCCAGACCAACGGACTCGTGCAGAGTCGGGTGAGCGTGGATGGTCAGCGCGATGTCTTCAGCGTCACAGCCCATTTCGATCGCCAGACCAATTTCACCCAGCAGCTCGCCGCCGTTGGTACCGACAATCGCACCACCGATCACACGGTGAGATTCTTTGTCGAAAATCAGTTTGGTCATACCGTCTGCGCAGTCAGAAGCGATAGCACGGCCAGAAGCAGCCCACGGGAAGGTGGCGGTTTCGTAGCTGATGCCTTTTTCTTTCGCTTCTTTCTCAGTCAGGCCAACCCATGCAACTTCTGGTTCAGTGTACGCGATGGATGGAATAACTTTCGGATCGAAGTAGTGTTTCTTACCGGCGATAACTTCAGCGGCAACGTGACCTTCGTGAACACCTTTGTGCGCCAGCATCGGCTGACCGACGATATCGCCGATAGCAAAGATGTGAGGCACGTTGGTGCGCAACTGTTTGTCAACGCGGATGAAGCCACGGTCATCAACTTCAACGCCAGCTTTGCCCGCGTCGAGGTTTTTACCGTTCGGTACACGACCGATAGCTACCAGCACAGCATCGTAACGCTGAGCTTCGGCAGGGGCTTTTTTGCCTTCCATGGAAACGTAGATACCGTCTTCTTTCGCTTCAACGGCGGTCACTTTGGTTTCCAGCATCAGGTTGAATTTCTTGCTGATGCGCTTGGTGAAGACTTTAACCACGTCTTTGTCGGCAGCTGGGATAACCTGGTCGAACATTTCAACCACGTCGATCTCTGAACCCAGTGCATGGTACACGGTACCCATTTCCAGACCGATAATACCGCCGCCCATAACCAGCAGGCGCTTAGGAACAGTTTTCAGTTCCAGCGCGTCAGTGGAGTCCCACACGCGCGGATCTTCGTGCGGAATGAACGGCAGTTCGATCGGACGGGAACCCGCCGCGATGATCGCGTTGTCGAAGTTGATTACGGTTTTGCCGTTTTCGCCTTCAACTTCCAGGGTGTTCGCCCCGGTAAATTTACCCAGACCGTTAACCACTTTCACTTTACGGCCTTTGGCCATACCAGCCAGACCGCCAGTCAGTTGAGTGATAACTTTTTCTTTCCAGGTACGAATCTTGTCGATATCGGTTTTCGGCTCGCCAAAAACGATACCGTGTTCAGCCAGCGCTTTGGCTTCTTCGATAACTTTTGCTACGTGCAGCAGCGCTTTAGAAGGGATACAGCCGACGTTCAGACAAACACCACCGAGGGTGCTGTAACGTTCTACGATGACGGTCTCCAGACCTAAATCTGCGCAACGGAAGGCAGCAGAGTAACCTGCAGGGCCTGCCCCAAGTACCACGACCTGAGTTTTGATTTCAGTGCTCATCATGACCTCTTAATTTATACCCGTCGTCCACCGGGTCGTTCTATCCGCCCGTATTTTACAAAATTGTTAACAATTTTGAAACAACAAACGGCAACCGATTTGTCTTTCGCACAATAACCTCACTGACTTCATGAGATTACCAGAAAAAAGCCGGCCGTCGGGCCGGCTTTTTCGCTTACATCACCAGGCGGCGAATGTCAGACAGCATGTTGTTGATGATGGTGATAAAGCGCGCACCATCCGCACCGTCAATTACACGGTGGTCGAAGGAGAGCGAAATCGGCATCATCAGACGTGGCATAAACTCTTTACCGTTCCACACTGGCTCCATAGAGGACTTGGAGACACCGAGGATAGCCACTTCCGGCGCGTTCACAATCGGCGCGAAGTGGGTAGTACCCAGGCCACCGATGCTGGAGATGGTGAAGCAACCGCCCTGCATTTCGCCAGCAGTCAGCTTGCCATCACGCGCTTTCTTGGAGATCACGGTCAGTTCACGAGACAGCTCGGTAATGCTCTTCTTGTTCACGTCTTTGAAGACCGGAACAACCAGGCCATTCGGAGTATCAACCGCTACACCGATGTTGATGTATTTCTTCAGGGTCAGGCGCTGACCGTCTTCAGACAGGGAGCTGTTGAAGCGCGGCATCTGTTCCAGAGCTGCGGCAACGGCTTTCATGATGAAGACTACTGGGGTGAATTTCACGTCCAGTTTACGTTTTTCAGCTTCGGCGTTCTGCTGTTTACGGAACGCTTCCAGATCGGTGATATCGGTCTTATCGAAGTGAGTAACGTGCGGGATCATCACCCAGTTACGGCTCAGGTTAGCACCAGAGATTTTCTGGATACGGCCCAGTTCCACTTCTTCGATTTCACCAAACTTGCTGAAGTCCACTTTCGGCCAAGGCAGCATGCCCGGGATACCGCCGCCTGCTGCTGCAGCCGGAGCCGCTTCAGCACGCTTGATAGCGTCTTTCACGTAAGCCTGAACGTCTTCACGCAGGATACGACCTTTACGGCCAGAACCTTTCACTTTCGCCAGGTTCACACCGAATTCGCGCGCCAGGCGACGAATCAGCGGTGTTGCATGAACGTAAGCGTCGTTTTCAGCAAACTCAGATTTGCCTTCCGCTTTCGCGGCCGGAGCTGCGGCTTGCGCAGGCGCTGGTGCTGCGGCCGGAGCCGGAGCAGCTGCTTGTGCTGGAGCGGCTGCAGGTGCTGCGCCTTCGACTTCGAAGACCATAATCAGAGAACCGGTTTTAACTTTGTCACCAGTGCTGATTTTGATTTCTTTCACGGTGCCCGCGAACGGTGCCGGAACTTCCATTGACGCTTTATCGCCTTCAACGGTGATCAGTGACTGCTCAGCGGCAATTTTATCGCCCACTTTAACCATCACTTCAGTGACTTCGACTTCGTCACCGCCGATATCCGGTACGTTAACTTCTTTCGAGCCGGAAGCAGCCGGAGCCGCCGCTGCTGCTGGAGCAGCCGCCTGAGCCGGTGCTGCAGCAGGCGCTGCGCCCGCTACTTCGAAGACCATAATCAGGGAACCGGTAGACACTTTGTCGCCGGTGTTGATTTTGATCTCTTTAACGGTACCTGCGAACGGTGCCGGAACTTCCATTGACGCTTTGTCACCTTCAACGGTGATCAGAGACTGTTCAGCCGCAACGGTGTCACCCACTTTAACCATGATCTCGGTAACTTCAACTTCGTCGCCGCCGATGTCCGGTACGTGTACGTCTTTCGCCGCCGCAGCAGCAGGTGCTGCTGCCGGAGCCGCTTCTTTCTTCTCTTCTGCCGGAGCAGGTGCAGCTGCTGCTGCACCGTCGGCGGAATCGAAAATCATGATCAGTTTGCCGGTCTCAGTTTTATCGCCAACAGAGACTTTAATCTCTTTAACGATACCAGCCTGAGGAGACGGAACTTCCATAGAGGCTTTGTCGCCTTCTACGGTGATCAGCGACTGTTCAGCTTCAACTTTGTCGCCCACTTTGACCAGGATCTCGGTGATTTCAACTTCATCAGCCCCGATGTCCGGTACATTGATTTCGATAGCCATTATTCTTTTACCTCTTACGCCAGACGCGGGTTAACTTTATCTGCATCGATGTTGAATTTGGTGATTGCGTCTGCAACCACTTTCTTATCGATTTCGCCACGTTTAGCCAGTTCGCCCAGGGCCGCTACAACCACGTAGGAAGCATCAACTTCGAAGTGGTGACGCAGGTTTTCACGGCTGTCAGAGCGACCGAAACCGTCAGTACCCAGTACGCGATAATCATCAGCCGGTACATAAGTACGAACCTGTTCGGCAAACAGTTTCATATAGTCAGTAGATGCTACTGCCGGAGCGTCGTTCATCACCTGAGCGATGTACGGAACGCGCGGAGTTTCCATCGGGTGCAGCATGTTCCAGCGCTCACAATCCTGGCCATCACGCGCCAGTTCAGTGAAGGAGGTTACGCTGTAAACGTCAGACCCTACACCGTAGTCGTTCGCCAGGATCTGTGCTGCTTCACGGACGTGACGCAGGATAGAACCGGAGCCCAGCAGCTGAACTTTACCTTTCTTACCTTCGAGGGTTTCGAGTTTGTAGATACCTTTACGGATACCTTCCTCGGCACCTGCTGGCATTGCCGGCATGTGGTAGTTTTCGTTCAGCGTGGTGATGTAGTAGTAAACGTTCTCTTGTTTCTCACCGTACATACGCTCCAGACCATCGTGCATGATGACCGCAACTTCGTACGCGTAAGACGGATCGTAAGAGATACAGTTCGGGATAGTCAGAGACTGAATATGGCTGTGACCATCTTCGTGCTGCAGACCTTCACCGTTCAGCGTCGTACGACCGGAAGTACCACCAATCAGGAAGCCACGAGCCTGTTGGTCGCCTGCCTGCCAGCACAGGTCACCGATACGCTGGAACCCGAACATGGAGTAGTAGATGTAGAACGGAATCATCGGCAGATCGTTGGTGCTGTAAGAGGTCGCAGCAGCCAGCCAGGATGCGCCAGCACCCAGTTCGTTGATACCTTCCTGCAGGATCTGACCTTTCTCGTCTTCTTTATAGTAAGCAACCTGCTCACGGTCCTGCGGGGTGTACTGCTGACCGTTCGGGCTGTAGATACCGATCTGACGGAACAGACCTTCCATACCGAAAGTACGTGCTTCATCAGCGATGATCGGAACCAGACGATCTTTGATCGACTTGTTCTTCAGCATCACGTTCAGGGCACGAACGAAAGCGATAGTGGTGGAGATTTCTTTGTTCTGCTCTTCCAGCAGCGCACCGAAGTCTTCCAGAGCCGGCAGTTCCAGCTTCTCAGTGAAGTTCGGCTGACGAGCTGGCAGGTAGCCATGCAGTTTCTGACGCTGAGCGTGCAGATAAGTGTGCTCTTCAGAACCTTCCGGGAAGGTGATGTAAGACAGGTTTTCAACCTGCTCATCGGTCACAGGAACGTTGAAACGGTCGCGGATATAACGCACGCCGTCCATGTTCATTTTCTTAACCTGGTGAGCGATGTTTTTACCTTCAGCGGTGTCACCCATGCCGTAACCTTTGATGGTATGGGCGAGGATTACAGTTGCTTTGCCTTTGGTTTCCTGCGCTTTTTTCAGTGCAGCGTAAACTTTCTTCGGATCGTGACCACCGCGGTTCAGAGACCAAATCTGCTCATCAGTCCAGTCAGCAACCAGTGCTGCGGTTTCCGGGTATTTACCGAAGAAGTGCTCACGTACATATGCGCCATCTTTGGATTTGAAGGTCTGGTAGTCGCCGTCAACGGTTTCGTTCATCAGCTGGATCAGTTTACCGCTGGTGTCTTTACGCAGCAGCTCATCCCAACGACCGCCCCACATGACTTTGATAACGTTCCAGCCAGCGCCCGCGAAGATGCCTTCCAGTTCGTTAACAATCTTGCCGTTACCGGTTACCGGGCCGTCAAGACGCTGCAGGTTACAGTTGATAACAAAGACCAGGTTGTCCAGTTTTTCACGGGTCGCGATGGTGATCGCACCTTTTGATTCTGGCTCATCCATCTCGCCGTCGCCCAGGAAGGCGTAAACGGTTTGTTTAGAGGTATCTTTCAGACCACGGTGTTCCAGATATTTCAGGAATTTAGCCTGGTAGATAGCACCGATTGGGCCCAGACCCATAGATACGGTCGGGAACTGCCAGAATTCTGGCATCAGTTTCGGGTGCGGGTAGGAAGACAGGCCTTTGCCATGTACTTCCTGACGGAAGTTGTTCATCTGCTCTTCAGTCAGACGACCTTCCAGGAATGCGCGTGCGTAGATGCCCGGAGAGATGTGACCCTGGAAGTACACCAGATCGCCGCCATCTTGCTCGTTGCGTGCACGGAAGAAGTGGTTGAAGCAAACATCATATACCGTTGCGGAGGACTGGAAGGATGCCATGTGGCCACCCAGCTCGAGGTCCTTTTTAGACGCGCGCAGTACGGTCATGATGGCGTTCCAACGGATAGCAGAACGAATACGACGTTCCAGCTCCAGATTGCCCGGGTATTCCGGTTCATCTTCAACGGCAATAGTGTTTACATAATTGCTGGCCCCTGCACCTGCCGCTACTTTCACGCCGCCTTTGCGGGCTTCTGAAAGCAGTTGGTCGATCAGATACTGAGCACGCTCAACACCTTCTTCACGGATGACCGATTCGATCGCCTGTAGCCAGTCGCGAGTTTCGATCGGATCCACGTCATTTGGGAAACGTTCTGACATGGGGGTATTCCTTATCTATCTAATACGTTGAGTTATCTGGAACCTGTCCCATTACGTTCTCGCCAGAGAGCGTAATAAGACAGGTTCTGCGTTTAGTTGCCGCGCACTTTATATGGCGCTTGATTTACAACATCTTCTGGTTAACGTTCTGCCAGAAAAATCACTAATTCTTTCGTTGCTCCAGACGGCGTAAGGCGCGTTCACGACGGCTTTCCTCACGGCTTCTGTCCAGCAGAATCTCTTCGATAAACGCCAAGTGACGGTGGGACGCTTCACGCGCCTCTTCCGGCTTCCCGGCAATAATTGCTTCAAAAATACGGGTACGGTGACTGCTAACCAGTGGCAGCATTTCACGACGCGCATACAGCAATTCGAAGTTTTGCCGAACGTTCTGGGCCAGCATCGGCTCCATACACCTTAGCAAATGGAGCAGCACCACATTATGTGCCGCTTCGGTGACAGCAATTTGATACTGGAGTACTGCATCAGATTCACCGTCAAGATCGCCGGACTGTTGAGCAAGCTCGATCGCATGGTGGAGTTCACGGATACGCGTTTTGTCTTCATCCGTGCTGCGCAGTGCAGCGTAATAAGCTGCAATACCTTCCAGCGCATGGCGCGTCTCAAGCAGGTCAAACTGGGATTCAGGATGGTCGGAGAGCAGCTCTACCAGTGGGTCGCTAAAGCTCTGCCACAGGCTGCTCTGAACAAAAGTGCCACCGCCCTGACGACGAAGCAGTAACCCCTTCGCTTCAAGGCGTTGGATCGCCTCGCGTAAGGAGGGGCGGGAGACGTCGAACTGTTTTGCCAGCTCGCGTTCCGGTGGGAGTTTTTCTCCGGGGCGAAGTGTCCCCTCAAGAATTAAAAACTCCAGCTGCTGCTCAATCACATCGGAGAGTTTTGGTTGGCGGATTTTGCTGTAGGCCATGATTTCCTGTCTTAAGCCATTTGCCCGGAGTCAATTGGTCTTACCAATTTCATGTTCTTGACGCTAAAGTAACAAAGTATTCACCTTCTGTCCATACAGGTTTTGATTGAAATCAGTAAAGGAGGCATATTTTAACAACATTACAGAAATAACGTTTCAAACATGTAACTATGCACAAATGTTAAATTTACCCACCTCGAGGTAGTTTTAACGGAATTGAAACGAAAAATTATCTCATCTGAACCGATTCACCTGCTTATTTATCGATACTTAAATCACTATTAATGAATAGAAATTCAAAATGGAAATTTTGTGGTAGATAAACTCGCATTTACAAATGGTTTCTTTTTATTCAACTCTTCATCTTCCCCGCATAAAGCAGGTGCATTCGCGCTCGCATATCATTATTCTGATCAAGACAAAAGTATTAAGGCAACATTTTATCAAAAGCATCTGTAAACAAATTAATACAACAAACGGAATTGCAAACTTACACACGCATTGCTGCGTAGTTCAAAAAATAAGTACTCGAAATATGAAGAGTAAAACCACACACGAGGTTTCATGATGGAAAGTCAACAGCATGGCGATCAGCTCAAGCGCGGTCTTAAGAACCGCCATATACAGCTAATCGCGCTGGGTGGCGCGATTGGTACCGGGTTATTCCTCGGTAGCGCATCCGTTATCCAGTCTGCAGGACCGGGTATTATTCTGGGTTACGCTATTGCCGGCTTTATCGCCTTTTTGATTATGCGTCAGTTAGGTGAAATGGTGGTTGAAGAGCCGGTAGCAGGCTCCTTTAGCCACTTTGCTTATAAATACTGGGGCAGTTTCGCGGGTTTCGCCTCTGGCTGGAACTACTGGGTACTGTACGTGCTGGTTGCCATGGCTGAGCTGACTGCAGTCGGTAAATATATCCAGTTCTGGTACCCGGAGATCCCAACCTGGGCCTCTGCTGCAGCCTTCTTCGTGATTATCAACGCCATTAACCTGACCAACGTGAAAGTGTTTGGTGAGATGGAGTTCTGGTTCGCCATTATTAAAGTCATTGCTGTCGTCGCGATGATCATCTTCGGCGGCTGGCTACTATTCAGCGGCAACGGCGGGCCGCAGGCCAGCGTCAGCAACCTGTGGAACCAGGGGGGCTTCCTGCCGCATGGCTTCACCGGTCTGGTGATGATGATGGCGATTATCATGTTCTCTTTCGGTGGACTGGAGCTGGTTGGGATCACCGCAGCAGAAGCGGATAACCCGGAGCAAAGCATTCCCAAAGCAACCAACCAGGTTATCTACCGTATCCTGATTTTCTATGTGGGTTCGCTGGCGGTTCTGCTTTCCCTGATGCCGTGGACGCGCGTTACGGCTGATACCAGCCCGTTTGTCCTTATTTTCCACGAACTGGGCGACACGTTTGTTGCTAATGCCCTGAACATCGTGGTGCTGACTGCCGCCCTTTCTGTCTATAACAGCTGTGTGTACTGCAACAGCCGTATGCTGTTCGGTCTGGCACAGCAGGGCAATGCGCCGAAAGCGCTGATGAACGTCGACAAGCGCGGCGTGCCGGTGAACACCATTCTGGTTTCCGCACTGGTGACGGCTCTGTGCGTGCTGATCAACTACCTGGCGCCAGAATCTGCCTTTGGCCTGTTGATGGCGCTGGTAGTTTCCGCACTGGTGATCAACTGGGCAATGATTAGCCTTGCGCACATGAAGTTCCGCAAAGCCAAACAGCAGCAGGGTGTTACCACCCGCTTCCCGGCGCTACTCTATCCGCTGGGTAACTGGGTGTGCCTGATTTTCATGGCTGCAGTACTGGTGATTATGCTGATGACGCCGGGCATGGCGATCTCGGTGTACTTAATCCCGGTATGGATTGCTATTCTTGGCATTGGTTACCTGTTCAAACAGAAAACGGCCGGCACGGTTAAAGCACATTAATTTTTCCTCCCCCACCTGCGCCAGGTGGGGGTTGTTACCTGCCTCACACTTTCCCACTCACGACTGTTTAGTCCATATCAGCGGCGTTATCCTGCAACGCAAAAACACCGGTACCAGACAATAATTCTCTCCATATCTCATTCATGGAGTGCAGTTGATGGAAACCAGTAAGCTCACGGTGAAAGAAAAGATTGGCTATGGAATGGGCGACGCCGGATGCAACATCATCTTTGGCGCCATCATGTTGTTTGTTAACTATTTTTACACAGACATTTTTGGTCTGGCGCCTGCTCTGGTCGGCGTATTACTGCTCTCAGTACGCGTTATTGATGCCGTTACTGATCCCATTATGGGCGCAATGGCCGACCGTACGCGCAGCAAATATGGTCGATTTCGTCCATGGCTTTTGTGGATGGCTTTCCCATACGCATTATTCAGCGTATTGATGTTTACCACCCCGGAATGGACCTATAACAGCAAAGTTATCTATGCCTTTGTTACCTATTTCCTGCTCTCAATTACCTATACGGCGATCAATATCCCCTATTGCTCTCTCGGCAGCGTCATCACCAACGATCCGCAAGAACGCGTCGCCTGCCAGTCATATCGCTTTGTATTGGTAGGAATTGCAACTCTGCTGCTGTCACTCACCCTGCTCCCCATGGCCGACTGGTTCGGCGGGGAAGACAAAGCCAAAGGGTATCAAATGGCGATGGCGGTACTGGCCTTCATCGGCATGTGTATGTTCCTGTTCTGCTTTGCAACCGTCCGTGAGCGTGTCCGTCCTGCCGTCCCGACCAATGACGATTTAAAAGCCGATCTAAAAGATGTGTGGAAGAACGATCAGTGGGTAAAAATTCTGCTGTTAACCCTGTGCAACGTCTGTCCGGGTTTTATTCGCATGGCTGCCACCATGTACTACGTGACCTGGGTTATGCAGCAGAGTACACAATTTGCGACGTTGTTTATCAGTCTTGGCGTTGTAGGCATGATGATCGGCAGCATGTTGGCGAAGGTGTTAACCGATCGCTGGTGCAAACTGAAAGTGTTCTTCTGGACCAATATCATCCTGGCGATTTTCTCCGCCGCGTTTTACTTCTTCGATCCGAAAGCCACCATGATGATTATGGTGCTCTACTTCCTGCTCAACATCCTGCATCAGATCCCATCCCCGCTGCACTGGTCGCTGATGGCGGATGTCGATGACTATGGCGAGTGGAAAACCGGTAAACGTATCACCGGAATCAGCTTCTCCGGTAACCTGTTCTTCCTGAAACTGGGTCTGGCGATTGCCGGAGCGATGGTCGGCTTCCTGCTCTCCTGGTACGGCTACGACGCTGGGGCGAAAACGCAAAGCGACTCCGCCATTAACGGTATTATGCTGCTGTTTACCATCATACCGGGCGCAGGCTACCTGATTACTGCAGGCGTGGTTCGTCTGCTGAAAGTTGACCGCGAGTTTATGCAGCAAATCCAGACAGATTTAGAAAAGCGCCGCGCCAACTACCGTGAACTGAATGAATACCACGATATAAAAACGACTGAAACCGTAAGGAAAGCCTAATGAATCAGTGGCCAAATCCCTTTATTGAACAGCGTGCCGATCCGTTTATCTTACGTGACGGTAGCCACTACTATTTCATTGCTTCAGTACCTGAATATGACCGGCTGGAGATACGCCGGGCCGACTCGCTGGAAGGGTTGCGCACCGCCGCCCCGGTTATCATCTGGCGCAAGCCAGAAAGCGGCCCCATGAGCCAACTCATCTGGGCGCCCGAAATCCATCATCTGGCAGGCAAGTGGTACATCTATTTTGCCGCCACCCACACACAGTCGCTCGACAAGCTGGGGATGTTCCAGCATCGCATGTTTGCGCTCGAATGTGCCGACGCCGATCCGCTGACCGGAAAGTGGACGGAGAAAGGTCAGATTAAAACGCAGTTTGATACCTTTGCGCTCGATGCCACCACCTTTAACCATCAGGGAAAACAGTGGTATCTATGGGCGCAGAAATCGCCCGATATCGCCGGAAACTCCAATATCTATCTCGCAGAACTGGAAAATCCATGGACGATTAAAGGCGAGCCGGTCATGCTAAGCCATCCTGAATATGACTGGGAATGCCGGGGTTTTTGGGTCAACGAAGGTCCTGCCGTCATGGTTCACGGCGACAAGTTGTTTATCAGCTATTCCGCCAGCGCTACCGATGAGAACTACTGTATGGGATTATTGTGGATTGACTTAGACGCAGATCCGCTCACCCCGCAGAACTGGCACAAATCACCGCGCCCGGTCTTTACCACCAGCTATGAAAACCGCCAGTTTGGGCCAGGACACAACAGCTTTACGCAAACGCCAGAAGGTGAAGATGTGCTGGTGTATCACGCGAGAAATTACACCGAAATCGAGGGCGATCCGCTGTACGACCCAAACCGCCACACTCGTCTGAAGCTCGTGCGTTGGGACGAAAACGGCATGCCAGATTTTGGCATCCCGCCTGCTGATACGAACTAAACTGTTGCACTGCCCGGTGGCGCTAACGCTTACCGGGCCTACACGTTTTTCCATTGTAGGCCGGATAAGCGTTAGCGCCATCCGGCACAACGCTATACTAATGCCCCATAAATGGTCAGCAACGCAATAATCACCACCACCACAAATGAGGTCTTCTTCGCCATCGAAACAGCCGCTTTTGGCGTTTCGACTTTATCGGTATGAGGTTCGCGCGCCAGCGAGAACTGCGCCAGACGCGTAAGCACCTGATATTGCGAAGTATGCAGATCAGCAAGCGACGCAAACCAGGCTGGCAACGCCTTCTCGCCGTGTCCTAACAGCGCATAGACCACGCCCGCCAGACGCACCGGGATCCAGTCCAGCACATGCAGGATCGCATCAATACCCGATTGCAGACGCTGGTGCGGTGTCTGATAGCGCGCCAGCCAGGACTGCCAGGCACGTAAAAAGGCATAACCAACCAGCGTCACAGGTCCCCACGGGCCACCGACAATCAGCCAGAATAACGGCGCCAGGTAAAAGCGAAAGTTGTTCCATAACAGCGCGTTCTGCAGTTCACGCAGGAACTCACGCTCGTCACAGTCCGGCGGAACACCATGGATAAGCGTCAGCTCGCTGGCCATCGCCTCACGAGCGTGAGCGTCATCGCGAGCGGCCGCGTTCAGGTAAGCGTGATAGTGAAGGCGCGCCTTGCCTGCGCCGATGCACAGCAAGCCAATTAAGATCCACGCCACCAGCAACGGAACGTTAAACAGCAGCCCATGAAGTGCGCGCAGTAGCAGAAACGTCACTCCCATCGCAATAAGAGTCATGCCTACCGTACGCATCATCGAGAAATGCTTAATCCGGCGGAAAAAAGCTTCAACCCGGTGATCAAGCTGCCAGTGCTCACCCAGCTTAAACAGGCGTTCAACAATCAACACCAGTAATGTTGTAAACAGCGTCATGTCATCTCCTTGTGCGACGAGGGGGTGACCAGGGCGCGAAACCTTGCCCAGTCAAATGAGGGCCCGGGATCGGTCTTACGCTCGGGCGCAATATTGCAATGTCCTGTCATATTGTTAGCAATAGCCGGATAACGCGTAATCAGGGCATTGGTCACGGCTGCCAGTTGCTGGTACTGCGCGTCGGTATAGGCCAGCGTATCCGTCCCTTCCAGCTCAATACCAATTGAGAAATCATTACAGCGTTCACGGCCCTGATAGCTCGAGACGCCGGCATGCCAGGCGCGTTTATCAAAGGGGACATACTGCACGATTTCACCATCACGGCGAATTAAACAATGGGCCGAAACGCGCAAATGGGCGATTCCGGCAAAATAAGGATGGGCGTTGGGATCAATCGTGCCAGTGAACAGCGCGTCTATCCACGGGCCGCCAAACTCGCCGGGCGGCAGGCTGATATTATGCACCACCAGCAGAGAAGGGTTTTCGTCATCCGGGCGGCAATCGTAATGCGGAGAGGGAACGCGTCGCGCCTCTGCCAGCCAGCCCTCGTCTAACAACATGCAGAATCTCCTTATTGGTGGTGCTCATATCAGGTTCAGGGTAGCATGTTTCCACCTTATGATTCGTTAGCAATTTGGAGTTTTATCATGCCGCCTCGCCGCTATAACCCTGACTACCGACGTGACGCGCTGTTGGAACGCATAAATCTCGATATCCCTGCCGCTGTCGCTCAGGCGCTGCGTGAAGATTTAGGCGGAGAAGTTGATGCCAATAACGATATCACCGCACAGCTTTTACCCGAAGACATGCGCTCCCACGCTACCGTAATTACCCGCGAAGATGGCGTTTTTTGTGGGAAACGTTGGGTGGAAGAGGTCTTTATTCAACTGGCTGGCGATGATGTAAACATCACCTGGCATGTCGAAGATGGCGACAGCATTAAGGCTAATCAGCCACTGTTTGAACTGGACGGCCCTTCCCGCGTGTTACTGACCGGTGAACGTACCGCGCTTAATTTTGTGCAGACGCTTTCAGGTGTAGCAAGCGAGGTGCGTAAATACGTCGACCTGTTAGCTGGGACCAAGACCCAACTGCTGGATACGCGTAAAACCCTGCCAGGACTGCGTACCGCGCTAAAATACGCCGTATTGTGCGGCGGCGGCGCGAATCATCGTTTGGGGCTGTCCGACGCTTTCCTGATTAAAGAAAACCACATTATTGCTTCCGGCTCGGTACGTCAGGCCGTAGAAAAAGCATTCTGGTTGCACCCGGATGTGCCGGTTGAAGTCGAAGTAGAAAGCCTGGATGAGCTGGACGACGCGCTGAAAGCCGGGGCCGACATCATCATGCTCGATAACTTCGAAACCGACCAAATGCGCGAAGCGGTAAAACGCACCAACGGCCAGGCGCGTCTGGAAGTCTCGGGCAATGTCACCCATGAAACGCTGCGCGAATTTGCCGAAACCGGCGTGGATTTCATCTCTGTTGGCGCGCTGACCAAACATGTTCGCGCTCTCGATCTCTCCATGCGTTTTCGCTAATTGCTGATTGTATTGCCCGATGATGCTTCGCTTATCGGGCCTCCTACACAGGTTTATTCTGTAAGCCGGATACGGCATTTACGCCGCCATCCGGCAGTTTCTTCGAGCCTCTTAGCAAATACATTGTCTGATTCTGTAATTTCGTAAAAGTCCTCGGAATCCGCCTTCCCATTCTGTTTTTTGTCTCTCGCCGTCCTCCCGTCGGTTTGCCAAAGTAGCGCCAGCAAACTCAAGGAGTGAACAATGAACAAGCAACGAGGCTTTACGCTTATCGAACTCATGGTGGTGATTGGCATTATTGCCATTCTTAGCGCCATCGGTATTCCGGCATATCAAAACTATCTGCGCAAGGCCGCGCTGACAGACATGCTGCAAACCTTTGTCCCCTATCGCACAGCGGTTGAGCTCTGTGCACTGGAACATGGAGGAACAGATACCTGCGATGCCGGAACGAATGGTATTCCCACTCCAACAACTACCCGTTACGTCTCAGCCATGAGCATTGAAAAAGGCGTTGTCAGTCTTAGTGGGCAGGAAAGCCTGAACGGGTTAAGCATCACCATGACGCCGGCTTGGGACAATGCCAACGGCATTACCGGCTGGAACCGTAACTGCATCATCCAGAACGACAGCGCATTGCAGCAGGCCTGTGAAGATGTTTTCCGCTTCGATACCCACTAAGGAACAGAGATGAATACCACCCAGCTTACAGCGCTATGCCAACGTTATCAGGGAATATTACTGGATGCAGACAATGAAGTGGTGCATATCGCCGTCGTAGACGCCCCATCACACGAACTGCTGGATGCACTGCATTTTGCCACCACCCGGCGCATCGACATTGTCTGCTGGACACGTCAGCAAATGGAAGGCCACACGCATACACCGCAAAAAATGCTCCCTGCAGTAGTCACAAAAAGCAGCGCCAGCGCAGCAGACTTGCTGAATCAGACGTTTCATTCCGCTCTGGAGAAACGGGCTTCTGATATTCATTTTGAGCCAGCGGAAAATCACTATCGGATCAGATTACGTGTGGATGGAGTACTCCACGCTTTACCGGAAGTCACGACCGAGATGGGCATTGCCATCACCGCGAGGTTAAAAGTATTGGGCAGTCTGGATATTGCCGAGCATCGGCTTCCACAAGACGGACAATTTACCGTTGAGATTTCAGGAGAACCTATCTCGTTTCGCATCGCCACCCTGCCCTGTCGCTACGGCGAAAAAGTCGTGTTGCGGCTACTTCATCAGGTCGAGCAGTCACTGGAGATCGCCGCACTGGGAATGCAAGACGCGCAACTGGCCGCATTTTCGCAAGCCTTGCAGCAGCCTCAGGGGCTGATTCTGGTTACCGGGCCTACCGGAAGCGGTAAAACGGTCACACTGTACAGTGCGCTGCAAACCCGAAACACGCCAGATGTTAATCTCTGTAGCGTAGAAGATCCGGTAGAGATCCCGATCGCAGGCATCAACCAGACGCAAATTCACCCACGCGCCGGTTTGACTTTTCAGGGAGTCTTACGTGCTCTGTTGCGTCAGGATCCCGACATTATCATGGTGGGTGAAATCCGCGATGGAGAAACAGCAGAAATAGCCCTTAAAGCCGCACAAACCGGTCATCTGGTTCTTTCTACGCTGCATACCAATTCCACCAGTGAAACGCTGGTGCGTCTGCAACAAATGGGGGTCGCACGCTGGATGATCGCCTCCGCGCTGACGCTCGTCATTGCACAGCGATTGGTCAGAAAGTTGTGCCCCCATTGCCGACAACGTCAGAGTACGCCTATCACACTCCCGAAAGCTGTCTGGCCTACACCACTACCGAATTGGCAGGCCCCTGGCTGCAAACATTGTTATCACGGATTTTATGGCCGTACGGCATTGTTTGAAGTACTCCCTGTTACTCCGGCATTACGTCAGAGTATTGCCAGTGACGCCCCCGTAGACGGAGTGGAACCTGATGCTCAGCTATCAGGGAGAACGCTTTTCGAGAATGGCTGTCAGGCCGTCGAGCAAGGATTAACGACATTTGAAGAGCTGATTCGTGTACTGGGCATGCCTCATGTCCGCTAAACAGCTTTGGCGCTGGCAAGGCATTAACAACAAAGGTAAATCGCTGGAAGGTACACTATGGGCCGATACCCAACCGTCATTAATGCTGGCTCTTGAGAAACAACAGATTACGCCGCTACGCATTAAGCGTATGCGTGTCAAAACCTCGCACTGGAGCCGTACAAGAAGTGCCGAAACCATACACCAGTTGGCGACATTGCTAAAAGCAGGGTTAACGCTCTCAGCAGGGCTAGCTCTGCTTGCTGAACAACATTCCAGCAGTCAATGGCAGGCGCTACTGCGTACGCTGGCTTACGATATGGAACAGGGCATTACCCTCTCCACCTCGCTATCACAATGGCAACACGTTTTTCCGCCCCTTTACCAGGCAATGATCCGCACCGGAGAGCTTACGGGTAAGCTGGACGACTGCTGTTTTGAACTCGCCTACCAGCAAAAGAAACAACAGCAACTTGCTGATAAAGTTAAAAAAGCCCTGCGCTATCCGATTATCATCATCACAATGGCGGTGTTGGTCGTATTTGCGATGTTGCAGTTTGTACTCCCTGAGTTTGCCGCCATCTACCAGACATTCAACACCCCGCTACCGGCCCTCACTCAGTGGATTATTACCATCGCACACTATAGCAGCCAATGGGGATGGCTGGCGGTAGCACTTGGCCTGGTAGCGGTTGCGGCACATCATTTGATAAATCAGAAACCGTACTGGCTCGTTCTGCGCCAGAAATTGCTGCTCAGCCTCCCGGTCATAGGGCCGATGGTGAGAGGGCAAAAGCTCACGCAGATCTTCACCGTTCTGGCGTTAACGCAAAATGCGGGCATTCCCTTTTTGCAGGGTCTTGAGAGCGTTACCGAAACGCTGGCTAACCCTTTCTGGTCGCAACGTTTAGCGCTGGTTCAGCACGACATTAGCGCCGGAAAGCCGGTCTGGTTAGCGCTTAAAAATAGCGGTGAATTCAGCCCATTGTGCATACAGCTGGTCCGAACAGGTGAAGCTTCCGGCTCGCTGGATGCAATGCTGCGCAATCTCGCGCATCACCATGGCGAGAAAACCCTGGCTCAAGCTGAGAATTTGGCTGCATTACTTGAGCCTGCGTTGCTGGTCATTACGGGGCTTATCATCGGTACGCTGGTTGTCGCGATGTATTTACCGATTTTCCATTTGGGAGATGCGATGAGCGGAGTGGGATAAATTCAAATGCCGGATGGCGACGTAACGCCATCCGGCATTTCACAGAACGACCTGTTTTACAGGCTATTGAATACGCGGTTCTCTTGTTCCTGTACACGAATAAACGTTGTACGTTTGGTCAGCTCTTTCAGACGGGATGCGCCTACATAGGTGCAAGCAGAACGCAAACCGCCGAGAATATCGCGAGCGGTATTATCAACCGGGCCGCGCAGAGGCAGCTTAACGGTTTTACCTTCAGCGGCACGATACTGAGCAACACCACCAACATGGCGGGTCATAGCAGATTCTGAGCTCATACCGTAGAACAGCATGAATTTCTCACCGTTTTCTTCAACAATTTTGCCGCCGCTTTCTTCGTGACCGGCCAACATACCGCCGAGCATAACGAAGTCTGCGCCGCCGCCAAACGCTTTTGCAACGTCACCCGGCATTGTGCAGCCGCCGTCGCTGACAATCATGCCGCCCAGACCGTGGGCTGCATCCGCACATTCAATAACCGCAGAAAGCTGTGGATAGCCAACGCCGGTTTTTACACGTGTGGTGCATACAGAACCCGGGCCTATGCCTACTTTGACAATATCAGCACCGGAGAGCACCAGCTCTTCACACATTTCACCGGTGACTACATTGCCCGCACAAATCGTTTTTGTCGGCCATGCTTCACGCGCTTTCGACACAAACTGAACAAAATGCTCTGAGTAGCCATTTGCCACATCAATGCAGATAAAATTCAGCGCTGGGTTGAGCGCCAAAATCTGTTTGGTTTTTTCGAAGTCTGCGTCAGACGTGCCGGTTGAAACCATTACGTGTTTGAGTACATCGGCAGAAGTCTCTGCGATGAAGGCGGCCCAGTCTTCAACAGAATAGTGTTTGTGCACAGCGGTCAGGATGTCGAAGGATGCCAGCGCCGTTGCCATGGCAAACGTCCCGACAGTGTCCATGTTCGCGGCAATAATAGGTACGCCGGACCAGGTCTGACCTGAATGCTTAAAGGTAAATTGACGTTCCAGCTCAACATCGGAACGGCTTTTGAGAGTAGAACGCTTAGGGCGGATAAGAACGTCTTTGAAACCTAACTTCAGATCTTCTTCGATACGCATGTGCGGATTCCTGGGGTTAATGGCGAAAAATCGAAACTCACAACTCCAGTGACGCTATCATACGCACTAATCAATGCCGCGCAAGACTGCGAAATTCTCTTTTTTTACGCTACAATCCCATAAATTTACCTGGCGAATAGTAGGTTAATCCTGCAACAGCCTCGCCTTCGCACGCTTAACTTTTAACTGTTTGATAATCAAACTTAAACTCCAGGATCGGCATCTATGAGGTATACGGTAGCCTTAACCGGCGGCATTGGCAGTGGTAAAAGCACCGTTGCAAATGCGTTCGCTGACCTCGGAATAAACATCATTGATGCAGATATTATTGCGCGCCAGGTGGTTGAACCCGGCACACCTGCTCTTAAGGCAATCGAAGAACATTTTGGTTCCGAGGTTATCGCCGCAGACGGATCGTTGCAGCGGCGCATTTTACGCGAACGCATTTTTTCCGCCCCAGAGGAGAAAAGCTGGCTGAATGCCCTGCTCCATCCGCTTATTCAGCAGGAAACGCAGCGCCAGTTTCAGCAAGCGACCTCACCTTACCTGTTATGGGTTGTCCCTTTGCTGGTGGAAAATTCGCTGTATAAAAAAGCCGACCGCGTACTTGTGGTGGATGTCACGCCCGAAACCCAGCTCAGACGCACCATGCAGCGTGATGACGTCACACGTGAGCATGTTGAACAAATTCTTGCTGCCCAGGCAACGCGTGAAGCGCGGCTGGCCGTGGCAGACGATGTTATTGATAATAATGGCGCACCGGAAGCCATCGCCTCGGATGTCGCCCGCCTGCACGCGCTCTATTTGCAATGCGCGTCGCAGTTTGTCTCACAGGAAAAACCGTAATGCACACCCAGGTCCTTTTTGAACACCCTCTCAATGAGAAGATGCGTACATGGCTGCGCATTGAATTTTTAATCCAACAGCTCTCCGTTAATTTACCCATTGCTGACCATGCCGGCGCTCTGCATTTTTTCCGCAATATCGGAGATTTACTGGATGTATTTGAACGCGGCGAAGTCCGTACCGAACTCCTCAAAGAACTGGAGCGACAGCAGCGTAAACTCCAGGCCTGGGTCGAAGTTCCCGGCGTCGATCAAAGCAGAATCGACTCTTTGCGCCAGCAGTTAAAAAGTGCAGGCAGCATTCTGATTTCTGCCCCGCGTATTGGACAGACGCTGCGCGAAGATCGTCTGATTGGTCTCGTACGTCAGCGTTTAAGTATTCCTGGCGGGTGCTGCAGTTTCGATCTGCCGACTCTGCATATCTGGTTACACCTGGCGCAATCGTATCGTGACGCGCAGGTTGAAACCTGGCTTGCCAGCCTGAATCCGCTCAATCAAGCGCTGTCGCTGGTGCTGGATTTAATTCGCAACTCAGCGCCGTTTCGTAAGCAAACCAGCCTGAATGGTTTTTATCAGGACAACGGCGAAGATGCAGATCTGCTGCGCTTGCAGCTGCCGCTTGATTCGCAGCTTTATCCGCAAATTTCTGGTCATAAGAGCCGTTTTGCCATCCGCTTTATGCCGCTGGATAGCGAAAATGGTCAGGTGCCTGAGCGCCTCGATTTTGAACTGGCGTGCTGTTAAGGAGTCAACATGTCTGAACAAACCATCGTCAACTGCCCAACCTGCGGCAAGCCTGTAGTATGGGCTGAAGTCAGTCCGTTTCGCCCATTCTGCAGCAAGCGCTGCCAGTTAATCGATCTGGGAGAGTGGGCTGCAGAAGAGAAACGCATCCCAAGCTCAGGCGATCTGTCGGAAAGCGACGACTGGAGTGAGGAGCAGAAGTAATTCTGCTAATACGTAGGGCGGGCAAGCGTAGCACCCCCGCCATAATTTGCCGGATGGCGGTGTTGCCTTATCCGGCCTACGAACACCATTATCCAGTAATCAGCTTTTCAATGACCGGTGCATTCGCCGGCGGGAAATCTTCCGCATTCAGAGCATATTGCGCTATCCACTGCGCCGGTTGCCCCTCTTTTCCCCACGGCTCGCCTTCCCAGCTTTCAACCAGCCAGAACCACAGAGTGATATGCCTGTCCGGAAACTGATACTCCAACTTTTCGAACAATGAACTTTGAGTCGGCGTGATCCCTACTTCTTCCTGTAGCTCGCGAATCAGCGCCTGCTCCGGCGTTTCGCCCGCTTCAATTTTCCCGCCGGGGAACTCCAGCTTATTGGCCATGTGGGCATCAGCCGCACGCTGGGTGATAAAAATTTCATTGTGCTGATTACGAATAATCCCGACGGCGATCTGCAATATTTTCATTTTCATCGTCCATAAAAAAGGCGCAGAAGTCTGCGCCTTTTCAATAAGTTATTTTCTTAGCTCAGACGGCCATGACACTGTTTGTATTTCTTGCCGGAACCGCAAGGACACGGATCGTTACGACCCACTTTACGATCGCCGGTTTGTGCCGCCAGCTCTTCTGCCGCAGCAGAATCATCACCTTTATGGCTCAACTGCTGCATCTGCGCTAAACGCTCAGCTTCTTCGCGACGCTGCTGCTCCATCGCTTCTACTTCTTCAGGCATACGCACCTGAACTTTGCTCAGAGTGCTGATCACTTCGTACTTCAGTGATTCCAGCATTGATGCAAACATAGAGAAGGATTCACGCTTGTATTCCTGCTTCGGATCTTTTTGCGCGTAACCACGCAGGTGGATACCCTGACGCAGGTAATCCATCGCAGCCAGGTGCTCTTTCCACAAAGAGTCGAGCGTTTGCAGCATCACGCCTTTTTCGAAGTGACGCATCATCTCCGCGCCCACAACTTCTTCTTTGCGCTGATAAACTTCTACTGCGTTTGCCAGAATACGTTCGCGCAGCGTTTCTTCGTGCAGCTCAGGTTCTTTATCCAGCCACTCTGAAATCGGCATATCCAGATCGAAGTCGTTTTTCAGACGTTCCTGCAGACCCGGAATATCCCACATTTCTTCCAGAGACTGCGGCGGAATATAGGCATCAATCGTCGCTTTGAATACGTCTTCGCGAATGCTGTTAATGGTTTCGCTAACGTCAGTTACGTCCAGCAGTTCGTTACGCTGGGTGTAGATAGCACGACGCTGGTCGTTGGCAACATCATCATATTCCAGCAACTGCTTACGAATATCGAAGTTGCGGCTTTCCACTTTACGCTGCGCGTTAGCAATTGCTTTGGTCACCCAAGGGTGTTCAATGGCTTCACCAGGCTTCATACCCAGTTTACGCATCATGCCGGACACGCGGTCAGAGGCAAAAATACGCATCAGCGCATCTTCCATCGACAAATAGAAACGAGAAGAACCCGCATCCCCCTGACGACCAGAACGACCACGCAGCTGGTTATCGATACGACGAGATTCGTGACGCTCAGTACCGATAATATGCAAACCACCAGCAGCTAATACCGCGTCATGGCGAACCTGCCACTCGGCTTTGATCTGCGCGATTTGTTCCGGAGTTGGGTTTTCCAGCTCGGCAACTTCTGCCTGCCAGCTACCACCCAGCACGATATCGGTACCACGACCCGCCATGTTAGTAGCGATTGTCACGGCAGACGGGTAACCCGCCTGTGCGACGATATCCGCTTCGCTGGCATGGAACTTGGCGTTCAGAACGTTATGTTTGATGCCTGCCTTGGTCAGCTCGTTAGAGACCACTTCAGATTTTTCAATGGAGATAGTACCCACCAGCACCGGCTGGCCATTTGCGGTACGCTCTTTAATATCTTCAATGATCGCCTGAATTTTTTCCGCTTCGGTCATGTACACCAGATCCGGTAAATCCTTACGGATCATCGGACGGTTAGTTGGTACAACTACGGTATCCAGCTTGTAGATGGAGCTAAATTCAAAGGCTTCGGTATCTGCTGTACCGGTCATACCGGCCAGTTTTTCGTACAAACGGAAGTAGTTCTGGAAGGTAATAGATGCCAGCGTCTGGTTCTCGTTCTGGATCTCTACGCCTTCTTTAGCTTCAACAGCCTGGTGCAGACCATCAGACCAGCGACGCCCCTGCATGGTACGGCCGGTGTGTTCATCAACGATGATAACTTCGCCGTCTTTCACGATGTAGTCAACATCGCGGGTAAACAGCACGTGCGCACGCAGTGCGGCAGTCACGTGGTGCATCAGCATAATGTTGCCTGGAGAGTACAGAGACTCGCCCTCATCCATAATGCCTTCGTTAACCAACAACTCTTCAATCAGTACCAGACCACGTTCGGTCAGGTTAACCTGGCGCGCTTTCTCATCAACAGAGAAGTGGCCTTCCCCCTGGAACGTGTCGGAATCTTCCTTCTCCTGACGGATCAGGTGTGGGATGATTTTGTTCACTTTTTTATACATTTCCGAGCTGTCTTCAGCCGGGCCGGAAATGATCAGCGGCGTACGCGCTTCATCGATCAGGATGGAGTCAACTTCATCGACCAGCGCATAGTGCAGTTTACGTTGAACACGCTCTTCCGGACTAAACGCCATGTTGTCGCGCAGGTAGTCAAAGCCGTATTCGTTGTTGGTACCGTAAGTAATATCGGCGTTGTAGGCTTCACGCTTGGCTGGCGCTGGCAGGCCAGACATGTTGATACCAACGGTCATGCCGAGGAATTCAAACAGCGGGCGGTTATTTTCGGCATCACGCTGAGCCAGGTAGTCGTTCACGGTAACCACGTGTACGCCCTTCCCGCTTAATGCGTTCAGGTAGGCTGGCAGCGTCGCGGTCAGGGTTTTACCTTCACCAGTACGCATTTCTGCGATGCAGCGATCGTTAAGCACCATACCGCCCAGCAGTTGAACGTCGAAGTGGCGCATACCGAACACGCGTTTACTCGCTTCACGCACCACTGCGAACGCTTCCGGGATCAGGCTCTCAACGCTGGCACCTTTTTCCAGACGGGCGCGGAATTCAGCGGTCTTCGCTTTCAGTTCATCATCGGAGAGTTTTTCCATCTCCGGTTCCATTGCGTTGATGACATTGACCACTTTACGCATACGACGCAGCGTACGCTCGTTACGGCTACCGAATACTTTGGTTAATAATTTGATTAGCATAATAAAATCTCAAACGCCCCGCGATGCGGAGTCAAAAATTATAAGTTGGAAGGTTCTTTTTTAGCTGAGGCGTTGAGGACCAGCGCGGATACCCTGCAGCTGGCTGATCCAGACCGGAACGCTAAACGCGGCCTGAGAAGTAAAGTGGGCGTATGTCACGCGACTTACTGTCGCGGGCGGAGTGCCTTCTTGCGTCAGCATCGCGCTGAGCGTATTCAGTAACGCAAGATGGTGCGCCTGGATTGGCAACGGCTCTTCGGCAACAGGCAACGCCTGAGGCGCCATGGCAAAAGAAAGATGGCGGATAACCGTACGAATGGCATGTTGATGCCAGTAATCGACGGTAAAATTTGGGCGGCGATTAGTCGCTTCCAGCAAAGCAAGCTGGCTAAAGTTAACTTTAGCGGATTGATCGTGATTGCTGGCGGTCGCCTTCGCGGGGGTATTGGGTTCAGCAGCATTACCGAGCGCGGGCAGGCCAAAACTCGCCGCGACCATCCCCAACAGGAGATGCGGCCAGAAGTACCGTCTGCCTAACTGTCGCCAACGCGTCAGTATTCCACTCACGTTTTTGCCACCTGATATACCCTGCGTTTGGGGTTACGAATGCAAAACATTTTTTTGCGCACGAATCTTATCATTAAAGCGTACGCTCCACAGCAGTAATGACAACCGGCCATGGGTAAATATGCTCAAGAAAGCAGCGATCGCACACTATTTTAACCTAGTGGCAGGGAAATATTTGCGTTGGAAAAGGCTGCGCTAATGAGTACATAAAAAACGACTGGCTCACCTGGCCGGAGAGAGTGCCAGATTTACCAGTCGAATTTATACGACAGCGTATGTCGTTATGCCAGTACGGTCGAAGGTGCTTTGAACGCCAGAGGCAGTTCTGCATCGTCCTGGAAGGTCACATATTCCCAAGCTTCCTGTTTTGCCAGGACCGCCTGCAACAGTTTGTTATTCAATGCATGACCGGATTTATACGCGGTGAATGCACCAATAATGTTGTGACCACACATGAACAAGTCACCAATCGCGTCGAGCATTTTGTGACGAACGAATTCATCTTCAAAACGCAGACCGTCTTCGTTCAATACGCGATAATCGTCAACAACGATGGCACAATCGAAGCTGCCGCCCAAGGCCAGGCCACGGGACTGCAGATATTCGATATCACGCATGAAGCCGAAAGTACGCGCACGGCTGATCTGACGCATGAACGCATCTGCAGAGAAGTTCATCGCGTAGCGCTGCGTGCTGGCATCAATCGCTGGATGGTTAAAGTCGATGGTAAAATCCAACGAGAAACCATTAAACGGTTTGAATTCAGCCCACTTATCACCATCTTCGACACGAACGGTCTCTTTGATGCGAACAAATTTCTTAGCGCTGTTCAGTTCTTCAATACCCGCATCGAGCAGCAGATATACGAATGGAGCAGCACTACCATCCATGATCGGGATTTCCGGGGCGTTAACTTCAATAACAATGTTATCGATACCTAAGCCCGCCAGAGCAGCATTCAGGTGCTCTACGGTTGAAATCCGCACATCATGCTCATTGACCAGACACGTACAGAGCATGGTATCACGCACAGATTTGGCATCGGCCGGGAAATCTACCGGAGGATTCAAGTCGGTGCGACGATAGATGACCCCGGTGTTGGCCGGCGCAGGGCGTAGCGTCAGCGTGACTTTTTTGCCGGTATGTAAACCGACGCCAGTCGCCTGAACGATACGTTTAAGTGTCCTTTGTTTGATCATCGTATAATCTCGCCAAATTAACTATCCAACCGAAGTGTACTATACATTCGGCGGGCCAGTTTAGCACAAAGAGCGCAGATTCCCAAATTCCAGCTAATTCTTAATCAGCTTGCTTACGCAGGAATGCAGGGATATCCAGATAATCCGGCTCTTTAGTGGTTTGCGGCGTATTGTCGTTAACCACTTTCGCTACCGGCTTCTGTTCTTGCGTCAACGGCGCCATGCCGTGTTGCTGGTAACGATCCATTACCGGCTGCTGTACCTGCTTGTTGGTTACCAGAGTGATTTCAGGACGCTTGTCCATACCAATTCCAGTCGCAACAACGGTCACACGCAGTTCGTCGTTCATATCCGGGTCCAGAGAGGTACCGATTACCACGGTCGCGTTATCCGATGCAAAGGCACGGATGGTGTTACCCACGGTTTCGAACTCATCCAGACGCAGGTCGAAGCCCGCAGTAATGTTGACCAGCACGCCGCGTGCGCCGGACAGATCGATGTCTTCCAGCAGCGGAGAAGAGATAGCCATTTCAGCCGCTTCTTCTGCACGGTCTTCACCGCTCGCCACGCCAGAACCCATCATCGCGTAGCCCATTTCGGACATCACGGTGCGCACGTCTGCAAAGTCGACGTTCATCAGGCCCGGACGAGTAATCAGTTCAGCGATACCCTGAACTGCGCCTTTCAGTACGTCGTTCGCTGCGCCAAACGCATCCAGCAGGGAGATACCGCGACCCAGTACTTTCAGCAGTTTGTCATTCGGAATAGTAATTAGAGAGTCCACATGTTTGGACAGCTCGGTGATACCCTGCTCCGCGAATGCCATACGCTTCTTGCCTTCAAAGTTGAAAGGCTTAGTCACGACAGCAACGGTCAGAATACCTAAATCTTTTGCTACTTCAGCAACCACTGGCGCTGCACCGGTACCGGTACCGCCGCCCATGCCTGCTGCGATAAACACCATGTCTGCCCCGTCAAGCGCTGCACGCAGAGCTTCACGATCTTCGTCTGCCGCATTACGGCCGACTTCCGGGTTCGCACCCGCGCCCAGACCTTTGGTGATGCCGCTACCAATCTGAATGGTCTGTCCAACCGCCGTTTTACGCAACGCCTGAGCGTCGGTATTCACTGCGAAGAATTCAACACCTTCGATGCGCTCGCGCACCATGTGTTCAACGGCATTACCGCCACCGCCGCCGACGCCGATGACTTTAATCACCGCGTCATTGGTAAGTTCCATAGGTTCAAACATAGTTTCTCTCTCCGTTGTGCCTGTCGCCTGAGACCGTTAATGTGCGTTGGTCTCTTTAAAAATTAAAACTCTTTTCGCAGCCAGCTATTGAGTCGTTTGATCCACGAGCCAACTGATGCCGTTACGCGTTTTTCTACTTCAGCCTCACCACTCAAATGGGATTCTTTTCCGTAGTGAAGCAGCCCCACTGCCGTTGAATAATACGGCTCCTGAGCATAATCCGTCAGACCAGTGATATTCAGCGGCGCGCCAATACGTACTTGCGTATGGAACACGCGCTGTGCGCAGGCCGCAAGACCTTCAATTTGCGCAGCACCACCGGTTAACACAATCCCCGCCGCCAGATGATGTTTCACACCCTGCTGGCGAAGCTGTTCTTGTAATTGCAAAATTTCTTCGTTGACCAGGTTGAGCAGCTCGGTATAACGCGGCTCAATGACTTCTGCCAGGGTCTGACGTTGCAGGCTACGCGGTGGACGACCACCTACGCTTGGCACTTCAACGCTTTCGTCTTTACCCACGATGGACCCCAGCGCACAGCCATGGCGCACTTTAATGGCTTCAGCATCGCTCGGCGGCGTACCAAAGGCATACGCGATATCACTGGTCACTACATTCCCTGCATAAGGGATAACTTTAGTGTGGCGCAACGCCCCGCCAGTATAAACGGCGATGTCCATTGTACCACCACCAATATCCACCACGCAGACACCCAGCTCACGTTCATCTTCCGTCAACACGGAATAACTGGCTGCCAACCCGGCAAAAATCAGTTGGTCAACTTTCAGACCACAACGTTCAACAGCTTTGACAATGTTCTTCGCCATGTCGTTGTGGCAGGTAATAAGGTGGACTTTTGCCTGCATACGTACGCCGGAAAGACCTACCGGATTTTTAATGCCTTCCTGGTAGTCAATGGCGTATTCCTGCGGAATAACGTGCAGAACACGATGTTCATCGCGAACGCGTACGGATTTTGCCGTATGTACCACGTTTTCCACATCTTCCTGCGTCACTTCCTCTTCGGAAATGGGCACCATACCAATTTCATTTTGACAGCTAATATGTTTACCGGAAAGTGCCAGATACACCGAGGAAATCTGGCAATCTGCCATCAGTTCAGCCTGGTCAATGGCGCGCTGTACGCACTTCACCACTGACTCAAGGTCATTCACCCCGCCTTTATCCATACCTCGCGATGGGCAACTGCCCACGCCAATGATATTGACCATACCGTCGGGCAGAACTTCCCCTACTAAAGCGGCTACCTTCGCGGTGCCAATCTCCAGTCCAACTACCAGTTTTCTGTCCGTCGCCTTGATCATTGTTGTTCTGCCTGTGCCTGATTCTGTTGCTGATTAGATTCCTCAGGAGGCAAGGGAACCCAGCCTACTGCCGCTCCTGAGTCATAACGCAAATCAACGTAGCTAATCCGTTTGCCATCGGTTTGCGCCTGCTGCTGTAAAACCGGGTAGAGTTCCACAAAGCGAGCCAAACGTTTTATCGTATCGCCCCTGCCCAGATTGAGCTTAATATCGTTATTCAGCGTCAACTGCCAGGAACGACGAGCGGTCATCGCCGCTTCCTTCAGGGTGAATCTATCCTTAGCCAGCACCTGCCCCATATCACGGAACCCTTGCAACACTTCACTTGCGCTGCCTTCCGGTCCGTACAACATAGGTAATACCTGCTTATTGGCCCGACCGGTTGGGACGCTGAACGTATTGCCTTCGGCATCCACCATATGCTGGTCATTCCAACGCGCAATGGGCACATATTCAACCAGATGAATCTTCAATTCATCGGGCCATTGCTTTCTGACGCTCGCCTGTTTAATCCAGGGGAGACGTTCAATTTGACTCTGAATGATGTTCACATCCTGAGTCATAAAGGTTCCCGGAGCGCCCAGAGCCAGAATGGACTGACGAATATCGTCATTGCGCGTGTAATGCCGTTCGCCGGTTAACACCAGCTTTGACAATGGCAACCGCTGCGCATCTTCCATCCACCCCAACACTACCCAGCCGCTGACAAACACGGTGCACAGCACTGTCAGCAGGAACAGTATTCCTGCAAGACGCGTTCCATTATTGCGGCGTGAGGAGTTTACTTCTTCTTCATCACCGTTTCGCGTGTTCAGCGCAGCCTGCGACATATCAGTCCGCCAACTCCAGAATTCTTACCACCAACTGCGAGAAGCTCAGGCCAGCCTGACGTGCCGCCATCGGCACCAGGCTGTGGCTGGTCATACCCGGAGAGGTATTCGCTTCCAGCAGATAAAACTGGCCATCGCTGTCCAGCATGACGTCAATGCGACCCCAACCTTTACAGCCCAATGCGGTCCATGCTTTCAGGACTAATTCCTGCAAACGGGCCTCTTGTTCGGCTTCCAGACCTGCAGGGCAGAAATATTGTGTCTCATCAGAGAGATACTTCGCCTCATAATCATAGAAGGTTCCCGCGGGTTGGATACGTATTGACGGTAAAATTTCTTCACCAAGTATCGCAACTGTAAATTCCGGGCCACTGAGCCATTTTTCGATCAGTACTTCTTCATCATGCTGAAAAGCCAATGCTAATGCACCCTGCAAAGCATTTTCTTCTTCAACTTTTGACATCCCTACGCTGGAGCCTTCACGGCTTGGCTTCACAATCAGCGGCAAACCTAACGCAGAGATTTTTGTAACCGATTCATTGCTAAGACCTTTTTCGAACTCAGAGCGGGTCAATGCAACCCAGGGCGCGACGGGTAAACCTGCGCCCTGCCACAGCAGCTTGCTGCGCAGTTTGTCCATCGAAATTGCGGACGCCATGACGCCGCTGCCGGTATATGGCAGGCCAATTTGCTCCAGCATGCCCTGCAACGTGCCATCTTCCCCGCCACGACCGTGCAGCGCAATAAACACCTTCTGAAAACCCATAGATTTCAGAAGAGTGACATCAATCTCTTTAGGGTCAACCGGATGGGCATCGACACCACCTTCACGTAACCCTGCCAGTACGGCCGCGCCGGAATTCAGCGAAACTTCACGCTCTGCGGAGGTTCCTCCTAACAGGACCGCGATTTTATCAGCCATGTTGTTCTTCCTCCGGGTTTTGCGGCTTCAGTTTGATTTCAGCTAAGGAACGCGCGATTTTGCCGATATTTCCAGCGCCCTGCACCAAAATAAGATCATTGCCGGTTAATACCGGCGCCAGCATTTCTGCCACCTGAGCCGGATCGGATACCAGAATCGGGTCGATCTTACCGCGACCACGGATCGTACGGCACAGCGAGCGGCTGTCAGCCCCCGGAATCGCGGCTTCACCCGCGGCGTATACATCCAGCATCAACAGCGCATCGACCTGAGTCAGCACGTTGGCAAAGTCGTCATATAGATCGCGTGTACGCGTAAAGCGGTGCGGCTGGAACAGCATTACCAGATTTTTGTCCGGCCAGCCCGCGCGTGCAGCTTTAATCGTGGCATCCACTTCCGTTGGGTGATGGCCATAATCATCAACCAGCATCGCCGTCCCGGCTTTACCGTTTACCGGCTCAAGCGGAAATTCGCCGAGGAAGTCAAAACGGCGTCCGGTGCCCTGGAAACTTTCCAGCGCGCGCAGAATTGCGTCGTCTTCAATGCCTTCTTCTGTTGCAACTGCCACCGCCGCCGCCGCGTTCAGCGCATTGTGACGGCCCGGTGCGTTCAATGTCACACGTAAATCGGCCATCCCCTGACGCAGCAGCGTGAAGTGCCCTTGTGGACCAATCTGCTGGTAATCTTCAACGCGCACATCAGCATCATCGCTGAAACCATAGGTTGTGGTTTGACGACCGACCCGCGGCAACAACTCGCGGATCACCGGATCGTCAACGCACATCACCGCACGACCATAAAACGGTAAGTTATGCAGGAAATTAATAAACGTCTGCTTTAAATTTTCAAAGTCGCCATGGTAGGTATCCATATGATCGGCTTCGATATTGGTAACAATCGCCACCATCGGCTGCAAATGTAGGAACGACGCATCGCTCTCATCTGCCTCCGCAATTAAATAACGGCTATGACCCAGACGCGCATGGACGCCTGCAGCCTTCACCAGACCGCCGTTGACAAACGTCGGATCCAGCCCCGCTTCCGCGTAGATACTGGAGACCATCGCTGTGGTCGTGGTTTTACCGTGCGTCCCGGCAATGGCGATACCGTGACGAAAACGCATTAATTCAGCCAACATTTCAGCACGACGGATCACCGGAATACGTGCTTCATGCGCCGCAACAATTTCCGGGTTATCCGCAGAAATGGCGCTGGATACCACCACCACGCTCGCATCACGCACGTTTTCCGGGCGATGGTTGAAGAAAATCGTGGCGCCCAGATTCGTCAACTGCTGAGTCACCGGATTCGGCGCCAGGTCAGAACCGCTGATCTGATAACCTTCGTTGGCCAAAACTTCGGCAATACCGCCCATACCAGCACCACCGATGCCGACAAAGTGAATGTGCCGAACGCGACGCATTTCGGGCACTATGGAACGCAGTTTTGCCAGTTGTTGTGTATTCATTCTTTAGCCATTAACTTCTTAGTTCATGCGATGCAAAAGGCATCACCACAATTACGCCCGGGCAGCCCGGCTCACTTCATTAGCAACACGCTCTGTGGCATCCGGTATGGATGCGGCGCGCGCACGTTCTGCCATGGTTAATAAGGTTTCTCGCGACCACCCGGAAAGGGTGTTAGCGACGGCATCCACAGTAAACTGCGGCTGCTCAAGAATTTTGGCGGCGCCCGCTTTCTCCAGCGGCAGCGCATTCCAGTACTGCTGTCGGTCTTTGTGCTGGAAAGGCACAAACAGCGCAGGCAAACCTGCGGCAGCAATTTCACTTACCGTCAGCGCACCTGAGCGACAAACTACGACATCCGCCCACGCGTAGGCGGCTGCCATATCATCAATAAACTCAGTGACCTTGTGCTGCGGTTGTCCCGCGTCAGCATATGCCTGTTCAACGGTTTGCTGCGCACCTTTGCCGCTCTGATGCCAAATAGTCACCGCGTCACCAAGCTCTGCGGCAACCTGCGGCATCGTCTGGTTCAATACGCGTGCTCCCTGAGAACCCCCGACGACCAGCACGCGAACCGGGCCTTCACGCCCTGCCAGACGTACTTCGGGCGACGGCAGCGCCAGAACGTCGGTGCGTACCGGGTTACCCACCACTTCCGCATTCGGAAAAGCGCCAGGAAAAGCCTGCATCACCGTAGTGGCAATTTTCGCCAGCCACTTGTTGGTTAATCCCGCAATGCCATTCTGCTCATGCAGTACAACCGGAATGCCTAATGACCAGGCTGCCAGACCGCCAGGGCCGGACACGTAGCCGCCCATACCCAGCACCACATCAGGCTTAAACTGCTTCATGATGGCGCGCGCCTGACGCCAGGCATTAAAAATACGCACGGGGGCGGCAAGCAGAGCGTTGACACCTTTGCCACGCAAACCGGAGATGCGAATAAAGTCAATTTCAATGCCATGCTTCGGCACTAAGTCCGCTTCCATACGATCGGCGGTGCCCAGCCAACGAACTTGCCAGCCCTGAGCCATTAAATGATGCGCGACCGCCAGCCCAGGGAACACATGCCCACCGGTACCGCCTGCCATCACCATTAACCGCTTCGGTTGACCACTCATCGTGCACCTCGTGTAAACGCCTGGGCTTTTTCCAGACGCGTTTCATAATCAATACGTAACAAAAACATGATGGCCGTCGACATAATCAACAAACTGGAACCACCATAACTGATCAGCGGTAACGTCAGACCTTTGGTTGGCAGCATACCAGCTGCCGCACCGACGTTTACCAGCGCCTGGAAGCTAAACCAAATCCCGATGGAACAGGCTAAAAAGCCTGAAAAACGGTGGTCAATTTCCAGCGCTTTGCGGCCAATCGACATCGCGCGAAAAGCGACGAAGAATACCATTAAAAGTGCCAATACCACACCGATATAACCCAGCTCTTCCCCAATGATGGCGAAGATGAAGTCGGTGTGCGCTTCCGGTAAATATTCCAGTTTTTGCACCGAATTACCTAACCCCTGTCCCCAAATCTCACCGCGACCAAAAGCCATCAGCGATTGCGTTAACTGGTAGCCGCTGCCAAACGGATCTTCCCATGGGTTCCAGAAGGAGGTTACGCGGCGAATACGATACGGTTCGGCAAGGATCAGCAGCACTACCGCCGAAATCCCCATACCGATAATGGCAATGAACTGCCACAGTTTCGCTCCAGCAAGAAACAGCATCGCCAGCGTCGTGACAAACAGCACCACTACCGTACCAAGGTCAGGCTGCGCCAGCAGCAAGATTGCCAGCACCAGAATCACACCCATCGGCTTTAAGAAGCCGCGCAGGTTGTTACGCACTTCATCGACTTTACGCACCAGGTAGTTGGCGAGATAACAGAACAGCGACAGCTTGGTGAATTCCGCAGGCTGAATACGCAGTGGACCCAGCGCGATCCAGCGCGATGCCCCGTTAACGGAGCTCCCCACCACCAGAACGATCAACAACATGATGATCGAGGCGATCAGCATCGTCGTGCTGTACTTTTGCCAGAACTCCATCGGCAGACGTAGCGTCACCATCGCCAGACAGAACGCGAGGAAGATATACAGCGCGTCACGTTTAGCGAACAGGAAGGGATCGCCTGCCAGGCGTTGCCCTACGGGCATCGATGCCGATGTCACCATCACAAAACCGATCGCTGCCAGACCAAAAGTCAGCCACAGCAGCATGCGGTCATACATGATCAGGCTGTCCGCGTCTTTATCACGCGAAGCCATCACCCAGCCTTTAAGTGCCGCGAAGATCCACGCCAGGACACCCAGTCCCGGTACGCGCGGCATTTTCAGACGAGGGAGAGAGAAGCGCATCAACCCAACTCCTTCGCCAAACGGGTAAAGACGTCACCACGTTGCTCAAAGTTCTTGAACTGGTCAAGGCTGGCACAGGCTGGCGACAGCAGCACCATATCACCCGACTTCACACGCGGTGCGAGCAGACGCATTGCCTGCTCCATGGTTTCAGTGTGTTCCGCAACCTCAGGGCGCAGAGCGGCAAGCTGTGCGCCATCGCGACCAAAGCAGTACAGACGAATGTTGTCGCCAGTCAGGTAACGTTGCAGCGGCATAAAGTCGGCGGATTTCCCGTCACCGCCCAGCAGCAGGTGCAGCGTACCCTCAATGTGCAGACCATTCAGTGCAGCTTCGGTGCTGCCGACGTTGGTGGCTTTTGAATCGTTGATCCAACGCACACCGTTATGATTCAGTACCAACTGGAAACGATGCGCCAGACCGGTAAAGGTAGTCAGCGCTTTCAGGCTGGACGCCCGCGGCAGACCCGCAGCATCCGCCAGCGCCAGCGCCGCCAGGGCGTTGGTATAGTTATGCTGGCCGGTAAGCGTCATCTCTTTCACGTTCAGGACTTTTTCACCCTTCACCCGCAGCCAGGTTTCACCCTGCTGACGATTGAGATGATAGTCACCCATATTGATGCCAAAGCTCACGCAGCGCTCATCCGCCCCGCGAATCGGCATGGTCAGCGCATCATCAGCATTGACCACACACACTTTCGCATTCTCATAGACACGCAGTTTGGCCGCACGGTACTGCTGCAAGCCAAACGGATATCTGTCCATATGATCTTCGGTGACGTTCAAAATGGTGGCGGCTACGGCCTGTAAGCTGGAGGTTGTCTCCAGCTGGAAGCTCGACAGCTCCAGTACATACAGCTCGCGTTCGTCATCCAGCAGCATCAACGCGGGCAGGCCAATATTTCCGCCAACCCCCACGTTCACGCCGGCTGCTTTCGCCATCTCGCCGACCAGCGTAGTGACGGTACTTTTCCCGTTGGAACCGGTGATCGCGACGATCGGTGCCTGTGCTTCGCGACAAAACAGCTCAATGTCGCCAACAATTTCAATCCCGGCATCAGCAGCAGCGCTCAACGAAGGGTGCGCCAGGGCAATACCAGGGCTGGCGACGATGAGATCGGCGGCCAGCAGCCAGTCATCATTCAGGCTACCAACATGACGCTCAACTGCTTCCGGTAATTTATCCAGACCAGGCGGCGTCGCACGGGTATCCATCACGCGCGGCGTCACGCCACGCGCCAGAAAGAAATCCACGCAGGACAGCCCGGTCAATCCCAGACCGATAATGACGACTTTTTTACCCTGGTAATCAGCCATGATTAACGTACCTTCAGCGTTGCCAGGCCAATCAGCACCAGCATCAGCGAAATAATCCAGAAGCGCACAATGACGCGCGGTTCCGGCCAGCCTTTCAGTTCATAGTGATGGTGAATCGGCGCCATACGGAAGATGCGCTGTCCGCGCAGCTTAAAGGAGCCAACCTGCAGAATGACCGACAGTGTTTCTACAACAAATACGCCGCCCATGATTACCAGCAGGAACTCTTGACGCAGCAGCACGGCAATAATGCCCAGCGCGCCACCCAGCGCCAGCGAACCGACGTCACCCATAAAGACCTGCGCCGGATAGGTGTTAAACCACAGGAAACCTAATCCCGCGCCGACAATCGCCGTACAGACGATCACCAGTTCGCCTGCATGGCGTAAGTAGGGAATGTGCAGATAGTTGGCAAAGTTCATGTTACCGGTAGCCCATGCCACCAGCGCAAAACCCGCTGCTACGAACACGGTCGGCATAATCGCCAGACCATCCAGGCCATCGGTAAGATTGACCGCGTTGCCGGTCCCCACAATCACGAAGTACGCCAGCAGAACATAGAACAGACCCAGTTGCGGCATCACGTCTTTAAAGAACGGCACCACCAGCTCGGTAGCCGGGGTGTCTTTACCGGCGAGGTACAGCGCAAAGGCTACACCCAGCGCAATCACCGACATCCAGAAGTACTTCCAGCGGGCAATCAGGCCCTTGGTATCTTTGCGCACCACTTTGCGGTAGTCATCGACAAAACCGATAATGCCGTAGCCAATCAATACCACCAGCACGCACCATACGTACGGGTTCGACGGATATGCCCACAGCAGTACGGAGATAACTATCGCGGTGAGGATCATGATCCCACCCATGGTTGGCGTACCGCGTTTACTGAAGTGCGATTCCGGACCATCGTTACGTACGACCTGTCCAAAGGACATTTTTTGTAAGCGGGCAATCATGCGCGGGCCCATCCACAAAGAGATGAACAGCGCGGTCAGCAGGCTGACGATGGCGCGAAACGTCAGATAGGAAAAGACGTTAAAGCCGGAATAATATTTGACCAAATGTTCGGCCAGCCAAACTAACATGTCCCATTCTCCTGTAATGCGCGTACTACCTCTTCCATGGCGGCACTACGTGAACCCTTCACTAAAATCGTCATGACCTGATGTTCTGCAATCAATGCTTTAAGATGCGCGGCCAGCGTACTTTTATCCGCAAAATGTTCGCCAACGCCACTGGCGTCGCTAATTGCCTGACTCAGTTTTCCCGTACTCAGTACACGGTCGATGCCTGCAGCTTTCGCAGCAACACCCACCTGTACATGGCATGCTTCGCTTTCTGCGCCAAGCTCTGCCATATCGCCAACGACCAGTACGCGATAGCCCGGCATTTCAGACAGCACCTGCACCGCTGCGGTCATCGAACCGACGTTCGCGTTATAGGAGTCGTCCAGCAGCAGCTGATTTTCCGCGAGTTGAATCGGGAACAGACGCCCCGGTACCGCTTGCAGATCCTTCAACCCCGCTTTGATCGCCTCGTGCGTCGCGCCTACCGCCATAGAGAGCGCCGCCGCCGCAAGGGCGTTAGCGATATTATGGCGACCCGGTAACGGCAGCAGGACATCAATGCTTCCGGTCGGCGTTTGCAGAGAAAATTCCGTGCCATGCGAGGTCACATGAACGTTGGTCGCCGAAAAGTCGCTATTGGCTGCATTCGGGGAGAAACGCCAGACTTTGCGATCGCCGATGATGCTTTGCCAGTTCAGCCAGTCGTTGTTGTCGGCATTCATAATGGCGATACCGTTCGCTGACAGACCGGTAAAAATCTCACCTTTTGCCTTCGCAACGCCCGCCAGAGAGCCGAAGCCTTCCAGGTGCGCGGCGGCCAGGTTGTTCACCAGCGCCGCTTCCGGACGCGTCAGGCCGACGGTCCAGGCGATTTCGCCCTGATGGTTGGCACCGAGCTCAATCACGGCATAGTCGTAATCGTTGTTTAAGCGCAGCAGCGTCATCGGTACACCGATGTCGTTATTCAGGTTGCCCGCGGTATATAGGGTGTTACCACACTGGCTCAGAATGGCAGCCGTCATCTCTTTGACGGACGTTTTACCGGATGAGCCGGTCAGCGCGACAACGCGCGCCGGAACCTGGGCGCGAACCCACGCAGCCAGTTCACCAAACGCCAGACGCGTATCGTTAACAATCAGCTGCGGCAGGTTGGTGTCCAACGGGCGGCTGACCAACAGCGCACCGGCCCCGCTCTCTTGCGCTTTGTCTGCAAAATCATGGGCATCAAAGCGTTCGCCTTTCAGTGCCACAAACAGGCAGCCCGGCGTCACTTTACGCGTATCGGTTGTTACGGCATCAAGGGTCAGATCGGCCCCTTTCAATTCGCCACGGAGGATCTCCGCCAGTTGGCTGAGCGTTACGCTAATCATGCGATAACCCCCAGCAGACGCGCTGCCGTGACGCGGTCAGAATAATCGAGGCGCTGTGAACCAACGATCTGGTAGTCTTCATGACCTTTACCGGCCACCAGCACCACATCATTTTCTTTCGCCTGCATAATGGCGTTTGTCACCGCTTCTGCGCGACCTTCCATCACCTTCGCCTGTCCGGCATCCAGCATCCCCGCCAGAATGTCGTTAATAATGGCGCGCGGCTCTTCGGTACGCGGGTTGTCATCAGTCACCACGACAACATCTGCAAACTGCTCGGCAATTGCGCCCATCAACGGACGTTTGCCTTTATCGCGATCGCCGCCGCAGCCAAAGACGCACCACAGTTTGCCAGTACAGTGCAAACGTGCCGCCTGTAGCGCTTTTTCCAGCGCATCTGGCGTATGGGCGTAATCAACAACCACGGTGGTTTTACCCGGCGCACTGAACACTTCCATACGCCCGCAAACCGGCTGCAATTGTGTCGCCGTTTTCAGTAAATCAGCTAACGGATAGCCCAGTGCCAGCAGCGTTGCCAGCGCCAGCAGCAGATTGCTGACGTTAAACGCCCCCATCAGGCGGCTTTCAATTTCACCGTCGCCCCATGAGGAGGTAAAACGAATCGTTGCCCCGCTGTCGTGATACTTCACGTCAACCGCTTTTAACCAACGACCGTGACAGTTCGGGTTGATGTGGTCTTCCATCGAAACGGCAACCGCATCCGGGAGTTTCGCCAGCCAGCGACGACCGACTTCATCATCCGCATTGACGATGGCCTGACCGCAATGGTGCGTGGAATACAGCAGCCATTTCGCGGCTTCGTAATGTTCCATGTCGCCGTGGTAGTCGAGATGGTCACGGCTTAAGTTAGTAAATACTGATGCGGCAAACTTCAGCGCCGCCACGCGATGCTGAACCAGACCGTGTGAAGAGACTTCCATTGCGCCAACCGTTGCGCCCTGCGCAACCAGCCCCGCCAGCACATGCTGGACATCAACGGCTGAACCGGTGGTATTTTCCGTCGGGATCACTTTGCCCAGCAGGCCATTGCCTACTGTTCCCATCACCGCGCTGGTTTCGCCAAGCAGTTGGCTCCACTGTGCCAGCAGCTGGGTGGTGGTGGTTTTACCGTTGGTCCCGGTCACGCCGACCAGACGCATTTTCTCAGAAGGCTCGTGGTAAAAACGGCCTGCCAGTGCAGATAAACGTTCGTTAAGCTGACTAAGATAGATGACCGGAACGCCGTGCATTTCACGGATTTCACCATCAGTAGCTTCATCTTTCGCTTCTGCAATAATGGCAGCCACACCTTGCGCTATCGCCTGCGGGATATACCGACGCCCGTCCGCCTGATGACCTAATACTGCGACAAAGAGATCGCCCGATGCAGCCACACGGCTGTCAAGCGTCATCTCCCGCAGTGCTCGCTCCGGTGCACCCGGCACCCATGGAGCAAGAAGGTCGCGCAAATTACGATCTGCCACCTGTTGCCTCGCCTTGATTATTCACAAATTCATTTTTATCGCCCGTTGTCAGCGCATCCGGCTCGATGTTCATGGTACGCAGTACGCCGCCCATGATGGCACCAAAGACCGGCGCGGAAACGGCGCCACCGTAGTATTTACCCGCCTGCGGATCGTTGATAACAACAACCAGCGCGAAGCGCGGCTGACTCGCAGGCGCAACGCCTGCGGTATAAGCAATGTATTTGTTGATGTAGCGGCCATCCGGCCCTACTTTTTTCGCTGTACCGGTTTTAATGGCGATACGATAACCTTTAATCGCCGCCTTCACGCCGCCGCCGCCGGGCAGCGCCACGCTTTCCATCATGTGCACCACGGTACGTACGGTCGCTTCCGGGAAGATACGCTCGCCCGGAACTGGAGGGTCAACTTTAGTAATCGACAGTGGACGATAAACGCCGTAACTGCCGATCGTTGCATAGACTCGCGCTAACTGTAACGGCGTTACCATTAGCCCGTAGCCGAAAGAGAAGGTGGCCCTCTCTATGTCAGACCACCGTTGTTTTTGAGGATATAAGCCACTGCGTTCTCCGACCAACCCCAAATTGGTCGCTTTTCCCAGCCCAAAACGTGAGTAAGTATCTACTAACGCTGAGGACGGCATCGCTAACGCCAGCTTGGAAACACCGACGTTACTCGACTTCTGCAAAACCCCGGTGAGGGTTAATTCGCTATAACGTGCCACGTCTTTGATTTCGTGACCATTAATTCGGTAAGGGATAGTGTTGAGGACCGTATTTTCGCGTACCACACCGCGCTGCAGCGCGGTCATCACCACCATCGGTTTAACGGTAGAACCCGGTTCAAACACGTCGGTAATGGTGCGGTTACGCATCGCGTCTTTTGGCGTACCGGTGAGATTGTTCGGGTTGTAGGACGGACTGTTGGCCATTGCCAGCACTTCACCGGTGTTCACATCCACCAGTACCGCACTGCCTGACTCCGCCTTGTTGAACGCCACGGCGTTATTCAGTTCACGGTAGACCAGTGCCTGTAAACGCTCATCAATGCTCAACGCGAGGTTATGCGCCGCCTGGCTGTCGGTAGAAGAGATATCTTCAATGACGCGGCCATACCGGTCTTTACGTACAATACGCTCGCCCGGTTGTCCGGTGAGCCACTTGTCGAAGCTCTTCTCAACGCCTTCAATGCCCTGGCTGTCGACGTTCGTAAAACCGATGAGGTGAGCAGTCACTTCCCCGGAAGGGTAGTAACGGCGGGATTCTTCGCGCAGATGGATACCTGGCAGCTTCAGTTTTTTGATGTAGTCAGCCATGTCAGGGTTTACCTGACGCGCCAGATAGATAAAGCGCCCTTTCGGGTTGGCGTTAATGCGGGAAGCCAGTTGATCGAGCGGGAGATTCAGCGCGGTTGACAGCGCTCTCCAGCGTTCGCCAACGCTCACTCCGCCGGCATCATGTACTTCTTTCGGGTCGGCCCATATAGCTTTAACCGGAACACTCACCGCCAGCGGACGACCAGAGCGGTCGGTAATCATTCCGCGCGATGTAGACACTTCCTGGACGCGTAGAGAGCGCATATCACCCTGACGCACCAGCATGTCCGGCGCGATGATTTGCAGCCAGGCAACGCGACCCAGCAGAAAACCCAGTGCCAGCAAAATACAGCCGCACAGTAACGCAAAACGCCAACTGATAAAGTTGGCTTGTTCTTCCTGGCGTTTTGGTTTGTGCGTTTTTGCCGCTGCTTTCATGCGTCGCGTTTATCCTTATTTTTGTACTACGATATTTTCTTGTGAGGGATCGACATGCTGCATTTGCAGCTTTTCCGTTGCGATCCGTTCAACACGGCTATGGTCGCCGAGCGCGTTCTCCTCAAGGATCAAGTTACGCCATTCGATATCCAGCGCATCTCGCTCCAGGACCAGTTGCTCACGCTGCGCAGTCAGTAACCGCGTGTGGTGCGCTGTTGTCACGACGGTAACCGCCGTCAAAATAATGCAAATGAACAGGCAGAGTGGCAGCTTCCCAAACCGCAAAAGATCGTCACCGATCACGCCAGGCAAGGCATGGCGCTCGTTGCTTCCTATCGATCCTTTAACTTTGCTGAGGGCTTCTGTCACTCTGCTGATCATGCGTTCGTCCTCTCTGCAATACGCAGAACTGAACTACGGGCACGAGGATTCTCAGCGACCTCTTCTTCACCCGGCATCATCTTGCCTAGTGCTCTTAACTCACGGCCGCCCAGTTTTTTGATCTGCGCTTCGGTCATCGGTATTCCAGCCGGTACCTGAGGACCACGGCTTTGTTCACGCATAAAGCGTTTCACAATGCGGTCTTCAAGCGAATGGAAACTGATGATCGAAAGGCGACCACCTGGAGCCAGCACGCTGAGCGAGCTTTTTAGCGCCTGCTCTATCTCCTCCAGTTCACTGTTCACCCAAATGCGCACCGCCTGGAAGGTACGGGTCGCGGGATGTTTGAATTTGTCCTTCACCGGCATTGCCGCCGCAATAACTTCCGCCAGTTCTTTGGTGCGGGTCATCGGTTCGATGCGGTTACGCTCCACGATGGCTCGGGCAATGCGTTTGCCGAAGCGCTCTTCGCCAAAGGTTTTAATCACCCAGGCAATGTCTGCTTCATCGGCGGTTTGCAGCCATTCGGCCGCTGACTGACCGCGTGTTGGGTCCATACGCATATCTAACGGACCGTCACGCATAAACGAAAAACCGCGCTCTGCGTCATCGAGCTGCGGTGAAGAAACGCCCAGATCGAGAAGAATCCCGTCGATCTTACCGGTCAGTCCACGCTCAGCGACATAGTCAGCCAGCGCAGAGAAAGGTCCATGTACGATGGAGAAGCGAGGATCGGTAATCGTTTTAGCAACGGCAATAGCCTGCGGATCGCGATCGATTGCCAGTAAACGCCCCTCTTCGCCAAGCTGGGAGAGGATCAGACGTGAGTGACCACCGCGACCAAATGTCCCGTCAATGTAGATGCCGTCTGGACGAATATTCAGGCCGTTTACGGCTTCATCCAGCAACACCGTTGTATGTTTATAATTTTCCGTCATTTTATAGAGACAAATCCTGCAATCGTTCCGACAACGCGCCAGTAACAGACTGCTCAGCGTCGATATCTTCCTTGACCTGTTGATACCAGGTCGTTTCATCCCACAGCTCAAACTTATTGAACTGCCCAACCAGCATCACTTCTTTCGTTAGCCCTGCGTGTTGCCGCAGAATGGGCGCTATCAGTAATCGACCAGCGTTATCCATCTGACATTCGCTGGCATGACCCAACAATAAGCGCTGTACGCGACGCTCAACTGGATTCATGCTCGACAGACGCGATAGCTTCTGCTCGATTATTTCCCATTCAGGCAGGGGGTACAGCAGCAGGCACGGGTGATGGATGTCAATGGTGCAAACCATTTGACCGGTAGCGCTCTCAAGCAGTTGATCCCGATAACGGGTAGGCACGGATAAGCGCCCTTTACTGTCGAGATTAACTAACGTTGCTCCCCGGAACATGCCAGTCTCACCCCCGATTACCACTTTATCCCACAAATTCCCACTTAAAGGAGTTTACGGAGCGGAGGAAAACCTTGTCAAGCAAGTCGCGGCGCTTAGCGGAGCAAAAAACCCATTGTTTACGGCTAATATCAGCGTTGAACAAAATCCGTACAGCAAACGAAGCAAATTAACGTCATGAATATTTGTAAGAAAAAAATCCAACAACTCATCATTGTTTAAAACAACTGAATATCATCAGAAGAAAATATAAAGTGTCAGTTTGCGACGCGAGCGGCATTTTAGGACAATATGCAGCGAGTTAACAGTACCAGTTAATCGGTCTGTACGCCGCGCAGGACCAAGGTAAGCACCAGATGGCCGCAATACGAGAGCAAAGTGTTTGTTAATTCGGCAAATCCACACATGCATGTAACAAAATAATACAACCGTAACGCGTCGTTACGTATCAATAACCCAAAAATGGATAGTTGCATTTTTAATTCGGGGTATTTCAAGAATACATTTCAGATAATTCTAAAGAATATTCTTAAATATAATGCGGTTATTTCTGAGAATAGAAAAACTGAAGACGTCAGAGGCTTATCCCGCCGACGTCATCAATTGAGGGAACTTAGTTACGGCTGAGAATACCGCGACGGTACAGATTACGCCGTATACGCGTTAAACCTGGTTTTGGTTTACGCGGTTCGTCCAGACTTGCCAGTACAATCTCCAGCACGCGTTCCGCGACATCACGATGGCGCTGTGCCACTGCCAGAACAGGGCACTGCAGGAAGTCGAGCAGTTCGTGATCGCCAAAAGTCGCAATCGCTAAATCAGACGGCAACTGCCCATCACGACGCAGGGTCACATCCATCACCCCCTGCAACAGAGCAAACGACGTGGTAAACAACGCCTGAGGCATTGGGTGCGTTTCCAGCCATTTATCAAACAGCTGCGCTGCAGCTTCCCGCTCATAGCTGTTGGCGTACAGGAAATGGACTTCACGCGGATCGTCCTTCCACGCGGTACGAAAACCCTGTTCGCGCAGGAAACTGACGGATAATTCAGGAAGCGCGCCCAGATAGAGGACGGTTTCAGCAGGGAATTTGCGTAACTCTTCCGCCAGCATTTCCGCATCATCCTGATCTGCACCCACAACGCTGGTAAAATGTTCGCGATCCAGTGCACGATCCAGCGCCACAATCGGGAATGAACTGTTTGCCCAGCGTTGGTAGAACGGATGTTCAGGCGGCAAGGAAGTCGACACAATAATGGCATCGACCTGGCGCTGTAAAAGATGCTCAATACAGCGCATTTCGTTATCTGGCTGATCTTCAGAGCAGGCAATCAACAGCTGATACCCACGTTGACGCGCCTGGCGCTCCAGATAGTTTGCGATCCGGGTATAGCTCGTGTTCTCAAGATCCGGGATCACCAGCCCGATAGAACGTGTGCGTCCAGCACGCAGCCCGGCCGCCACGGCATTCGGGTGGTAATTATGCTCGCGCACCACCGCCATGACTTTTTCAACCGTTTTGTCGCTTACGCGATATTGCTTTGCTTTGCCATTAATAACGTAGCTTGCAGTCGTTCGCGAAACGCCGGCCAACCGAGCGATTTCATCCAGTTTCACAATTGCCCCTTGCGTAAAATGTACAAACCATAACCTTTGTGATGGCATGGGTTAAATTTATTAACATCTAAGCGCAGAATAATGACTCCGGCAACCGCTTTTGTCTCTGGTTACCGCTGATTTCGCAAAAAAAAGCCCAACCTGAGTCGTTGGGCTTGCGAATTAAGAACCCGATCATGATTAACGCATGATTTTATCGCCGCGGGAAAGCCCAACCACGCCGGAGCGAGCAACTTCCACAATTTTAGCGACTTCACGCAGCGTTGCCAGAAACGCATCCAGCTTATCGCTGGTGCCCGCCAGTTGTACGGTGTAGATAGAAGGCGTGACATCGATGATTTGCCCGCGGAAAATCTCCGTGTTGCGTTTCACTTCTTCCCGGCCATAACCGCTGGCCTGGATTTTCACCAGCATGATTTCTCGTTCAACGTGGGCGCCCTGTCCCAGCTCGCTAACGCGCAGAACATCCACCAGTTTGTGGAGCTGCTTTTCGATCTGCTCAAGGACTTTCTCATCCCCTACCGTCTGAATCGTCATCCGCGATAAGGTCGGATCGTCGGTCGGCGCGACGGTCAGGCTTTCAATGTTGTAACCACGCTGGGCGAAGAGGCCAATCACACGCGATAATGCACCTGACTCGTTTTCAAGCAATACTGATAATATCCGGCGCATAATCAGGTCCTCTCCGTTTTGCTTAACCACATTTCATCCATCCCACCCCCACGAATCTGCATCGGGTAGACATGTTCACTACCGTCGACGGTGACATCGACAAACACCAGACGATGGTTACGCACATGTTCCAGCGCTTCGCCCAACTTGCTCTCAAGTTCTTCAGGCCGATTAATCTGGATACCGATATGTCCATAAGCCTCAGCAAGGCGCACGAAATCGGGCAGCGACTGCATGTAAGACTGTGAGTGACGCCCGGAGTAGATCATGTCCTGCCACTGTTTGACCATGCCGAGATAACGGTTGTTAAGGTTGAGTACCAGCACCGGCAGTTCATATTGCAGCGCCGTCGACAGCTCCTGGATATTCATCTGAATGCTGCCATCCCCGGTGACGCACACTACCGTTTTATCCGGCAAAGCCATTTTCACCCCTAACGCCGCAGGTAAACCGAATCCCATAGTCCCGAGGCCGCCTGAGTTAATCCAGCGACGCGGTTTATCGAACGGATAGTAAAGTGCGGCAAACATCTGGTGTTGGCCAACGTCAGAGGTCACATACGCCTCCCCTTTCGTCAGACGCCAGATGGTTTCAATCACCGCCTGCGGCTTAATACTTTCGCTTTGCGTGTCGTATTTCAGACACTGACGGGCACGCCAGTGCTCAATCCGTTGCCACCAGTCACGATTATCATCCAGCGGCTGCTGAGATTTCTCCTGCTCCAGTAGTTCGAGCATCTGATCCAGCACCAGGCGGGCATCCCCCACAATCGGAATATCCGCAGTAACGGTTTTGGAAATAGAGGTCGGATCGATATCGATATGCAGCACGGTCGCATTAGGACAATATTTTGCCAGGTTATTCGTCGTTCGATCGTCAAAGCGAACGCCAACGGCAAAGATCACATCGGAATGATGCATGGTCATATTGGCTTCGTAGGTACCGTGCATGCCCAACATGCCCAGCGCCTGACGATGCGTGGCCGGAAACGCGCCCAACCCCATGAGCGAGGAGACAACCGGCAGATTCAGCGCTTCAGCAATCTGAGCTAACTGCTCATGGCAAGCGGCATTGACCGCGCCACCGCCCACATAGACAACCGGTTTCTTCGCCGCGACCAGCGTCTGCAACGCCCGTTTTATCTGTCCTTTATGTCCCGTCGTCGTCGGATTATACGAGCGCATACTCACCGAGTCCGGCCAGCTATAAGGCAGTTTCTTCGCCGGATTCAGAATATCCTTCGGCAAATCCACCACCACTGGCCCCGGACGACCGCTTGCTGCCAGCCAGAAGGCTTTTTTCAGCACCTGCGGGATATCTTCCGTTTGTTTGACCAGGAAGCTATGTTTCACCACCGGGCGGGATATACCTACCATGTCGCACTCCTGGAAGGCATCGTAGCCAATCAGCGACGTTGCGACCTGTCCGGAGAGGATCACCAGCGGAATGGAATCCATGTAAGCCGTTGCGATCCCGGTAATCGCGTTGGTCGCCCCCGGCCCGGAGGTGACCAATACGACCCCCACTTCTCCCGTGGCACGCGCAAGGCCATCAGCCATATGTACCGCCGCTTGTTCATGGCGGACCAGCACATGATCAATACCGCCGACCGTATGCAGGGCATCATAAATATCGAGGACGGCCCCTCCGGGATAACCGAATACCTGCTTCACACCCTGATCGATGAGCGATCGGACGACCATCTCGGCTCCAGACAACATCTCCATGGCTTGCCTCACTCTTATAATGAATTGCGGTTTAACAACACATTAACCGCTGACGATGACGCATGGCAATTGACTCCGAAGGGGTGGCACTGGAGTAAATAAGAATAAAAAGGAGGAAAGACGCGAATAAACGGAGAATTAAACCAGCATAAGCAATCAGTATGATAAATAATCGCTTAAAAATGGGGACTTACAGCGATTACTCTATTTTTTGACACTTTTGGACAGACGTAAAAAATAGAGTTCAGCATAAAATTTCAGTTATAAAGTTAAAAGCAGAATAAACAGGATGCACCGTCCGGTTTACTCTGCTAAATGCTACTGCTTACAAACGGAGACTAACAACTCTTCCATCCATTGATGTCCTTTATCCCGGCCTGCGGCTTCATGCCATGAAAGATAGCATGTGCGGCTGTTCAATTTTAACGGTAAAGGCAAGATCTGTAGTTCTAAAGAATCGGCAAATTCTTCTGCTAACCAACGTGGCGCAATAGAGACCAAATGCGTTTGCGACACAATATTAAGAACGCTAATTAATGCCATGCCCTGATAAGCCACGGAGGATTGTTTATCCGGTGTGTCATACCACGGTTGGCTGAATGATGCGAAGCGATCAAGTGACACCACCGCATGCTGTTCATTATAGACATTGCTTTCCAGTAAAGGACCACTAATGCGCGGATGCTTTTTACTTGCCACTAACACCATTTCGTCATTGAATAACGGAATACTGGTAAATTCAGGACGTCGGAACTCTTCATAGCTAATAACGAATTCAGTTTCCTGGTAACGTAATTGATGCTCTGTATTTTGATTGAGTGAAGATTTAAATACGACATGAATGTTTGGTGCAACTTGCTCAACCCTATTATAAATCAACGAGGTCAGAATATTATCCAATGGGCTGCATACGCAAAGATTGAATACGCGCTCGCTGCTGGCTGGCTCAAAACCCGATCCAGGCAGTTCATTCTGCACTAATTGCAATGCCTGACGAACAGAACCAAATAGCTGGAAGGCTCTTGCTGTCGGCTGGATACCGCGTCCATAACGAACAAAAAGCTCATCATTAAACATAATTTTCAGGCGCGCGACCGCATTACTGACAGCAGGTTGCGACATCCCCAAAGTATGCGCGGCACGGGTGATGTTTTGTTCTTGCATCACCGCATCAAAGACGGTTAATAAATTAAGATCAACCATGCGAAGCTGTGGTTTCCCAATATCTATAATATTTGTTTTATCTGTTATTTTTACTTCTGGCATATTTAACTCCACTGTCACTCTAAACTCCCTTTTCCCAGACGGAGTGAAGAAATAATCTCCGTTAATATGATTTACCATACATATAAGATGAGAAAAAGAAAAAACATTAAAATTAGGAAAACATAAAGGCACAAACCTAAATGAACAAAAGACCAATGCGATCGCAGTGTGGCAGTGTCACTGCACGGTGATTCATATGTTTAAATTTCAAAAACAATATAACCATAAGCATGGCGAATATACAATCATACGTATAGTGAATGTGTATTTAAGTTTTAATTAAATGTTTATATTATTAATACATTAAAAGTTAACATTAATTTATCAATTTTGTGGTGTTACACCACCCATAGCCATTCATAATTACTATAAAAACAGATAAATCATTAAGATATGAAATTCCAAGAGCGACTTTTCCTTCAGTTCGCCGTTACAATAAATGCAAATAACTATGCTCAAATATGTCAAAACATGAAAATTATGTACAACCATCAACTGATTAATTTTATGTAGCCCGAAAAATTCAGCACAATTCGCTTAAGTTTTGCAGAAACTTCCCCCCTCTAACGAGGCATTTGCTGGAGTGAGGGTTGACATCAGTCTTCATATCCAGTACCACTAAAAGCATATCGCATTCGCCTGGAGCTTAATTGATGACTTACATTGCTCGTTTCAACGGTCTACTACTACTAAACGCATCTTCGTTGCGCGGTGGACTGGTGGACGACATTCAGCATTAAGTCAGCTCCAGTTAAGACAAAAAACCCGCGCCGTTGCGCGGGTTTTTTTATGCTCGAAGCAAGGCGCCCTAAGAAACCAAGGACCTAAACCATGAGCCAGCAAGTCATTATTTTCGATACCACCTTACGCGATGGTGAACAGGCGTTACAGGCAAGCCTGAGTGTGAAAGAAAAACTGCAGATTGCGCTGGCCCTTGAGCGTATGGGCGTTGACGTGATGGAAGTGGGTTTCCCCGTTTCTTCACCGGGCGACTTTGAGTCAGTTCAGACTATCGCTCGTCAGGTTAAAAACAGCCGCGTTTGTGCCTTAGCTCGCTGCGTAGAAAAAGATATCGACGTTGCCGCAGAATCTCTGAAAGTCGCTGAGGCTTTCCGTATTCATACGTTTATCGCCACCTCGCCGATGCACATCGCGACGAAATTACGCAGTACGCTGGATGAGGTCATTGAGCGCGCGGTCTACATGGTTAAGCGTGCGCGTAATTATACCGATGACGTGGAGTTCTCCTGCGAAGATGCAGGCCGTACCCCTATCGCCGATTTGGCTCGCGTGGTTGAAGCTGCCATTAACGCGGGAGCCAAAACCATTAACATCCCCGATACCGTCGGTTACACCATGCCTTTCGAATTTGGGGCAATCATTTCTGGCCTGTATGAACGCGTACCAAATATCGATAAAGCCATCATCTCCGTACACACCCATGATGATTTAGGTTTGGGCGTAGGCAACGCACTGGCAGCCGTTCACGCCGGAGCGCGTCAGGTGGAAGGCGCGATGAACGGTATCGGCGAACGCGCCGGTAACTGCTCACTGGAAGAAGTGATCATGGCGATCAAAGTGCGTAAAGATATCCTGAATGTACAGACCCGCATCAATCACCAGGAGATCTGGCGCACCAGTCAATTAGTCAGCCAAATCTGCAACATGCCTATTCCTGCTAACAAAGCCATTGTCGGTAGTGGTGCCTTTGCCCACTCTTCCGGCATCCATCAGGACGGCGTACTGAAAAATCGTGAAAACTACGAAATCATGACGCCTGAATCCATCGGCCTGAACCAGGTACAGCTGAACCTGACGTCCCGTTCCGGACGTGCCGCGGTGAAACACCGTATGGACGAGATGGGATATAAAGAAAATGAATACAGCCTGGACAACCTGTACGACGCATTCCTGAAACTGGCGGACAAAAAAGGTCAGGTATTTGATTACGACCTGGAAGCGCTGGCCTTCATTAATAAACAGCAGGAAGAACCGGAGCATTTCCGTCTGGATTACTTCAGCGTGCAGTCCGGCTCAAACGACATCGCCACCGCCTCCGTCAAGCTGGCCTGTGGTGAAGAAGTCAAAGCCGAAGCGGCGAACGGTAACGGTCCGGTCGATGCCATTTATCAGGCAATCAACCGTGTAACTGAGTACAACGTCGAACTGGTGAAATACAGCCTGACCGCCAAAGGGCACGGTAAAGATGCGCTGGGTCAGGTGGATATCGTTGCCAACTATAACGGTCGTCGTTTCCACGGCGTCGGTCTGGCGACAGATATCGTCGAATCTTCCGCTAAAGCAATGGTTCATGTGCTGAACAACATCTGGCGCGCCGAAGAAGTCGAAAAAGAATTGCAACGCAAAGCTCAGAACAACGAGAACAACAAGGAAACCGTGTGATGTCGAAGAATTATCATATTGCTGTTTTGCCGGGTGACGGTATTGGCCCGGAAGTGATGGCGCAAGCCCTGAAGGTACTGGACGCAATCCGCAACCGCTTTAACATGCGCATTACCACCAGCCACTACGACGTGGGTGGTGCCGCTATCGATAACCACGGTCAGCCGCTGCCGCCTGCAACGGTTGAAGGCTGTGAACAAGCTGACGCCATTCTGTTTGGCTCCGTTGGCGGCCCGAAATGGGAAAATCTGCCGCCAAACCAGCAGCCAGAGCGTGGCGCGCTGCTGCCATTGCGTAAGCACTTCAAATTATTCAGCAATCTGCGCCCAGCTAAGCTCTATCAGGGTCTGGAAGCGTTTTGCCCTCTGCGCGCAGATATTGCCGCGAACGGTTTCGACATCCTGTGCGTACGCGAACTGACTGGCGGAATTTACTTCGGTCAACCAAAAGGCCGCGAAGGCAGCGGACAACATGAAAAAGCCTTTGATACCGAGGTTTATCACCGTTTCGAGATCGAACGTATTGCGCGTATCGCGTTTGAATCCGCCCGTAAACGTCGCCGTAAAGTCACGTCGATTGATAAAGCTAACGTACTGCAAACGTCTATTCTGTGGCGCGAAATCGTCAATGAAATTGCTAATGAATACCCAGACGTTGAACTGGCGCATATGTACATCGACAACGCGACGATGCAATTGATCAAAGATCCTTCCCAGTTCGACGTGTTGCTGTGCTCTAACCTGTTTGGCGACATTCTGTCTGACGAGTGCGCCATGATCACCGGTTCAATGGGTATGTTACCGTCCGCCAGCCTGAATGATCAGGGCTTCGGTTTGTACGAGCCTGCTGGCGGCTCCGCTCCTGACATCGCCGGGAAAAACATTGCCAACCCTATCGCCCAAATCCTGTCGCTGGCGCTGCTGCTGCGCTACAGCCTGGATGCCAATGATGCGGCAACCGCAATTGAGAGCGCCATCAACCGCGCATTAGAAGAAGGCATCCGCACCGGTGACTTAGCCCGTGGCGCTGCCGCAGTCAGTACCGATGAAATGGGTGACATCATTGCCCGTTACGTCGCAGAAGGGGTGTAATCATGGCCAAAACGTTATACGAAAAATTGTTTGATGCGCACGTCGTCTTTGAAGCGCAAAACGAAACCCCGCTGTTGTACATCGACAGACATCTGGTGCATGAAGTGACCTCTCCGCAAGCGTTTGATGGCCTGCGCGCGCATGGCCGTCAGGTACGCCAGCCGGGTAAAACCTTTGCCACCATGGATCACAACGTCTCTACCCAGACCAAAGACATCAACGCGTCGGGTGAGATGGCACGCATCCAGATGCAAGAGCTGATTAAGAACTGTAACGAATTTGGCGTCGAGCTGTATGACCTGAACCATCCGTATCAGGGTATCGTTCACGTGATGGGGCCAGAACAAGGCGTGACGTTGCCGGGTATGACCATCGTCTGCGGCGATTCCCACACCGCTACACACGGCGCGTTCGGCGCGCTGGCGTTTGGTATTGGCACCTCTGAAGTTGAACACGTTCTGGCGACGCAGACCCTGAAACAGGGGCGCGCCAAAACCATGAAGATTGAAGTCAACGGTAAAGCAGCCCCTGGCATTACCGCCAAAGATATTGTGCTGGCGATTATCGGTAAAACCGGTAGTGCAGGCGGTACCGGACACGTAGTTGAGTTTTGTGGCGAAGCCATCCGCGCGCTGAGCATGGAAGGCCGCATGACCCTGTGCAACATGGCGATCGAATTGGGCGCGAAAGCGGGCTTGGTCGCGCCAGACCAGACCACCTTCAACTATGTCGAAGGCCGTCTGCATGCACCGAAAGGCAAAGACTTTGACGACGCGGTCGCCTACTGGAAAACCCTGCAAACGGATGAAGGCGCCACTTTCGACAGCGTCATCACCCTGCAAGCGGAAGAGATTGCGCCGCAGGTCACCTGGGGAACAAACCCGGGTCAGGTCATTTCGGTGAACGATAATATTCCCGACCCGTCATCCTTTGCCGATCCCGTTGAGCGCGCATCGGCTGAAAAAGCGCTGGCGTATATGGGGCTGAAGCCAGGTATTCCGTTAACGGAAGTGGCTATCGATAAAGTGTTCATCGGTTCCTGCACCAACTCGCGTATTGAAGATTTACGCGCCGCGGCGGAAATCGCCAAAGGACGTAAAGTTGCGCCAGGCGTACAGGCACTGGTGGTGCCGGGCTCTGGTCCGGTGAAAGCGCAGGCGGAAGCAGAAGGTCTGGACAAGATCTTTATCGAAGCAGGATTCGAATGGCGTTTACCAGGCTGTTCCATGTGTCTGGCCATGAACAATGACCGCCTGAATCCGGGCGAGCGCTGCGCCTCCACCAGCAACCGTAATTTTGAAGGCCGTCAGGGCCGCGGTGGTCGCACGCATTTAGTCAGCCCGGCCATGGCCGCCGCTGCCGCCGTTACCGGTCATTTTGCCGACATTCGCAGCATCAAATAAGGAAACTACCATGGCAGAGAAATTTACCCAGCATACCGGCCTGGTTGTCCCACTGGATGCCGCCAACGTTGATACCGACGCAATCATTCCCAAACAGTTTTTGCAGAAGGTTACGCGTACCGGTTTTGGCGCTCATCTGTTTAACGACTGGCGTTTTCTGGACGAAAAAGGGCAACAGCCAAATCCTGAGTTCGTTTTGAACTTCCCGGAATATAAAGGGGCATCAATTCTGCTGGCGCGCGAAAACTTCGGCTGCGGTTCGTCACGCGAACATGCGCCGTGGGCGTTGACCGATTACGGTTTTAAAGTGGTGATTGCCCCAAGCTTCGCCGACATCTTCTACGGCAACAGTTTCAATAACCAACTGCTGCCGGTGACTCTGAGCGACGCGCAGGTAGATGAAATGTTTACCCTGGTGAAAGCCAATCCGGGCATTAAATTTGAAGTGGATCTGGAAGCGCAGGTGGTGAAAGCGGGCGATAAGTCCTACAGCTTTAAAATCGACGACTTCCGCCGCCACTGCATGCTGAACGGTCTGGACAGCATCGGGCTGACGCTGCAGCATGAAGCGGCCATCACCGAATACGAAGACAAGCAGCCAGCGTTTATGCAGTAATCTCTCCCGCTGGTCACCGCACGGTGGCCAGCCTCTACTCTTCGCCTACAGCGTATCGCCGTAATAGATTTGGTAACCGAGGTTAACGCTGCCCGGCGCATCTTTACCGTTCAAACGCTTAATCAGAATATCTGCCGCCGTTTTGCCAATCTCATAGCGTGGTGTAATCACGCTGGCGATTTTTTGCAGCCGCGCGCGGCCAATTTCCAGCCCGTGGAAACCGGCAATCGCCATTTTTCCCGGCACATCGTACTGCTGTGCCTGACACTCCAGCAGCACGCCAACCGCCAGGTCATCGTTGGTACAGAAAATAGCGTCAATATCCGGCTTTTCCGCCATCGCCTGCTGAAACATCTTGCGGCCCAGCGCCACCGACGAAATCGTTTTTGGCGCCAGGTGGTACGCTTCCAGCCCCTGCGCTGCCAGCGCTTTCCCGGTACCGCGAAAACGGCTAAGGTCGCGGGGGTCGTCCATCGAGCCAAAGAAAGCAATGCTGCGTTTGCCGCTGTCGATAAAAGCCTGCGTCATTTCAAACGCGGCTTTTTCGTTATCAAACCCAACCTGAATATCAAGATACTGGCCGCTAATATCCATCAGTTCCGCCACAGGTACGCCGCTGGCGCGCACGTACTGGATCATCCGCTCGGTATGCAGCTTTCCCGTGAGGATCAGGCCGTCGATATTGTAAGAGAGCAGATTCAGCACCTCGCGTTCTTCACGCTCGGCGTCATATTCGTAGTTGGCGATCAACGTCTGGTACTGGCAAGCCGAGGTGACGGATTCAATTCCCGCCAGCACGTCGGCAAAAATCTGGTTACGAAAAGAAGGGATCAACACGCCGATGGTTTTACTGCGCGCATTGAGCAATATTTCCGGCGCGCGGTTAGGAATGTAGTTGTTCTCTTCCATCACTTTCGAAATCAATTCACGGCTGCGTTGCGACACCTGATTCGGGTTACGCAGATAACGGCTGACCGTCATCTTATTCAGACCGGCCAGATTAGCGATATCCTGTAATGTCATCCGATTGTTTTTCATGAGGTTCTCTACGACCAACATCCCATTATGCTCGCAGAGAACCTTATCACAGCCGGTTAGCGACTGCACTCCTCGCTCAACCTTAACGCGTTACCATCTCAGCCGACGGCGACGTGGTTTCATTTTGCGCACGAACGCAGTACATCAGCACCACCGATGACAGCAGAGCAATCGCCATGAAGGTGTAGGAGACGCCCGGCCCGCCGGTCACGCCGTTGAGGTAACCCACCAGCCACGCGCCGAGGAATGCCCCTAACGCGCCAAAACTGTTGATCATTCCCATCGACACGCCGGAGACGTTGCGCGGCAGCAGTTCGGGGATCAGCGCAAAGAACGGTCCGTAAGGCGCATACATACAGGCGGCGGCCACGACCAGCAGCGCGTAAGAGAGCCAGAAGGACTGGTTGCCCAGCATCCACGAGGCAAAGAACGCAATGGCAGCAATCAGCAGCAGCGGCCAGATAAACAGCTTACGGTTCTGGTATTTATCGGACAGCCAGGAAACCGTCAGCATCAGGCAGATCGCCGCCAGATACGGCACTGCCGCCAGCCAGCCCACCGCCACAATATCCATCTGCGCCGCGTTTTTCAGAATCGACGGCATCCACATCATGAAGCCATACACCCCGATGCTCCACAGCGCATGCACCGCGCAAAGCATAATGACGCTGCGTGAACGCATCGCTTCACCGTAGTTGCGCATCGGTTTGATGTCCCGCTGCTCGCGGTCCATCGCCTGCTGTAACGCCTGCTTCTCCTGCTCGCTCAACCAACCCGCATCCGCCGGTTTGTCGCGCACCAGAATCACCCAGCAGAAAGCCCAGATCACCGCAGGAATACCTTCAATGATAAACATTTCGCGCCAGCCCCAGGCTTCAATCAGGTAGCCAGAGACAATCGACATCCACAGCACTGTGACCGGGTTACCGAGAATTAAAAAGGTGTTGGCGCGCGAGCGTTCAGTTTTGGTAAACCAGTTGCTGATATAAATCAGCATCGCGGGCATCACCGCCGCTTCGACGATGCCGAGAATAAAGCGGATCGCCATCAGCGTTGGGATATTGCTGACAAAGCCGGTCGCCGCGGCACAAAGCCCCCAGAGGATCAGGCTGTAAAAAATCATTTTACGGACGCTATGTTTAACGGCATACATGGCGCCAGGCACCTGGAAAAAGAAATATCCCAGGAAAAAGAGCGCGCCAATCAGCGAGGCCGTGCCCTGGGTGATCCCTAAATCGTGTTCGATACCAGCGGCAGCGGCAAAGCCGTAATTGGCGCGGTCGAGATAAGCTAAGCTGTAGGTAATAAAAATAATCGGCATTAAATACCACCAGCGACGCGCTGGCAGTTTTGCGAGCATATTCATACTCACTCCTTGGATTATCATTAAAGGATGAGGTTGCTTCCCGCGGCCTCGTTAGCGATCAAACAGCGGCCAGCATGCCGCCATCGACAAACAGAAGATGCCCATTCACAAAGTCAGAGGCGGGCGCAGCGAGATAAACCGCCGCGCCGATCAACTCTTCCGGGTTACCCCAGCGAGCAGCGGGCGTGCGCTGGAACAGCCAGGCGGAGAATGCTTCATCGTTAACCAGCGCGGTGGTCATGTCGGTAGCGAAATAGCCGGGAGCAATACCGTTGACCTGAATATTGTATTCCGCCAGTTCCACGCACATGCCACGGGTTAACATTTTGACCGCGCCTTTTGACGCCGCGTAGGGGGTAATGGTTTTACGACCTAATTCACTTTGCATTGAGCAGATATTAATAATCTTCCCGCGGCGGCGTTGCACCATGTAGCGGGAAACCTGCTGTGATACCAGAAAGACCGATTTCTGGTTTACATCAATCACTTTGTCCCATTCAGTCTCCGGGAATTCGGTGAAGGGATAACGACGCTGGATTCCGGCGTTGTTAATTAAAATATCAATGGCCCCAACGTCCTTTTCAATTTGCGCGATGGCGCACGCCACCTCTTCCCCGCTGGTAACATCAAATCCATAGCCAACAGCGCGATAGCCTTCGGCCACCAGTTTGTCCGCCGCCGCCTGCGCCCGCTGCTGGGTAATGTCGTTAATAACAATCTCAGCACCGTGCGCCGCCAGACCGCTGGCCAGCAGGTTACCAATGCCCTGAGCGGAACCGGTAATCAGCGCGCGTTTACCGGTCAGGTCGAATAGGTTTTTCATGAAAAAACTCCTTTTTTGATAACTGTTACGCGTAACTGTATACGCGTAACAGTAGAAAAAAGAAGATCCAGGAAGAGGAAAATGATCGTTATGTGATCAACGTTACATTTACGTGCAAGATAAAAAAAGAAGGATAGGCCTGATAAGCGTAACGCGTTCAGGCCGTAGGGACAGGTTGCCGGATGGCGGCGTAAACGCCTTATCCGGCCGACAAAAACGACAAAAACTAATGCAAAATATCGCCAGGCCGGGCACTACGACGCCAGGACTGCGCCGGACTAAACGTCCTTCACCCGCCCGGTCATCCACAGCGTAACCACCGAAATCACCGCAATCACCCAATAGACGGCATAGTGACCATAGCTTTGCGCAACTGCCCCCTGAATCACCCCTGCCAGAATGACTCCCGTTGAAATACTGTTGGTAAATAATGTGGTCGCTGACCCCGCACGTCCAGGCATCAGATCCTGAAACCACAGCATGCCTATCCCGGCGATAATACCGATAAATACCGCGTTAAACAGTTGCAGCACCAGCAGCGCCATACGGCTGTGAAAGAAGATCAAACCAATATAAAACAGCACGCCTGCCGCTACGGCCGCGATCATCATTCGCCGTTTACCAAAGCGCTTCACGTAATAGCCTGCCAGAATCATCGCCGGAATTTCCAGCCCAGCCGCCGTCCCCATCAGGATCCCGGCCAGCTTGTCCGGCAAGCCCAGTTCAAGACTTATCCACAGTGGCATATCAATGATGTACATGGTGTTGCAGGTCCACATCAGCGTGGAGGCAATAAACAACATACGCACATTTTTGTCCTGCCAACCGCCGGTCTGTTCCAGCGGCACGTCTACAGGCTGCTCCACCCGCGCGACAGACGGCAGTATCAGCGCAATCAGCACTAGGCTAATGGCAAAAATACCTGCGGCAATGGAAAACATCGCCGTAAAGCCGTAATTCAGCGCCAGCATGAATGCCAGTGGCGGTCCTATCACCCAGGCCAACGAAAGCTGCGCACGCATCACCGAGCTAAACATCACCACTTCACGCGCGGAGTTATCAGCATATTCTCGCGCCAGCGCAAACAGCTGCGGCATGGCGGTGTTCGCCAGCGAGGCCAGCAGCACACCGCAGGTGATCAGCGTGAGATAGTGGCGATTAAAGGCAAACAGCAGCGCATTGCCAATCGCCATCAGGCAGCAAAACATGATCAGCTTGCGCCGATCGCCCTGGCTGTCGGATCGTTTCGCCAGGCCAAGGCTGACGACGATCCCGACAATCGCATTGACGGTGTAAAACAGCCCGACCCAAAATGGCTGCGCCCCGACTTCACGGCTCAGGAACAGACTCAGGGTGGGTGCCTGCAATGCCCCCGCCACGCCCATCATAAAAGCGACCAGCATAAATGCCGCGTAAACGCCGTTGAGGCGCCGTCCCATGGTCATAATCCAGAGCATATCTTTCCTTTTAAGCGCAGCTGAAACGAAAAAAGCCAGCAGATAATACCTGCTGGCGGGTGAACGAGGCTGTATCCTGCCATTATATCTGGCATCGACGCTGGGTAAAAAACGCATAATCCAGGCGGAGGGCGCTGGGTATAGAAATCTATTCCCAAGCCTGACAACGCAGAGTATGCGTTTTTTACACGCGTCCCGGAGGGCTGGGGCCATTTTTTCACATAGCTGTGTTGCTCACACCTTATTTGGTTCACCAAATTTCACTGTTCGCGCCTTGCCATGTGAAAAAATAGCCACCAGCGATGCTCAGATATAATGGCAGGATACAGCCTGCACCAATACTCAGTCACACATGATGTCTGCAATTTCCAATTCAGGAGTCAGATGTCATCTCCCACTGCATCAGCTCTTCGAGCATCTTTAAGCGCTGCGGTGCGCTCAGGCAAGCCAACCAGGACGATTTTTCCGTCGTGGTAAAGTACTTCAACCAGAACTGACGCATAGATGACCCCTTCGTTGTCTCATCGCTTCATCGGAATCTATTATTGGCTTAATATAGGGATTATAAAATTGCTGAGTTTTCCGCAGGAGTTCCCCTTTTATGTCTTCTGGTCGTTTGCAACAACAGTTCATCCGTCTGTGGCAATGCTGTGACGGCAAAACGCAAGACACGACGCTCAACGAGCTGGCGGATCTGCTGAGCTGCTCGCGCCGCCATATGCGTACGCTGCTTAATACCATGCAAGATCGCGGCTGGTTAACGTGGGAAGCTGAAGTTGGACGAGGTAAACGCTCGCGGCTGACATTCCTCTATACCGGGCTGGCGCTCCAGCAGCAGCGCGCAGAAGACCTACTGGAACAGGATCGCATCGATCAACTGGTGCAACTGGTCGGTGATAAAACGGCCGTACGGCAAATGCTGGTCTCCCATCTGGGTCGCAGCTTTCGCCAGGGTCGGCATATCATGCGCGTTCTCTATTATCGCCCCATGCACAACCTGCTCCCCGGCACGGCATTACGCCGCTCCGAAACCCATATCGCCCGGCAAATCTTCAGCGCCTTAATTCGGGTAAATGAGGAAAATGGGGAACTGGAAGCGGACATTGCCCATCACTGGCAGCAAATTTCACCTTTACACTGGCGATTCTTCCTGCGTCCGGGGATCCATTTTCATCATGGCCGCGAGCTGGAAATGGCAGATGTTATCGCCTCACTGATGCGCATTAACAGCCTGCCGCTGTACTCACACATCACGCAGATCGTCTCTCCCACGGCCTGGACGCTGGATATCCATCTGGCCCAGCCAGACCGCTGGCTTCCCTGGCTATTGGGGCAGGTCCCCGCCATGATCCTGCCGCGGGAATGGGAAACGCTAAACAACTTCTCCAGTCACCCGATTGGTACCGGTCCGTATGCGGTAATACGAAACACCAATAACCAACTGAAAATTCATGCATTTGATGATTACTTTGGCTACCGGGCCCTGATCGACGAAGTTAACGTTTGGGTATTACCCGACATCGGAGAAGAGCCTGGCGGCGGGTTAACGCTAAAAGGTCCCACAGAGGATGAAAAGGCGATCGAAAGCCGCCTCGAAGAAGGTTGCTACTACCTGCTGTTTGATGCGCGTAGCCACCGTGGCACTAACCAGGAGGTCCGTGAATGGGTAAGCCGCATTCTCTCGCCAACGAATTTAATCTGCCACGCCGACGAACAGTACCAGCGACTGTGGTTTCCCGCGTATGGTTTACTCCCCCGCTGGCATCACGCAAAACCCGGCCATGGTGAAAAACCCGCCGGGCTGGAAACGCTGACAATCACTTACTATCGCGATCACATCGAACACCGGATTATCGCGCAGATCATGAAGACATTGCTCGCGCAACATCAGGTGCAGTTGAATATTCAGGAGATCGACTACGATCAATGGCATGCAGGTGAAATCGTCAGCGATATCTGGCTCAACAGCGCCAACTTTACCCTACCGCTCGACTTCTCACTGTTCGCCCATTTATGCGAAGTCCCGTTGCTGCAAAACTGTATCTCGCGGGACTGGGAAAACGATGCGGCTCGCTGGCGAACGGGCGAAATGAGCCTGGCAGCATGGTGCCAACAGCTGCTCGCCACAAAGGCCATTGTGCCATTAATCCACCACTGGCTGATCATTCAGGGACAGCGCAGTATGCGCGGGCTGCGCATGAATACCCTCGGCTGGTTTGATTTTAAATCGGCGTGGTTTGCTCCGCCGGATCCTTAATTGCTGCTAAGCAACAAAATCATTACACTAACGCCGTTCTCAACGGGGTGCTAAATAAAAACATACACAAAATCATTCGATCTGCGTATGGGCTGAGAGATACCCGTCGAACCTGATCCGGATAATGCCGGCGAAGGGATTTGAGGCTTATCTCAAGTCCTTTGCCACCCAACTCTTGAGGTGCAAAGTGTTTAAAAAATGTCTTCCGCTTTTACTGCTGTGCGCAGCGCCTGTCTTCGCCAAACCTGTACTGACCGTCTATACCTACGACTCGTTCGCAGCTGACTGGGGCCCGGGCCCAACAATCAAAAAAGCCTTTGAAGCTGACTGCAATTGCGAGCTGAAACTGGTCGCGCTGGAAGATGGCGTCTCGCTGCTTAACCGCCTGCGCATGGAAGGAAAAAACAGCAAAGCCGACGTCGTGCTGGGTCTGGATAACAACCTTCTGGAAGCCGCCACACAAACCAAACTGTTTGCCAAAAGTGGTGTAGCAAACGACACCGTTAACGTACCCGGCGGCTGGAAAAACGATACCTTCGTGCCGTTTGACTACGGTTATTTCGCCTTCGTTTATGATAAGAGCAAGCTGAAGAATCCGCCCAAAAGCCTGAAAGAACTGGTAGAGAGCGACCAAAAATGGCGCGTCATTTATCAGGATCCACGCACCAGCACGCCAGGTCTGGGTCTGCTGCTATGGATGCAGAAAGTCTATGGTGATAAAGCGCCAGAGGCGTGGCAGAAACTGGCAGCCAAAACCGTCACCGTCACCAAGGGCTGGAGCGAAGCCTACGGCCTGTTCCTGAAAGGTGAAAGCGATCTGGTGCTCAGCTACACCACCTCTCCGGCCTATCACATCATCGCCGAGAAAAAAGACAACTACGCCGCCGCTAATTTTAGTGAAGGCCACTATTTGCAGGTGGAAGTCGCCGCCCGCACAGCGGCCAGCAAGCAGCCGGAACTGGCCGAGAAATTCCTGAAGTTCATGGTGTCTCCGGCATTCCAGAATGCGATTCCGACCGGCAACTGGATGTATCCTGTGACGCAAGTCGCCCTGCCGTCAGGATTCGAGCACCTGAATAAACCGACCACCGCGTTGGAATTTACGCCGCAGCAGGTTGCAACTCAACGTCAGGCATGGATTAGCGAATGGCAACGCGCCGTCAGCCGTTAATCCCCGGCTGGCTGGTTCCAGGGCTTACCGCCGCCACGCTGATGGTGGCCGTTGCCCTGGCCGCGTTTCTGGCACTGTGGTTTAACGCCCCGCAGGGAGAGTGGTTCTCGCTGTGGCAAGATGACTACCTGTGGCACGTGGTGCGCTTTTCTTTCTGGCAGGCTTTTCTATCCGCTGTGCTGTCGGTTGTCCCGGCGATTTTCCTTGCCAGAGCGCTCTATCGTCGCCGTTTTCCAGGACGTCTGGCGCTGCTGCGCCTGTGCGCCATGACGTTAATCCTGCCGGTGCTGGTCGCGGTCTTCGGTATTCTTAGCGTCTATGGTCGTCAGGGCTGGCTGGCCTCACTCTGGCATGTCTTCGGGCTGGAATGGACCTTTTCGCCTTACGGTTTGCAGGGCATTCTGCTGGCGCACGTCTTTTTCAATCTGCCAATGGCCAGCCGTCTGCTGTTGCAGTCGCTGGAGAATATTCCCGGCGAACAGCGACAGTTAGCCGCTCAACTCGGGATGCGCGGCTGGCATTTCTTCCGTTTTGTTGAATGGCCGTGGCTGCGTCGTCAGATCCTGCCCGTCGCAGCACTCATCTTTATGCTGTGCTTCGCCAGCTTCGCCACCGTTCTGTCGCTGGGCGGCGGGCCACAGGCCACGACCATCGAGCTGGCTATCTATCAGGCGCTGAATTTTGATTACGATCCTGCCCGCGCAGCCATGCTGGCGTTGATCCAGATGGTTTGTTGTTTGGCGCTGGTGCTTCTCAGTCAACGTCTGAGCCGCGCGATTGCTCCCGGTGCTACCCTGGTACAAGGCTGGCGCGATCCTGACGATCGCCTGCACAGCCGACTGACTGACGCAATCCTGATTATTCTGGCCCTGTTGCTGTTGCTGCCGCCGCTGCTGGCGGTGATTGTCGATGGCTTAAACCGCCATGTTCTGGATGTACTGATGCAGCCAGTGCTGTGGCAGGCGCTGGGAACCTCGCTGCGCATCGCATTAGCAGCAGGAGCGTTATGCGTCATACTCACCATGATGCTGTTATGGAGCAGTCGTGAACTTCGTGCACGACAGCAGGTGCTGGCAGGTCAGATGCTGGAGCTGAGCGGCATGATGATCCTCGCCATGCCGGGTATCGTGCTGGCAACCGGCTTCTTTCTGCTGCTCAATAACACTATTGGGCTTCCCGAATCTGCCGACGGCATTGTCATTTTTACCAATGCGCTGATGGCGATCCCTTATGCTTTGAAGGTGCTGGAAAACCCAATGCGTGACGTCACTGCGCGCTATAGTATGTTGTGCCAGTCGTTGGGCATTGAGGGATGGTCGCGCCTGAAAGTGGTTGAACTGCGCGCCCTGAAGCGCCCGCTGGCACAGGCGATGGCGTTTGCCTGCGTGCTGTCGATTGGCGATTTTGGCGTAGTGGCGTTATTTGGTAATGAGGATTTCCGCACCCTGCCGTTTTATTTATATCAGCAGATTGGCTCTTATCGCAGTCAGGATGGCGCAGTTACGGCGTTATTACTGCTGATCCTGTGCTTTACGCTGTTTACCGTTATTGAGAAATTGCCGGGTCGAAATGTTAAAACTGATTGATATCACATGGCTTTATCACCATCTGCCCATGCGCTTTACGCTGTCGGTCGCGCGCGGTGATCAGATAGCGATACTCGGGCCCAGCGGCGCCGGGAAAAGTACGCTACTGAATCTGATTGCCGGCTTTCTCACGCCTGCCAGCGGTAACATGGTGATTGACGGTGAAGATCACACCACGACACCACCCTCGCGCCGTCCTGTTTCTATGCTGTTTCAGGAAAACAACCTGTTCAGCCATCTGAGCGTACAGCAAAACATCGGCCTGGGCCTGAATCCTGGATTGAAGCTTAACGCATCGCAGCGGGAGAAAATACTCCACATCGCCCAGCAAATGGGGATCGACTCTCTGCTGGAACGCCTCCCCGGTGAGCTTTCCGGCGGGCAGCGGCAGCGCGTGGCGCTGGCGCGTTGTCTGGTGCGGGAACAACCTATTTTACTGCTTGATGAACCGTTCTCTGCACTTGATCCCGCGCTGCGCCAGGAGATGCTAACGCTGGTGGCCGAAGTCTGTCGCGAGAAGCAGCTGACGTTACTGATGGTTTCCCACAGCGTAGAAGATGCGGCGCGAATTGCGCCCCGCTCGATTGTGGTCGCCGACGGGCGCATCGCCTGGCAGGGCGATACGGACGATCTGTTAAGCGGCAACGCTAGCGCCTCGGCGCTATTGGGCATTAAAGCATAATGCGTTGCCGGATAAGGCGAAGCCGCCATCCGGCAAAAGATTCGTCAGTAACCCACGACTTTACGCAGAATATCGATATACACCGGCATCAGTGGATGGCGCAGTAACGCCACCAACGCAACCACACCGATCCCGAGCGTCAACGGCGCCAGATACAGCAAACGGCTGCGGGGGAAATACGCCGTTAAGCGATCGACAGCCGCTTTGCCACTGCGCCATAGCCGCCAGCAAAACCAGCCGCCAACCCAGAGCAACACCGCCGTCGCCAGCAGCAACCATTTGAAATCCCCGCTCTGCATATCAGAAGGAATATCAATTGCCGCTCCCGCCAGGATCCCCGGCAGGAAGTAGAACGGTGGCCACAGCACGCAGCCGATAATATTCGGGACGATAAATTTAGCGACAGGCAGATCCAGCATGCCTGCTACCATCGGCACCAGCGGACGCGTCGGTCCGACAAAACGCCCCACCAGAATAGTAAACATGCTGTGCTGATGCAGGGCGTGCTCGGTTTTATCCAGCAACGCCTTGTTCTTTTTCATGAACGACCAACGGTGCAATGGCTTTTTAAAGCGCCAGCCCAGCCAAAAAGAGATCCAGTCCCCCAATAAGCAACCTATAATGCCCGCAAGCCAGGCATGCCAGAAGTTCAGTTCACCGCTGCCAATCAGCGCACCCAGCCCCGCCATCATCACGGTCCCGGGTAGAATCAGGCCAACCAGCGCCAGCGACTCCAAAAAAGCCACCAGAAGTACGGCGATCAGAGAGTACAGGGCGGACTGGAGAATAAAGTGTTCCAGCAATGCTTGCATAATGTGTCCGTCAGATTTACGAAGCAGGGATTTTGATAACCCCTCTCAACTTCGTCAAGCCATCAATTGTCTGAATAGATTGCGAGTTATGACAACTTTCAGGATACATCATTCACTTTTTATTCACATCCAGCGCGAAACTCGCTCGGACTGGCGCCGGTACATTTTTTGAAAACACGAGAGAAATAGAGCTGGTCGTCAAAACCAACATTGCGACCTACGGTGGCAATGGGCATACGTGTGGTACTCAGTAATAGCTTCGCCTGGCTGATGCGCTGGTCCTCGCGCCAGCTTAATACGCTGATACCTAACTGCTGACGGAACAGATGCGACAAACGGGAAGGCGACAGGCAGACGTGCTGCGCGACGCTGGCGATATCAAAATTGCTGTCCGCCAGGTGATCGCTGATGTACTGGCAGGCATCGCGGACGCGGTTGTCCATGGGCGGGTGTAGCGATTCATTGATGGCTTCCATACGTCGGAGCAACAACTGTTCCAGTAAATTAATCGCCAGCAGTTCGGAATAACGACCTTCTCCCTGCCCGGCGTTAATTATCTGCCCAAACAGCTCGTTAAAATGCGGCTGATGCGCTTCATCCGGGCGGAAAAAACCGGTCTGGGCAAAAATGGCTGGCCAGGTCAGCCACTCCTGCCAGTAGGCGCGCGGGCGAAAGTAAACCCACTGGTGATACCACTCGCTGGCGTCAGGGTGGCGTCCGTAGTGGTGAATTTCTCCTGGTGGAAACAACAGAATATCGCCAGGCCGACAGACAAACTGCTTGCCCTGATTATTGATAACCCCTTCGCCACGGATGGTGAGATTGAGGATATAACCCTTCATACCCAGCGGCCTGTCGATAAAAAAATCCAGGTATCCGTTCGCCTCAATGGGGGTTAATCCGGCCACCAAATGCGCGTTAAACGAATAACCTGGCAACAGGGGATCGTTTTGCGTTTCAGCCATAATTTCAATACTCCCTATGTCCTGCCAAGAAACAATTTGTCCATATTACGCCAGACATCATCGCTGTCGCCCCTGCGGGCCGCTGTATTTGCGGTAATGGACCACCAATCCCGCTTGTGAAAAGCTCTTTGTAAAAAACATGTACTACGCCAACGTCAAAATCGGCTAACAAAAGTGTCTATAACTACGGCAGAAATGTCCACATTGATTATTTGCACAGCGTCACACTTTGTGATGCCACAGCATTTTAATCCATAAGATTAGCGGATCCTGCCTGACGGTTTTTATCGCTACTCACTACTGTTTATCCATACCCGTATTTTTGGATGGAGTAAGACGATGGCGATTGCAATTGGCCTCGATTTTGGTAGTGATTCAGTACGCGCTTTGGCGGTGGAATGTGCCACCGGCGAAGAGATCGCCACCAGCGTTGAGTGGTATCCACGTTGGCAGGAAGGGCAGTATTGCGATGGCCCAAACAACCAGTTTCGCCATCATCCGCGCGACTACATTGAATCCATGGAAGCGGCGCTGAAAACCGTATTGGCCGAACTGAGCGCTGAACAGCGCGCGGAAGTGGTCGGGATCGGCGTTGACAGTACCGGCTCAACCCCGGCGCCCATCGATGCAGACGGTAACGTACTGGCACTGCGTCCGGAGTTCGCGGAAAACCCGAATGCAATGTTTGTCCTGTGGAAAGATCATACCTCAGTAGAAGAAGCCGAAGAAATCACCCGCCTGTGCCACACACCGGGCAAGATCGATTACTCCCGCTATATCGGCGGCATTTATTCCAGCGAATGGTTCTGGGCCAAAATCCTGCATGTAACTCGTCAGGACCATGCGGTAGCCGAAGCTGCGGTCTCGTGGATTGAGCTATGCGATTGGGTTCCGGCCCTGCTCTCCAACACCGTACGCCCACAGGATATTCGTCGCGGTCGCTGCAGCGCCGGACATAAATCCCTGTGGCATGAAAGCTGGGGTGGTCTGCCGCCAGCCAGTTTCTTTGACGAACTCGACCCCATCCTCAACCGCCATCTGCAATACCCAATGTTTACCGATACCTTCACCGCGGATCTGCCGGTTGGCACCCTGTGCGCTGAGTGGGCACAGCGCCTGGGGCTACCGGAAAGCGTGGTGATTGCAGGCGGTGCTTTTGACTGCCATATGGGCGCGGTTGGCGCAGGCGCACAGCCTAACACGCTGGTGAAAGTCATCGGCACGTCGACCTGCGACATTCTGATTGCCGACAAACACAGCGTTGGCGAACGCGCGGTGAAAGGCATTTGCGGCCAGGTTGATGGCAGCGTGGTACCTAGTTTTATTGGCCTCGAAGCTGGCCAGTCTGCATTCGGCGATATCTATGCCTGGTTTAGCCGCGTGCTGAGCTGGCCTCTGGAACAGCTTGCCGCACAGCATCCGGAACTGCAGTCCCAGATTAAAGCCAGTCAAAAACAGCTGCTGCCTGCACTCACTGAAGCATGGGCGAAAAATCCATCACTGGAGCATCTCCCGGTGGTGCTCGACTGGTTCAACGGTCGCCGTACGCCCAATGCCAACCAGCGTTTGAAAGGGGTAATTACCGATCTGAACCTGGCAACTGACGCGCCAGCGCTGTTCGGTGGGCTGATTGCCGCCACGGCCTTTGGCGCACGCGCCATTATGGAATGCTTCACCGAACAAGGCATTGCGGTTAACAACGTAATGGCGCTTGGCGGTATCGCGCGCAAGAACCCGGTCATCATGCAGGCCTGCTGTGACGTGCTGAACCGCCCGCTACAGATTGTCGCTTCAGACCAGTGCTGCGCACTCGGTGCGGCTATCTTCGCTGCCGTTGCCGCGAAAGTACACGCGGATATCCCAGCCGCTCAGCAGCAAATGGCAAGCGCCGTGGAAAACACGCTGCAACCTCGCCCAGAGCAGGCTCAACGTTTTGAACAACTCTACCGCCGCTATCAGCAGTGGGCGGTAAGCGCTGAACAACAATACCTTCCGACTGCCGCTCCGGCGCAACAAGCCCCGGTAGACCTGGCAACCCTGACACATTAAGGACACGACAATGACGATTTTTGATAACTATGAAGTGTGGTTTGTGATTGGTAGCCAGCATCTGTATGGCCCTGAAACCCTGCGTCAGGTAACCCAACATGCGGAGCACGTCGTTAACGCACTGAATACTGAAGCCAAACTGCCCTGTAAGCTGGTATTAAAACCGCTGGGCACTTCCCCTGACGAGATTACCGCAATCTGTCGTGACGCTAACTACGACGATCGCTGTGCAGGGATTGTGGTCTGGCTGCATACCTTCTCCCCGGCCAAAATGTGGATCAACGGCCTGACTATCCTTAATAAACCGCTACTTCAGTTCCACACCCAGTTCAACGCCGCCCTGCCGTGGGACAGCATTGATATGGACTTTATGAACCTGAACCAAACCGCGCACGGCGGTCGTGAGTTCGGCTTCATCGGCGCACGTATGCGTCAGCAGCATGCCGTGGTCACCGGTCACTGGCAGGATAAACAAGCGCATGAACGTATTGGCTCCTGGATGCGCCAGGCCGTGTCCAAACAGGATACCCGCCACCTGAAAGTCTGCCGCTTTGGCGACAACATGCGCGAAGTTGCGGTCACCGATGGCGATAAAGTCGCTGCGCAGATCAAGTTCGGCTTCTCGGTAAACACCTGGGCCGTGGGCGATCTGGTGCAGGTCGTGAACGCAATTAGCGACGGCGAAATCAACGCGCTAATCGATGAGTATGAAAGCACTTACACCATGACGGCGGCGACGCAAGTCCACGGTGAAAAACGTCAGAACGTCCTGGAAGCTGCCCGTATTGAACTGGGGATGAAGCGCTTCCTGGAACAGGGTGGATTCCACGCCTTCACCACCACATTTGAAGATTTACACGGCCTGAAACAGCTTCCGGGTCTGGCCGTACAGCGTCTGATGCAGCAAGGCTATGGCTTTGCGGGCGAAGGCGACTGGAAAACCGCCGCTCTGCTTCGCATCATGAAGGTGATGTCAACCGGTCTGCAGGGCGGCACCTCATTTATGGAGGATTACACCTACCACTTCGAGAAAGGCAACGATCTGGTACTCGGTTCGCACATGCTGGAAGTTTGCCCGTCCATCGCGGTGGAAGAGAAACCGATCCTCGACGTACAGCACCTCGGCATTGGTGGTAAAGACGATCCCGCCCGTCTGATCTTCAACACCAAAGCCGGCCCGGCCGTGGTTGCCAGCCTGATCGATCTCGGAGATCGTTTTCGCCTGCTGGTTAACTGCATCGACACGGTACAGACACCGCACTCCCTGCCGAAACTGCCTGTAGCTAACGCGCTGTGGAAAGCTCAACCCGATCTGCCGACCGCATCTGAAGCCTGGATCCTGGCCGGCGGCGCGCACCACACCGTGTTCAGCCACGCGCTGGATCTGAACGATATGCGCCAGTTCGCTGAAATGCACGATATCGAGATCGCGGTGATCGATAACGATACCCGCCTGCCGGCCTTTAAGGACGCGCTGCGCTGGAACGAAGTGTATTACGGGTTCAAACGTTAATTGTCGAAACGGATTGCCCGGTGGCATTTCATTTACCGGGCCTACAAATCACCGTAGGCCGGATAAGCGAAGCGCCATCCGGCATTCAGGAGTTAACATGCTAGAAGATCTTAAACGTCAGGTACTGGAAGCCAATCTGGCGTTGCCTAAGCACAATCTGGTCACCCTGACCTGGGGGAACGTCAGCGCCGTCGATCGCGAGCGCGGCGTGTTTGTGATTAAACCTTCCGGGGTCGATTACAGCGTAATGACCGCAGACGATATGGTGGTAGTCAGTATCGCCACGGGTGAAGTAGTCGAAGGCCAGAAGAAGCCCTCTTCCGATACCCCAACGCACCGACTGCTGTATCAGGCATTCCCGACCATTGGCGGCATTGTTCACACCCATTCGCGTCATGCAACCATCTGGGCGCAGGCGGGTCAGTCGATTCCGGCCACGGGTACCACCCATGCGGACTATTTCTACGGTTCGATTCCCTGCACACGGAAAATGACCGACGAAGAAATCAACGGCGAATATGAATGGGAAACCGGCAATGTGATCGTTGAAACCTTTGAGAAACAAGGTATTGACGCCGCGCAGATGCCTGGCGTGCTAGTGCACTCTCACGGTCCGTTTGCCTGGGGAAAAAATGCCGAAGATGCAGTGCATAACGCCATCGTGCTGGAAGAAGTCGCCTACATGGGGATCTTCTGTCGCCAGCTCGCGCCGCAATTGCCAGATATGCAACAAACCCTGTTAGATAAGCATTACCTGCGTAAACACGGTGCTAAAGCCTACTACGGGCAGTAACCTTTATATAAGCGCGTTTTGATCGTCGCGCGCTTTATTTCTACTCGGCTATATATTCAGCAAAAGCACTTTGATAAACACAGTTATTAGAAGAAACATACTCAATCACATTGTCATAATTCCCATGAGTTTCCTCTCCTTCCAGTGAATGGAAGAAAATATAATCTGTTATCGTTGACTGCCATTTCTGCCCACACAACAAATAATTAATTACCGTATCACGATGACCATTTCTTCTGTCATGCCCCTGCCAGTGAAAAAAAGCGTTTCCACTTTCAATTATTTCAGTCCGCCAAATTTGTCCGGTCCATGTTTTGTACTCAATATATTTGCTCACAGCTTTAATTAATGGGTTTGATAGCTGAGTATTAACAAATAGATAGTGCTGGTATCCAGGCAAAATTGCCTGAGTATAAACATTCATAAAAACTCCATCTCATCACTTTCCCGGATATGTATTAAGAAGCACCCGAACAGTAAGCTGAAAATAAATTATATCCCGAGATAAAAACCAAATTCTACAGAGAGATTCCCGACGAATTCGAACTGAAAATCCGTTTCTATTCGGCAATAAACACGATTAAATATATATTATATTTAAAACTCATATCCGGATGCTTCGAATAAAATCTTTACATCAACCATTAATAAACACAAATAAAAAAAGTAACTTTTCCTGAATCCGAGAAAGATGTAGCAAAAATAAATAAGCACAAATCCGAAAAACAGCAAACATCTGATAATGGACTTTATAATATCAATTCAATACATAACCCAGATGGACAATCGCCATTTAAAACAACAGCCACACCAATAAAATAGTTCACTGCAACTCGTCTTAGGCACGATATTCATATATTAAATACGAAGATAACCCAGGCTGACACAACACATTTTTTACTCAGAGACGCTTTTTACTCCAGCGGGTACCGCGTCTTACGCCGAATAACTGTACAAAATAACAGTACAATCATGTAAACCAGGCTATAATAGTGTCTGGCTTTTTGACGGATACACAGCGTGGCGCAGGCAGGCTTTATTCTAACCCGACACTGGCGGGACACTCCGCAGGGAACAGAGGTCTCATTCTGGCTGGCTACAGACGATGGGCCGCTGCAGGTCACGCTTGCGCCTCAGGAGTCAGTCGCGTTTATTCCCACTAGTCAGGTTCCTCGCGTCACGTCATTATTACGTACTGAAAACGGCTATCGCCTGACGCCTCTTCAGTTGCAAGACTTCCATCGCCAGCCCGTTTCCGGCCTGTATTGCCGCTCACATCGCCAGCTTATGCGGCTGGAAAAACTGCTGCGCGAAAACGCAGTCACCGTCTACGAAGCCGACGTACGGCCGCCGGAGCGGTATCTGATGGAGCGCTTTATCACCTCCCCTGTTTGGGTCGAAGGCGACAGACATGACGACATGCTGGTTAATGCCCGCCTGAAGCCGAACCCTGACTATCGACCACCGCTAAAATGGGTATCGCTGGATATCGAAACCACGCGCCACGGCGAACTCTACTGCATCGGTCTTGAGGGCTGTGGGCAGCGTATTGTCTATATGCTCGGCCCGGCAAACGGTGATGCCTCTGCGCTGGATTTTGAACTTGAGTACGTTGCAAGCCGCCCGCAGTTGTTGGAAAAGCTCAATGACTGGATTGCCCGTCACGATCCTGATGTGATAATCGGCTGGAACGTCGTGCAATTCGATTTACGCGTCCTGCAAAAGCACGCCGAACGTTACCGCATTCCCCTGCGTTTTGGTCGTGACAATAGCGAGCTGGAGTGGCGCGAGCATGGCTTCAAAAACGGCGTTTTCTTCGCGCAGGCTAAAGGTCGCCTGATTATCGACGGCATTGAGGCGCTCAAATCCGCATTCTGGAATTTCTCGTCATTTTCGCTGGAGACGGTGTCGCAGGAGCTACTGGGCGAAGGGAAGTCAATTGATAATCCCTGGGACAGGATGGACGAAATCGATCGCCGGTTTGCCCAGGATAAGCCCGCGCTCGCCACCTACAATCTCAAAGACTGTGAGTTGGTCACGCGTATTTTTCATAAAACCGAGATCATGCCATTTCTGCTGGAACGATCGACGGTCAACGGTCTGCCGGTCGACCGGCACGGTGGTTCAGTTGCCGCCTTCGGACATCTCTACCTGCCACGAATGCACCGGGCGGGTTATGTGGCACCGAACCTGGGTGAAGTCCCCGCGCACGCCAGCCCCGGTGGCTACGTGATGGACTCGCGCCCCGGCTTATACGACTCGGTACTGGTGCTGGATTACAAAAGTCTGTACCCCTCAATAATTCGTACTTTTTTAATCGATCCGGTGGGGCTTATCGAAGGAATGGCGCAGCCGGATCCGGAGCACAGCACCGAAGGGTTCCTTGACGCCTGGTTCTCACGTGAAAAGCACTGCCTGCCGGAAATCGTGACCCGGATCTGGCATGGTCGCGATGAAGCAAAACGCCGCGGCAATAAGCCGCTCTCGCAGGCGCTGAAAATCATCATGAACGCATTTTACGGCGTGCTGGGAACCACCGCCTGTCGCTTTTTCGACCCGAGACTGGCCTCGTCCATTACCATGCGCGGTCATGCGATCATGCGCCAGACCAAAGCACTGATTGAAGCTCAGGGCTACGACGTTATCTATGGCGATACCGACTCGACCTTTGTCTGGCTGAAAAAGGCGCACTCAGAAGATGATGCCGCCCGGATTGGCCGTGAGCTGGTGAGCTACGTCAACGACTGGTGGGCGCAGTCGCTGAAACAACAAAACCTGACCAGTGCGCTGGAGTTGGAATTTGAAACCCATTTTTGTCGCTTTCTGATGCCGACCATTCGCGGTGCAGATACCGGCAGTAAAAAACGCTATGCAGGGATGATTCAGGACGGTACTGAGCAACGTATGGTGTTTAAGGGACTGGAAACGGTACGAACCGACTGGACGCCGCTGGCCCAACAGTTTCAGCAGGAGCTATACCTGCGAATTTTTCGTAACGAACCTTATCAGGAGTTTGTTCGCGAGACTATTGACCGTCTGATGGCCGGTGAAATGGATGAACAACTGGTGTACCGCAAACGCCTGCGCCGCCCGTTAAGCGAATACCAGCGAAATGTTCCACCACACGTGCGCGCCGCGCGCCTCGCCGATGAGCAGAATGTAAAGCTGGGGCGTCCACCGCAGTATCAAAATCGCGGAACCATAAAATATGTCTGGACGGTCAATGGCCCAGAACCTGTTGATTATCAGCTATCTGTGCTCGATTACGAGCATTATCTGACACGCCAGATCCAACCCGTTGCCGAGGGAATTCTTCCCTTTATTGACGATAATTTTGCTACACTACTCACAGGGCAACTGGGGTTATTTTGACGCGTGACGAAACCGTCGCCATCCAGTACCATAGCGCCCTTTCCATTCCTGGACCCCAATACACTTGCTGCCACTTTACTCTGGCAGAGGGTGAGTATTGCCTGCAACTAAAGATATAGAGCCGAACATATATGCCTTTTACACTTGGTCAACGCTGGATCAGCGATACAGAAAGCGAATTGGGACTTGGTACCGTTGTCGCCATGGATGCGCGAACCGTCACATTACTTTTCTCATCGACGGGCGAAAACCGTCTGTATGCGCGCAGTGATTCCCCCGTGACCCGCGTGATGTTCAATCCAGGCGATACGATAACAAGCCATGAAGGCTGGCAACTGCATGTCGATGAAGTAAAAGAAGAAAACGGCCTGCTTGCCTATATCGGAACCCGCCTGGATACCGAAGAAACCGGTGTCATGCTGCGTGAAGTACTACTCGACAGCAAACTGGTATTCAGCAAACCACAAGATCGCCTGTTTGCCGGCCAGATTGACCGCATGGATCGCTTTGCTCTGCGCTATCGCGCGCGTAAATTTCAGAGCGAACAATACCGTATGCCGTGGAGTGGTTTGCGTGGTCAACGTACCAGCCTGATTCCTCACCAGCTGAACATTGCCCATGATGTTGGCCGTCGTCATGCCCCTCGCGTTTTACTGGCAGACGAAGTGGGTTTAGGTAAAACCATTGAAGCCGGGATGATCCTGCATCAACAGCTGCTGTCAGGCGCCGCAGAGCGCGTGCTGATCATCGTGCCGGAGACATTACAGCACCAGTGGCTGGTCGAAATGCTGCGTCGCTTCAACCTGCGTTTTGCCCTGTTTGATGATGAGCGTTATGCAGAAGCGCAGCACGACGCCTACAACCCGTTTGAAACCGAACAACTGGTCATCTGCTCGCTGGACTTTGCCCGTCGCAGTAAACAGCGCCTGGAGCATCTGTGTGACGCCGAATGGGATCTGCTGATCGTCGATGAAGCGCATCACCTGGTGTGGAGCGAAGACGCGCCCAGCCGCGAATATATGGCCATTGAACAACTGGCAGAACGTGTGCCGGGCATCCTGCTGCTAACCGCTACACCGGAGCAGCTGGGCATGGAAAGTCACTTTGCTCGTCTGCGCCTGCTGGACCCCAGCCGTTTCCACGATTTCGCCCAGTTTGTTGAAGAGCAAAAAAATTATCGTCCGGTCGCCGACGCCGTCGCTATGTTACTGGCAGGCAACAAGCTGAGTAACAGTGAGCTGAACATGTTAGGCGACATGATTGGCGAGCAGGACATTGAGCCGCTATTGCAAGCGGCAAACAGCGACAGCGAAGATGCCCAGAGCGCGCGTCAGGAGCTGGTTTCGATGCTGATGGACCGCCATGGCACCAGCCGCGTGCTGTTCCGTAACACCCGTAATGGTGTGAAAGGCTTCCCAAAACGCGAGCTGCACACCATCAAGCTGCCGCTGCCGACCCAATACCAGACGGCGATTAAAGTCTCCGGCATTATGGGTGCGCGTAAAAGCGCGGAAGACCGGGCGCGCGATATGCTCTACCCGGAACAGATTTATCAGGAATTCGAAGGCGATACCGGCACCTGGTGGAACTTTGACCCGCGCGTGGAATGGCTGATGGGCTATCTGACCAGCCACCGCTCGCAAAAAGTATTAGTTATCTGTGCAAAAGCCACCACCGCGCTTCAGCTGGAGCAGGTTCTGCGCGAGCGCGAAGGTATCCGCGCTGCCGTGTTCCATGAAGGGATGTCGATCATTGAGCGTGACCGCGCCGCAGCCTGGTTTAGCGAAGAAGATAGCGGCGCCCAGGTAATGCTGTGTTCTGAAATCGGCTCCGAAGGGCGTAACTTCCAGTTCGCCAGCAATCTGGTGATGTTTGACCTGCCGTTCAACCCGGACCTGCTGGAACAGCGTATTGGCCGCCTGGACCGTATTGGTCAGGCACATGATATTCAGATCCACGTTCCGTACCTGGAAAAAACCGCACAATCCGTGCTGGTGCGCTGGTACCATGAAGGTCTGGATGCGTTTGAACATACCTGCCCGACCGGCCGTACCATCTACGACACGGTCTATAACAATCTGATCGGCTACCTGGCTGAACCAGAAAATACCGATGGCTTTGACGATCTGATCAAAACCTGTCGCGAACAACATGACGCGCTGAAAGCTCAGCTGGAGCAAGGTCGCGATCGTCTGCTGGAGATCCACTCTAACGGCGGTGAAAAAGCGCTGGCACTGGCTGAGAGTATTGAAGAACAGGACGATGATACCAGCCTGATCGCCTTCGCCATGAACCTGTTTGATATCGTTGGTATTAATCAGGATGACCGTGGTGACAATTTGATCGTGCTGACACCGTCCGATCATATGCTGGTGCCAGATTTCCCTGGATTGCCGGAAGATGGCTGCACCATTACGTTTGAGCGTGATGTCGCTCTGTCGCGTGAAGACGCTCAGTTTATTACCTGGGAGCATCCGTTAATCCGTAATGGTCTGGATCTTATCCTCTCTGGCGACACCGGCAGCAGCACCATTTCGTTGTTGAAAAACAAAGCATTGCCGGTCGGAACTCTGTTGGTTGAGCTGGTGTATGTGGTTGAAGCGCAAGCGCCGAAACAGCTGCAGCTGAACCGCTTCCTGCCGCCAACGCCGGTACGTATGCTGCTGGATAAAAACGGCAATAACCTCGCTGCACAGGTTGAGTTCGAAACCTTTAACCGTCAGCTCAGCGCCGTTAACCGCCACACCGGCAGTAAACTGGTCAACGCCGTGCAGCAGGACGTTCATGCTATTCTGCAACTCGGTGAAGCACAGGTGGAAAAATCAGCCCGCGCGCTGATCGACGCGGCGCGTAAAGAAGCGGACGAAAAACTGACTGCGGAACTCTCCCGTCTGGAAGCGCTGCGTGCCGTTAACCCGAACATCCGTGATGACGAACTCAGCGCAATTGAAAGCAACCGTCAGCAGGTGATGGAAAGCCTGGATCAGGCGGGCTGGCGTCTGGATGCCCTGCGCCTGATCGTCGTGACGCATCAGTAACGGAGCCATACATGGGGATGGAAAACTACAATCCGCCGCAGGAACCCTGGTTGGTCATCCTGTATCAGGATGAGCACATTATGGTGGTCAACAAGCCGAGCGGTTTGTTGTCTGTGCCGGGTCGTCTGGATGAGCACAAAGACAGCGTGATGACGCGTATCCAGCGCGATTATCCGCAGGCTGAATCCGTCCATCGTCTGGATATGGCCACCAGCGGCGTGATTGTAGTCGCGCTAACCAAAGCGGCAGAGCGCGAGCTAAAACGCCAGTTTCGCGAGCGCGAACCGAAAAAACAGTATGTTGCACGCGTCTGGGGGCATCCCGCTCCGGCCGAGGGTCTGGTTGATTTACCGCTGATTTGCGACTGGCCGAACAGGCCAAAGCAAAAAGTGTGTTATGAGACCGGGAAATCAGCGCAGACAGAGTATGAGGTGGTGGAGTTCGCGGCGGATAACACCGCCCGGGTCGTGCTTAAACCGATTACCGGACGCTCCCACCAGCTGCGTGTGCATATGCTGGCGTTAGGGCATCCAATCCTCGGCGATCGCTTCTATGCTCTGCCTGAAGCGCTGGCGTTGGCACCCCGCCTGCTGCTGCACGCCGAGATGCTAACCATCACGCATCCCGAATACGGCAACAGTATGACGTTTAAAGTCCCGGCGGATTTTTAAATTCTGAGCCAATTTATGCCGGGGGCGCTTCGCTTGCCCGGCCTACATTCATTACCGTAGGCCGGATAAAGCGCTAGCCGCATCCGGCATAATTATTATTTAAAGCCTTTTTGTTCTTTGATTAACTCGTAAGCCTTCTGGATTTCCTGCGCTTTTTGCTTCGCCATTTCCATCATCTCTGGCGGCAGACCTTTCGCGACCAGTTTGTCCGGATGGTGCTCGCTCATCAGCTTACGGTAAGCGCGCTTTATGGTAGTCGCATCATCGGTCGTTTTCACACCCAGCACATTACAGGCGTCTTCCAGCGTCGGGCCGCGTTGCGCCTGCTGCCAGCTACCGCCGCCAGACTGCTGCTGATATCCGCCGCCAAACTGTGCGCCGCCCTGCATCATGCGCAGGAACTGATCAAATTGGGTACGTGAGATCCCCAACTCTTCAGCAATCACATACAGCACTTCACGCTCATTAGGATGTAACGACCCATCGGCAAATGCCGCCTGGATTTGAATTTCCAGAAACATGCGGATCAGATCGAATCGACCAAAACAGACGCTGCGAAACTGACGCATCTTTTCACGTAATGGATAATTATCCGATTTTCCTACCCGGAAGGCGTGTTGTGCAGCCGTTCGCGAATCACCGTGCAAATTCATCCGATCCATCAACTGGCTGGCGATATGAATATCGGCTTCCGTGACGCGACCTTTGGATTTGGTCAGATGTCCCATCACCTCAAAAGTGGTGGCAAAAAACAGCGCCTGGCGTTCACGTTGGTTGGCAAACCACGCCATTTTGCGCATGCGGGCTTTGTCGAACATGTGGCCAACTAACAGCCCCAGAACCACACCCCAGAAGCCGCCACCCATCATTAAGGCCACGGCTACACCAATTATCTTTCCCCAATACTGCATAGACTCCCCAAATCTTTATGCTCTCAGCCAGGCTATGTCCCACAATATAAGGTGCTTTTACCGATTTACGGCTGCGGTCAATTGTGGGACATCGCCTATAATTTGCATTATCATACCTGTCATTCAATGCCGTGCCTAACACCACGGATGCCTAAATGGGCAGGATTAACACTAGCGCAGTGAAGATGAGATAAGTTAGGCTGTGACCGTTTGTCACGCGCGACGCTACTGATGATGGAACAATAAATACAACGTATGAAAAAACGTATTCCCACTCTTCTGGCCACCATGATTGCCAGTGCCCTCTATAGCCATCAGGGCCTGGCAGCCGATCTCGCCTCACAGTGTATGCTGGGCGTGCCGAGCTATGACCGTCCTCTGGTACAGGGCGAGACTAATGAATTACCCGTCACCATCAATGCCGACAACGCTAAAGGGAATTATCCCGATGACGCGGTGTTTACCGGCAACGTGGACATCGCACAGGGTAACAGCCGCCTGCAGGCCGACGAAGTACAGCTTCATCAGAAGCAGGCTGAAGGCCAGCCGGAGCCAATACGTACCGTCGATGCGCTGGGCAACGTCCATTATGATGACAATCAGGTTATTCTGAAGGGGCCGAAGGGTTGGTCGAATCTGAATACCAAAGATACCAACATCTGGGAAGGTGATTACCAGATGGTGGGCCGTCAGGGACGCGGGAAAGCCGATCTGATGAAACAGCGTGGCGAAAACCGTTATACCATTCTGGAAAACGGTAGCTTTACCTCCTGTCTGCCAGGTTCCGATACCTGGAGCGTCGTCGGTAGCGAGGTGATCCACGACCGTGAAGAACAGGTCGCAGAGATCTGGAACGCCCGTTTTAAACTGGGTCCGGTTCCGGTCTTTTACAGTCCTTATTTACAGTTACCCGTCGGCGATAAGCGCCGTTCCGGTTTCCTGATCCCGAACGCAAAATATTCCACTAATAACTATTTTGAGTTCTACCTGCCATATTACTGGAACATTGCGCCCAACATGGACGCCACCATCACGCCACATTATATGCACCGTCGTGGCGGGATCATGTGGGAGAACGAATTCCGCTACCTCACCCAAGCGGGTGCGGGCCTGATGGAGTTCGACTACCTGAACTCCGATAAAGTGTATGAGGACGAACATCCGAAGGATGACAATTCACGTCGCTGGCTGTTTTACTGGCAACACTCTGGGGTGATGGACCAGGTGTGGCGTTTCAACGTTGACTATACCAAGGTCAGCGACACCAGCTACTTTAATGATTTCGATAACAAATACGGTTCCAGTACCGACGGCTACGCCACGCAAAAATTCAGCGTCGGCTACGCGGTACAGAACTTTGATGCCACAGTTTCGACCAAGCAGTTCCAGGTCTTCGACGCGCAAAACAGTAACAGCTACTCTGCGCAGCCGCAGTTAGACGTCAACTACTACCAGAATGACGTTGGTCCGTTTGATACCCGTATTTATGGTCAGGCGGTGCACTTCGTTAACACCAACGACAACATGCCGGAAGCGACGCGCGTTCACCTTGAACCGACCATCAATCTGCCATTGTCGAACAACTGGGGAAGCATCAATACCGAAGCAAAACTGCTGGCAACGCACTATCAGCAGACTAATCTGGATTGGTACAACAGCAACCCGCAGAACACCAAGCTCGATGATTCAGCTAACCGCGTCATGCCGCAGTTTAAAGTTGACGGCAAGATGGTGTTTGAGCGTGACATGCAAATGCTGGCGCCGGGTTATACCCAGACGCTGGAGCCGCGCGCGCAGTACCTGTACGTACCGTATCGCGACCAAAGTCATATCTATAACTATGACTCGTCCCTGCTGCAATCCGACTATAGCGGCCTGTTCCGTGACCGTACCTATGGCGGTCTGGACCGCATTGCCTCCGCCAACCAGGTCACAACCGGGGTCACATCTCGCGTTTATGATGACGCAGCCGTTGAACGTTTTAATATATCCGTGGGTCAAATCTACTATTTCACCGAGTCTCGCACCGGCGATGACAACATTAAATGGGAGAATGACGACAAAACGGGCTCACTGGTATGGGCGGGCGATACCTACTGGCGCATCTCCGATCGCTGGGGGTTACGCAGTGGGATCCAGTACGATACCCGTCTGGACAGCGTTGCAACCAGTAGCAGCAGTATCGAATATCGTCGCGACGAAAACCGTATGCTGCAGTTGAACTACCGTTATGCCAGCTCGGAGTATATCCAGGCTACTCTGCCGTCTTACTACTCTACGGCAGAGCAGTATAAAAACGGGATCTCACAGGTGGGCGCAGTGGCAAGCTTCCCAATCGCCGACCGTTGGTCGATTGTTGGCGCTTACTACTTCGATACCAACGTGAACAAAGAAGCAGATTCAATGCTGGGGCTGCAGTACAACTCCTGCTGTTACGCCATTCGCTTCGGTTACGAACGTAAGCTGAACGGCTGGGATAACACCCAGAAACACGCGATTTATGACAACACGATCGGCTTTAATATCGAACTGCGCGGCCTGAGCTCCAACTACGGTCTCGGCACCAACCAAATGTTGCGTTCGAATATTTTGCCGTATCAAAGCGCTTTATGATCTGATTGATTTACAACGTAATCCGCATCGCGGTTAATTGAAATGGAAAAAGTATGAAGAACTGGAAAACGCTGCTTCTCGGTATCGCCATGATCGCGAATACCAGTTTCGCTGCCCCACAGGTAGTCGATAAAGTCGCAGCCGTCGTCAATAACGGCGTCGTTCTCGAAAGCGACGTCGATGGCTTAATGCAGTCAGTAAAACTTAATGCGGGTCAGGCTGGTCAGCAGTTACCGGACGACGCCACGCTGCGTCATCAGATCCTGGAACGTTTGATCATGGATCAAATCCTCCTGCAAATGGGTCAGAAGATGGGTGTTAAAATCTCTGACGAGCAGTTGGATCAGGCTATTGCCAACATCGCCAAGCAGAACAACATGACGCTGGATCAGATGCGCAGTCGTTTGGCACAGGATGGTTTAAGCTATTCGACCTATCGTAGCCAGATCCGCAAAGAGATGACCATCTCTGAAGTGCGTAACAACGAAGTTCGCCGTCGCGTCACCATCCTGCCTCAGGAAGTGGATGCCCTGGCGCAACAGGTAGGCAACCAAAACGATGCCAGCACCGAACTGAACCTGAGCCACATTCTGATCCCATTACCGGAAAACCCAACTTCCGACCAGGTTAACGCGGCTGAAAGCCAGGCGCGCTCTGTTGTTGATGAAGCGCGTAACGGTAGTGATTTCGGCAAACTGGCTATTACTTATTCCGCTGACCAGCAGGCGCTGAAAGGCGGCCAGATGGGTTGGGGACGTATTCAGGAGCTGCCGGGTATCTTCGCCCAGGCGTTAAGCACTGCGAAAAAAGGCGATATCATCGGCCCAATTCGTTCAGGCGTCGGCTTCCACATCCTGAAAGTCAATGATATGCGTGGCCAAAGCCAGAGCATCTCCGTGACTGAAGTTCACGCCCGCCATATTCTGCTTAAGCCGTCGCCGATCATGACCGATCAGCAGGCGCGTCTGAAGCTGGAACAAATCGCGGCAGATATTAAGAGCGGTAAAACGACCTTCGCGGCAGCCGCTAAAGAGTTTTCTCAGGATCCAGGCTCTGCCAACCAGGGCGGCGATCTGGGTTGGGCTGCAGCGGATATTTTCGACCCAGCTTTCCGCGATGCGCTGACCAAACTTCATAAAGGCCAGATGAGCGCCCCGGTGCACTCCTCTTTCGGTTGGCATCTGATCGAACTGCTGGACACGCGTAACGTTGATAAAACTGACGCGGCGCAGAAAGACAGAGCTTACCGTATGCTGATGAACCGTAAATTCTCGGAAGAAGCAGCAACCTGGATGCAGGAACAGCGCGCCAGCGCTTACGTTAAAGTTCTGAGCAACTAATGGCTCGTACTCAACGTGTTGTTATCACTCCCGGCGAACCCGCCGGGATTGGCCCGGACCTGGTGGTTCAGCTCGCCCAGCGCGATTGGCCTGTAGAACTCGTTGTCTGTGCGGATGCAGGACTTCTCAGTGACCGAGCAGCGATGCTCGGTTTACCGCTTTCACTCCTCCCTTACTCTCCAGATACCCCAGCCAGACCGCAATCAGCAGGCACATTGACGCTGTTACCGGTTGCGCTGCGGGCACCTGCTGTCGCGGGTCAGTTGGCGGTAGAAAACGGGCAATATGTAGTGGATACGCTGGCTCGCGCCTGCGATGGTTGTCTGCAAGGTGAGTTTGCGGCGTTGATCACCGGTCCGGTTCACAAGGGCGTAATCAATGACGCAGGCGTTCCGTTTACCGGGCATACCGAGTTTTTTGAAGAGCGCTCACAGGCAAAGAAAGTTGTTATGATGCTGGCGACCGAAGAGCTGCGCGTTGCCCTGGCAACCACGCATTTGCCGCTCAGAGCCGTTGCCGACGCCATTACGCCCGCCCTGCTTCAGGAAGTGATCGGCATTTTGCATCATGATTTACGCACTAAGTTCGGCATTGCCGATCCACATATTCTGGTGTGCGGTCTTAACCCGCATGCTGGTGAAGGCGGTCATATGGGAACGGAAGAGATAGACACCCTCATTCCGGTACTCGATGAACTGCGTGCGCAGGGGATGAAATTAAACGGCCCGCTGCCCGCAGATACGCTTTTTCAGCCCAAATATCTCGACCACGCGGATGCCGTGCTGGCAATGTACCACGATCAGGGTCTCCCCGTGCTAAAATACCAGGGATTTGGTCGCGGTGTGAATATCACGCTGGGCCTGCCCTTTATTCGCACATCCGTCGATCACGGCACCGCACTTGAACTCGCGGGCCATGGACAAGCAGATGTCGGCAGTTTTATTACGGCGCTTAATCTCGCCATCAAAATGATTGTTAATACCAATGAATAATCGAGTCCATCAGGGCCATTTAGCCCGTAAACGTTTCGGGCAGAACTTCCTCAACGATCAGTTTGTGATCGAAAGTATTGTCTCTGCTATCAACCCGCAGAAAGGTCAGGCTATGGTCGAAATCGGCCCAGGCCTGGCGGCATTGACCGAACCAGTAGGCGAACGTCTGGACAAGCTCACGGTCATTGAACTAGACCGCGATCTGGCAGCACGCTTACAGACACACCCGTTTTTAGGGCCTAAGCTGACGATTTATCAGCAAGATGCTATGACCATGAACTTCGGCGAACTGGCACAAACGATGGGACAGCCGCTGCGTGTATTCGGCAACCTGCCGTACAACATCTCCACGCCACTCATGTTCCATCTTTTTTCCTATACTGATGCCATTGCCGACATGCATTTCATGTTGCAAAAAGAGGTGGTCAATCGTCTGGTTGCAGGGCCAAACAGTAAAGCGTATGGTCGATTAAGCGTCATGGCGCAGTATTACTGCAATGTGATCCCGGTACTTGAAGTACCGCCTTCCGCATTTACGCCAGCGCCTAAAGTTGATTCAGCTGTTGTGCGTCTGGTCCCTCACGCGACGATGCCGTACCCGGTTAAAGATGTTCGTGTGCTGAGCCGTATTACCACCGAAGCGTTTAATCAGCGCCGTAAAACGGTACGTAACAGTCTCGGCAACCTATTTAGCGTTGAAGTACTGACAGAGCTGGGCGTTGATCCGGCGATGCGAGCGGAAAATATCTCTGTCGCGCAATACTGCCGGATGGCTAACTATCTGTCAGAAAACGCGCCATCGAAGGAGAGTTAAACATGATCAATTCGCCCCGAGTGTGCATTCAGGTACAAAGCGTCTACATTGAGGCGCAATCCTCACCTGATGATGAACGTTACGTTTTTGCTTACACCGTAACTATCCGCAATTTGGGGCGAGCGCCTGTGCAGCTGTTGGGGCGTTATTGGTTAATCACTAATGGTCATGGCCGCGAAACAGAAGTCCAGGGTGAAGGCGTGGTTGGCGTCCAGCCCCATATCGAACCCGGCGAAGAGTACCAGTATACCAGCGGTGCGGTGATTGAAACGCCGCTGGGCACCATGCAGGGTCACTACGAAATGATCGATGAACAAGGCATCGCCTTTACCATCGACATTCCCGTATTCCGACTCGCCGTTCCAACACTCATTCATTAAAACAATAACTATGGCGACATACCTTATTGGCGACGTTCACGGTTGTTACGATGAACTGGTAGCCTTGCTGCATCAGGTAGACTTTAATTCCAAAAAAGATACCCTATGGCTCACCGGCGATCTGGTCGCTCGTGGGCCGGGCTCGCTGGACGTTTTGCGCTACGTGAAATCACTGGGCGACAGCGTGCGGTTAGTATTGGGTAATCACGATTTACACCTGCTGGCCGTATTTGCTGGTATCAGTCGTAATAAACCTAAAGACAGGGTCACATCGCTGCTCGAAGCACCGGATGCCGACGAATTACTTAACTGGCTCCGCCGTCAACCGCTGTTGCAGGTAGACGAAGAGAAGAAGCTGGTGATGGCGCATGCCGGTATCACCCCACAGTGGGACCTGCAGACGGCAAAAGACTGTGCTCGCGATGTTGAAGCCGTGTTGTCGAGCGACTCATATCCCTTCTTCCTTGATGCAATGTACGGCGACATGCCCAATAACTGGACCCCGGAACTAACGGGGCTGGCACGCCTGCGTTTTATTACCAACGCCTTTACCCGCATGCGTTACTGCTTCCCCAACGGTCAACTGGATATGTATAGCAAAGAGTCACCAGAAGACGCACCTGCCCCGCTGAAGCCGTGGTTTGCCATTCCTGGACCTGTCAGTGAAGCGTACAGCATTGCATTCGGGCACTGGGCATCGCTGGAAGGCAAAGGCACACCAGAAGGTATTTACGCGCTGGATACGGGGTGTTGCTGGGGAGGCGATCTCACCTGTCTGCGCTGGGAAGACAAACAGTACTTTGTGCAGCCATCAAATCGCCATCTGAATCTGGATCCTGGCGAAGCGGTCAACGCCTGAGAGATTTATGCCTGATGGCGCTACGCTTATCAGGCCTACATCTGGCACAAGAGTAGGCCGGATAAGACTTTTCGCTGCCATCCGGCACTTACAGGATTAACGACGCTCCAGAATCTCGAAGCAGTAGCTGTGAGAGTTTTGCGCGTCGGCATCGTGGAATTCACTGAACACCGACTCCCAGTCATCCGGTTCGTAGTCCGGGAAATGCGTATCCCCTTCGACTTCAGCATCAATGTGCGTCAGATACAGCTTCTGCGCTTTTGGCAGGAACTGCTCATACACGCGCCCACCGCCAATCACCATAATCTCTGGTTCATCACCGCAGGCCGCAATGGCTTCATCAACAGACTTCACCCACTGCACACGATCGTCAGTGCCAGGCTTGCTGCTGATGACGATATTTTTACGCCCAGGTAACGGTCGCCCGATGGATTCCCAGGTGTGGCGTCCCATGACAACCGGCTTGTTTAAGGTATTACGTTTAAACCAGGCGAGATCGGCAGGGAGGTTCCACGGCATGGCGTTCTCCATACCGATGACGCGATCTACCGCTAACGCCGCAATCAGACTGATCATTGAATATTTCCCGGATACAAAAAAATTGTCGCCACTATACGGAAAGCGCAATCTTTCGTCGACTGGCGGAAAGAGGATGAACAGGAAAATTTTCCGTTCTGCTGGCGAACCGACCTATTTAAGGTGGTACGCCAGCATTACAGTAGTTCAAAAACAGCCAATTAGCAGTAAAGTTTGCAGAACATCACATTTTTTACCCTATGCTGACGGTTTCACTTCCGGCTCATCGGCGACGTCGCCCGTATGCTTACCTTCATCCGTGCCTTGCCAGCCATGGCGTTGAATTAACGATAAGTGCTGACGATCTTCCGCAATAATTTCACTCAGCATTGCGCTGGTGCGTTTATAAACGGCCGCGCGGGAAGTCGCGTCATTTTCCCCTTTCACCATCTCCTCTACCATCATGGTATTGAATCGGCGGAATACGTCGGCCCGCTCACGTGCCTCATAGCGCCCAAGCCCGAGCCCCTCCAACGCCAGACGTCCGGTCTTCAGTGCACCTTCAAAGGTTTCGCGTTCCGGCATATCCACGCCCGCCTGGCGCAGGCGGATGTAATGATCCACATCGCGCGCACGAGCAATAATTTGCAGATGCGGGAAATGCTCTTTCACCATTTCGGTTAACTGCAGGCTGGTTTGCGGATCGTCAATGGCATTAATAATGACTTCAGCTTTCGCCGCCCCGGCAGACTCCAGCAGATCCATCCGGGTCGCATCGCCATAGAAAACCTTCATCCCGAATTTACGCAGCGTTTCGATATGGTCCGGGTCATGATCAAGAACCACCATTTTGACCCCACTCGACAACAACAGACGACCGGTTATCTGGCCAAATCGCCCAAATCCAGCGATGATCACCCGCGGTTGCTCCTCATCGATTTCATCGGCTTCCCGCTCTTCCGAAGTCGCCGATTTTTCCAGACGCGTCAAAATCACCAGCAAAATCGGCGTAGCCGCCATCGACAACGCCACCGCCAGTGTCAGCGATTTCGCCCAGTCAGGATCGAGCACATTTGCCATTTGCGCCGCACCAAACACCACAAAGGCAAACTCACTGCCCTGCCCTAACAATACGGCAAACCAGCGACGCTGCTTGTTCGGCACCTGCAACGGTTTTGCTATCAACCACAGCATGACGGTTTTGATAACCAGGAAACCGACCAGCAAAATGATAATGCGCAAGGGATTATCAATCAGCGTACCAAAGTCGATAGACATCCCCACGCCAATGAAAAACAGTCCCAGCAGCAATCCTTTAAATGGCTCAATGTCGCTTTCCAGCGCGTGGCGATACTCAGAGCTTGCCAGCAGCACCCCGGCCAGAAAGGCCCCCATCGCCATCGACAGGCCAACCTCTTCCAGGAGCAGACCGAAGCCAAACACGAGGAACAGCGCAACGGCACTGAATACTTCCCGCAGGCCCGAACGCGCAACAAAACGCAAGGCCGGACGTGTGACATAACGCCCCAATACCACCACCAATACCAGTGCGCCGGCTACCTTCAGGGCAGACAATGCAAACGCCCCAAGCGTAGTCGATGCGCCGCTCGCCGCCAGTAACGGGATCATCGCCACCAATGGAATAGCAGCGATATCCTGGAACAGCAGCACGGCAAACGCGCTGCGGCCCATTTGCGAAACCATCAGGTTGCGTTCATTCATTGCCTGCATAGCGATAGCCGTTGAGGAAAGCGCCAGCGTCATGCCGATCAGTTCCGCTACCTGCCAGCGCAGGCCAAGGAACATACAGAACAAACCAATTAAGCCGCCGCAAACCACCATCTGTAGCGCACCGCCGCCGAACACCGATGCCCGCAATTTCCACAAACGTTGCGGATCCAGCTCCAGACCGATGACAAACAGCATCAGTACCACACCGATCTCCGCAAAATGCAGGATGGATTCGGCGTCCGTCACCAGCCTCAGACCCCAGGGTCCGATAATGCATCCGGCGATGAGATACCCCAGTACCGACCCTAATCCCAGCCGTACGGCGATGGGTACAATCAGCGCCGCCGATCCGAGATAAATCAGCGCCTGTATCAGCGTATGGCTATCCATGGTGTGCCTCCTGCCATTCCATCAGACGCTGTTTGTAGTGACGCGCCTGCGCTTGCAGCGTTTCATCATCACAGATAAACGTACAGTGCATCGCAAACGGCGGCAGCCATTTGAGGCCGCAATAGAGCGCTGTTGCCTGTAAAGGCTGAGAAAGCACATCAAATCCGGGATGGGAGCCAATATCGAAGTGATTTTCACCGCCGCCGGTCGTCACCGCCCACAGCAGTTGTTTACCGTGCAGCGCAGTACCGCCATGGCCATACGCCCAGCCGTGCGAAAGGACTTTATCCATCCACAGCTTGAGTAATGGAGGTGTGCTGTACCACTGCATCGGATGCTGCCAGATGATCAAATCAGCGCGCGCCAGCGCATCCTGTTCAGCGGCAATATCGATATTGAAGTCGGGGTAGAGCTGGTAGAGCGAGCGTATCTCCACGCCCTCCAGCGTCCTTGCCTGTTCAAGCATCCGCTTATTCGCATGCGAATGCTGCGGATAGGGATGCGCATAAATGATGAGAATCATGATTAGCCTGTGTCACTGCATTATTGTAATAACAGTGAGTTTAGTCACTTAATCCACAGGCTAACAGTCAATATTATTGAGTGGCTGAATGGAGAAAACTGAACTAGTTGTCCAGTTCGCTCATATCCTTAACCTGATCGCGGTTAATCTGTTCCGTCTTACCCGTCTGAGCATTTTTGTACGACACCAGACCAGTATCATCATCAACCTGCGGTTTGCCGTCAGTGACGATTGTTTTGCCATCGGTGGTTTTAACCGCCTGGTTTGAGGAACAACCGACCACGGTAAACAGTGCTGCTGCGGTAAAAATTGAGGTGATCAGGATATGTTTTTGCATGGTGTTCTCCCTGCTTTTCAGTTGTTTTCAGTGATATACCCAGTTAACTGTAGGCTAACTGACTGAGTTGCAGGGAAAATACAGAACACTCCTAATAGCCCGCCCTGGTCACGGGCTTACTGCGAATCGTCATTTGACTGGTTTGCGCCAGCGTCAGACCTCGCGTTTCTGGGGCGAAAGCGATGGACACAAGCAGGCCAATCAGCGAAATTCCTGCGCCCATCAGCATGACATTGCTGATACCGTATTTGGTGATGAATACCGGCAGCGCCCAGGTTGAAACAATAGTACCGATGCGGCTTAAGGACATAATCACCCCGACGGCAGACGCGCGAATGTCGGTAGGGAACAGTTCGTTTGGGTATAGCCACTGCAGGTTTCCCGGTCCCCCCGAGAAAAACGCGTACACGGCAAATGCCAGCACCACCAGCCACGCCCCCATATCAGGAATTAACCCCAGTACAGCCAGCGCCAGCGTCATCATAATAAAACTGCCAATCAACAGCGGTCGGCGACCCGCGCTATTGAGCCAGAACATGGGCGGAATGCACCCCAGCATAAAGCACAGGCTTATCACCACATTGCCCAACGCGGCGCTTTTCCCGGCACCAAGCCCCAATAGTCCAACAATCTGCGGACCAAAGGTATAAATGGCGAACATCGGGATCACCTGACAGGTCCAGATAGCGGCAACAAACAGGACAAACGGGAAATGACGGCGGTTAAACAGCTGGAGAAAACGCGTCTCCTGCGGCGCCTCTTCGTCGAACACCACCGGTTCGCCGAACAGTTTGATCATCATCGCTTCACACTCTTTCACCCGACCTTTACGCAGCAGCCAGCGCGGCGATTCAGGAAGATCGAAGCGCCCAATCAGGATCAAAATACAGGGGATCACCGCGCTGCCCAGCATCCAGCGCCATCCTCCCTCAACATCATACAGCCAGTAACCGACCAGATCGGCACAGGTGGCGCCGACATACCACATCGAGGCGATAAAACCGATGGAGAAAGCGCGCTGGCGGGTATTGGAGAACTCGGTAATCATCGAGGTAGCAATCGGATAATCGGCACCAATCACAATGCCGATCAGCACACGCATCACCAACAGCTCAACGGGCGAGGAAACAAACATGGTTGCTGCCGATATCACGCCAATGGCGATAATATCGATGATGAACATTTTGCGCCGCCCGACCTTATCGGAAATGTAGCCAAACAGCGACGTCCCCACAAACAGACCGGCGAGCGTGCCGGCACCCAGCAGACCAATCCACTGTGCGTCCAGTTTCAATGCTGGCGTGAGCTGTTCCAGCGCTACGCCAATCATCACCAGCACATAACCATCCAGAAATGGCCCACCGCTTCCCCACAGCATTATCCGGCGGTGAATAGAGGTAAATTTGATGTCATCAAAGTTCCTGGGCTGCTGCATAGCGACTTCCTGTTTCAACACGGGCAAAGCATCATCTATAGGCCGGATAAGGCGTTTACGCCCCCATCCGGCACTGGCGTCACATGATTGCCGGATGGCGACGCTAGCGCGTCTTATCCGGCCTACGGGTGCACAACCTCGTACTTATTAACCGTAGCGAAACTCCACGCCAAATGTCCCACGCGGGTATTCCCACTTTTCCAGCGCTGTATCGAGCCCGAGAATGCGGCACGTTCCGCACTCCAGGCATCCGGCGTAATCAAACCGTACGCTGCCGTCGTCCTGTTTTTTATACAGCCCTGCTGGACAGGCCTTAATCAGCACTGCCAGCGCCTGTTTATCAGGATCGGTTTTGAGAATGATATGCGGGCTGTCTTCATCGACATTGAACTTATTGACGCCCAGTTTGACGTCCACATTGACGGGAGATGTCATAATACGGTCACTCCTTTCAGGCCATCTTTCATCAGGTTGATGAAGCCCACTTTCTTCGCATGGCGCAGGATTTTTTTACGCATTGGCACTGGGGCGGAACCATCTACGGTGAACAGGTCGCGTGCGATACTGACCGCCATTTCGGGATAGGCGGTAAACATGCGCGGGTTATCAAGAAAAGCAGGAAGCTTCTGGTACATACGCATATCGCGCATCGGGCCATCGTCCAGATGCTGACGGTATTCACCCAGCGACTGCTTGCTAAAGTCGTCACGCTTCATCGCTGAAAGCACCGTTTTCGCCGCCGCTTCGCCTGCGGAAATGGCGAGATCCATACCGCGAATGGTAAAGCCGAGGTTCATACACATTCCGGCAGCGTCACCGGCAATCAGCACACCGTCCCCCACCAGTTCAGGCTGCATATTCATACCGGCTTCAGGTACGACGTGCGCGGCATATTCCACCAGCTTGCCACCGGCGATCAGTGGGGCAACCGCCGGATGCTGTTTGAAATCTTCCAGCATTTGCGGGACCGATTTTTTCGCGTCTTTCAGGTGATGAAGGCCGCAGACCAGCCCCAGAGAAAGGGTTGTTTCATTCGTATAGAGAAAGCCACCGCCCATCAACCCATCGGTTGGCGATCCGGCAAACAGGCAGGCTGCACCTTCGTTCCCCTGTAACTGGAAACGATCTTCAATTACCGATTTTGGCAGTTCGATCAGCTCTTTTACGCCGACGGCAACATGCGATGCCTCGACGCGCTTTGCCATACCCAGCTTTTCAGCCAGCAGAGAATTCACCCCGTCGGCGAGGATCACCACTTTGGCTTCCAGAATATCGCCGTCGGCTTCCACGCCCACGACTTTACCCTCGCGCTGCACAACGTTATCCACACGAATACCGGTGATAAGCTGGGCGCCCGCCTCCTCGGCCTGCTCCATCAGCCAGGCGTCAAATTTGCTACGTAAGACGGAATAAGAAACCTGCGACGATGCGGCCTCTTCACCATTGCAATAGTCGATGGTCATCGCCCCTTTGTCGGTCATAAAGGCGAGCTTTTCGTGGGTGATTATGCGTTCAATGGGGGCCTGCTCAGCAAAACCGGGAATGATGCGCTCCAGGCTATGCGCATACATGCGCCCACCGGTGACATTCTTCGCGCCAGCAGAATTGCCGCGCTCGATAACCAGCACCTGTGCACCTTCCCGAGCCAGCACCAGCGCCGCAACCGAACCAGCCAGACCTGCACCCACTATGATGGCATCAAAGATATCTTCGGACATACGTACTCCTGTCAGCGGCAGGATACCTTCGCATCCTGCCCGAATGGTTTAACGCGCTAAGGCAGCCGTCAGCGCAGGCAGGATCTTCAGCGCATCGCCAACGATGCCATAATCTGCATACTGGAAAATCGGCGCATTTTTGTCTTTGTTGATGGCGAAAATCGTCTGTGCGCCGTTGGCGCCGACCATATGTTGGATCTGCCCGGAGATCCCCACGGCCAGATACAGTTCAGGCTTAAGCATCAGGTTGGAGATGCCGACGTAGCGTTCATGCTCCATCCACTTCTCGTTTTCCGCCACCGGACGGGAACAGGCCAACTCAGCGCCAATCGTCTGGCACAGCGCTTCTGCCAGCGAGATATTTTCTTTGCTACCAATACCGCGTCCCACGCTGACCACCAGACGGGCTTTGTCGAGATCGACGCTGTTGCTCTGACGCGCCTGAGTTGCCGTACGGGTCACGACAATGGCCGGAGCCTGCCACTGTACGGTATGCATCTCGCCGCTGCGGGTGGTATCCGGTTGCTGCGCGTCAAACGTTCCGCTACTGAGAGTGATCACGGCAAACGGTGAAGCGATTGTTTCTGCTCCCATCGCCAGGCCACCGTAGACCATATGTTTGACCGCCGCTATTCCATCCTGCACCGCGACTGCGCTGGCGTCATTTGAGACTGCAGCCGACAAGCGAAAGCCCAGCTTTGCCGCTAACAGCTTGCCCCGACGTGTATTCGGCAGCAGCACCGCGCCGCCCTCGCTGTGCTGACGAATGGTCTGAGCCATCACATCGGCGTAGTCTTCAACCATACGGTCTTCTGGTTTGCCGCTGAGCAGCCAGACATGATCCGCGCCTAAATGACATGCCGTTGCGCTGTCCGCATCGCTGAGCACAAACGTGTTAACTTTTTCACCTAAAGCCTGCGCACCATTCATCAGTTCCGGCAGACGAGAAGGGGTATCGCTGAATACCCAGATACTGGAAAATTTGTTCATAACATCCCCTGATAATTAAATGATTTTGCGAAGATTCTCGACAAACGCGGCAATCTGTTCTTCACCGTCACCTTCAATGACAACGCGCTGACGCTCGCGCTGTTTCGGCGCAGCAACCTGTTGTGCGGAATACGCCTGCACGCTGTTCAGCCCAATGTCTGCAGGTGACCAAACCTGAACCGGTTTTTTCGCCGCACCAAGAATGGCTTTCATGGAAGGGATTTGAGGGGTGTTGATGTCAGTAGAGACCGCGATAACCGCCGGAAGCGGGATACTCAGGGTTTCAACTTCATCTTCCAGTTCACGCTCTACCGTCAGAGTGCTGTCGGTAAGAGAGAGGATTTTGCTCACGCCGTTTATCGCCGGCACGTCCAGCATTTCGCCCACCAGCAGACCAACCTGCTGAGCATAAAGATCGGAAGAACCGTCGCCGCAAATAAGCAGATCAAAACCGGATTTTTGCACGGCGGCAGCCAGCGCAGTGGCAGTTTGTTGCGGCAGCGCCTGTTCAAATTGATCGTCAATGACAACAATCAGTTCATCAGGGCCACGGGAAAGCACATCTTTGCGCCCTTTTGCATTGGTCAGCGCTTTGCCTCCGACGCTCATGGCCACAACCTGAGCCTCTCCCACCTGCTGTTTTAACTGGCAAGCCGCTTCGATCGCATTCAGATCATATTGGCTGATTTTGCCATCTGCTTTGCTGAAATCGAGTGTTCCATCAGCATTATTAATCGCAATATCCTGCTCATCAGGTACGCATTTGTAGCAAGTAATTATCTTCATTGCATCTCCAGAAATCATGAAGGAAACGTATTTATATCGGCGGTGTTAAATACAGATATCACGCTCTTTAATTCGGAAATAAAACCTTAATCACCAATATTGAAAATGTCACACATTGAAATTCGTAACTTTCAATAGTGTTACATGCCTCACCAATATTGAAAGAATCACGTCAAATATGAAAATTTTCAATATTGTCTGCTGGTTCAACAATATTGAACGCCAGTCACTTAAAAAAGTTAAAAAACCAATATCAAGATTTTGATTAATAAGGAAATTATCCAGATTTCCAGACAAAATAACCAGCATAAAAAAGTGTGACGCACATAACAGAATAGCCGGAAATGAATACCCATTATGAGTTACTCACTGAGGCGCCCCAGAGGTTAAAAAGTCATCAACAAATCATTAATAATAAATAAACAAACGATCACATACGGGCACGCTAAATAAATTTCGTTTTCACACTGGAATTCACTTATGAAAAATGAAAAGAGAAAGTCGGGAATTGAACCGAAGGTTTTTTTTCCGCCATTAATAATTGTTGGGATACTTTGTTGGCTAACAGTAAGAGATCTTGATGCCGCTAACGTCGTTATTAATGCGGTATTCAGTTATGTCACCAACGTCTGGGGTTGGGCATTCGAATGGTATATGGTCGTCATGCTCTTCGGCTGGTTCTGGTTAGTCTTTGGCCCGTATGCCAAAAAGAAATTAGGCGACGAAAAACCCGAGTTTAGTACCGCCAGCTGGATTTTTATGATGTTCGCCTCCTGTACATCCGCCGCGGTGCTGTTCTGGGGTTCCATCGAGATCTACTACTATATCTCTACCCCGCCGTTCGCTTTGGAGCCCAATTCCACGGGTGCGAAAGAGATCGGTCTGGCGTACAGCCTGTTCCACTGGGGGCCGTTGCCGTGGGCAACCTACAGCTTCCTTTCTGTGGCCTTCGCCTATTTCTTCTTTGTGCGCAAGATGGACGTCATCCGTCCCAGCTCCACGCTGGTACCGTTAGTGGGCGAAAAGCATGCGAAAGGGCTGTTCGGCACCATCGTTGATAACTTCTACCTGGTGGCACTGATCTTCGCGATGGGTACCAGCCTCGGTCTGGCGACGCCGCTGGTAACTGAGTGTATGCAATGGCTGTTCGGTATTCCGCATACGCTGCAATTAGATGCCATCATCATTACCTGCTGGATCATTCTGAACGCCATTTGCGTAGCCTGTGGCCTGCAAAAAGGAGTCAGAATCGCCAGCGACGTGCGTAGCTACCTGAGCTTCCTGATGCTGGGCTGGGTGTTTATCGTCAGCGGCGCCAGCTTCATCATGAACTACTTCACCGACTCGGTCGGCATGCTGCTGATGTATCTGCCGCGCATGTTGTTCTATACCGATGCCATCGGCAAAGGCGGATTCCCGCAGGGCTGGACTGTTTTCTACTGGGCGTGGTGGGTCATTTACGCCATCCAGATGAGTATCTTCCTGGCGCGTATTTCTCGAGGTCGTACCGTACGTGAACTGTGCTTTGGGATGGTGCTGGGCCTGACCGCTTCCACCTGGATCCTGTGGACAGTCCTTGGCAGCAACACGCTGCTGCTGATGGATAAAAACATTCTCAACATCCCGCAGCTGATTGAACAACACGGCGTGGCGCGCGCCATTATCGAAACCTGGGCCGCCTTGCCATTCAGCACCGCCACCATGTGGGGCTTCTTTATCCTCTGCTTTATTGCAACCGTCACGCTAATTAACGCCTGCTCCTACACCCTGGCGATGTCCACCTGTCGCGAAGTTCGCGATGGTGAAGAACCGCCGCTGTTGGTGCGTATCGGTTGGTCCGTTCTGGTCGGCGTCATCGGCATCGTTCTGCTGGCGCTGGGTGGGCTGAAGCCCATTCAGACCGCAATTATCGCCGGAGGATGTCCGCTGTTCTTCGTCAACATCATGGTGACGCTGTCCTTTATTAAAGACGCCAAAGTGCACTGGAAAGACAAGTAATTCTTATTAACCCAATTGATCAAGAGGCTGAAAGATGGATTTCAACTTAAATGACGAGCAGGAACTGTTTGTCGCCGGTATTCGTGAACTGATGGCCAGTGAGAACTGGGAAGCTTATTTTGCCGAGTGCGATCGCGACAGCGTCTACCCTGAGCGTTTTGTAAAAGCACTGGCGGATATGGGCATCGATAGCCTGTTGATCCCGGAAGAACACGGCGGGCTGGAAGCCGGTTTTGTCACCGTTGCCGCCGTCTGGATGGAACTCGGACGTCTTGGCGCACCGACTTACGTGTTGTACCAATTACCTGGCGGTTTTAACACTTTTCTGCGTGAAGGTACCCAAGAGCAAATTGATAAAATCATGGCGTTCCAGGGGACCGGTAAGCAGATGTGGAACTCGGCGATCACAGAACCGGGAGCGGGATCGGATGTTGGCAGTCTGAAAACCACTTATACACGTAAAAATGGTAAGGTTTATCTTAATGGCAGTAAGTGCTTTATCACCAGTAGCGCCTATACCCCGTACATCGTAGTGATGGCGAGAGATGGTGCATCGCCGGATAAACCTGTTTATACCGAGTGGTTTGTTGACATGAGCAAGGCGGGTATCAAGGTCAACAAACTGGAGAAACTCGGTCTGCGCATGGATAGCTGCTGTGAAATCACCTTTGATGACGTTGAACTGGACGAGAAAGACATGTTCGGTCGGGAAGGTAATGGCTTCAACCGCGTGAAAGAAGAGTTTGACCATGAACGCTTCCTCGTCGCACTGACCAACTACGGTACGGCAATGTGCGCTTTTGAAGACGCAGCGCGTTATGCCAACCAACGCGTACAGTTTGGCGAAACGATCGGCCGTTTCCAGCTGATTCAGGAGAAGTTCGCGCACATGGCGATCAAACTGAACTCCATGAAAAACATGCTGCTGGAAGCCGCATGGAAAGCGGATAACGGCACTATTACCTCGGGCGACGCGGCCATGTGCAAATACTTCTGCGCCAACGCGGCATTTGAGGTGGTAGACACCGCCATGCAGGTGCTGGGTGGCGTGGGTATCGCGGGTAACCATCGCATCACGCGCTTCTGGCGTGACCTGCGCGTTGACCGTGTTTCTGGTGGTTCTGACGAAATGCAGATCCTGACGTTGGGTCGTGCGGTATTGAAGCAATACCGTTGATTCGTTCGTTTCGTAGGCCGGATAAGGCGTTTACGCCACCATCCGGCAATATGCCCGGTGGCGCTGCGCTTACCGGGCCTACAAAAAAATGCCAGGAGAAAAATGATGAATCATTTACCAATGCCATCCTTCGGCCCGCTTTCCGGGGTACGCGTTGTCTTTTCAGGGATCGAAATTGCCGGTCCGTTCGCCGGACAGATGTTCGCCGAATGGGGTGCTGAGGTTATCTGGATTGAAAACGTCGCATGGGCCGATACCATCCGCGTGCAACCTAACTATCCGCAGCTCTCACGCCGTAATCTGCATGCCCTGTCGCTGAATATTTTCAAAGATGAAGGCCGGGAAGCGTTTCTGAAGCTGATGGAAACCACCGATATTTTCATTGAAGCCAGTAAAGGCCCGGCCTTTGCCCGCCGCGGTATTACCGATGAAGTGCTGTGGGAACATAACCCGAAACTGGTTATCGCCCACCTTTCCGGCTTCGGCCAGTTTGGTACCGAGGAGTACACCAATCTTCCGGCGTATAACACCATCGCACAGGCGTTCAGTGGCTATCTGATCCAAAACGGTGACGTGGATCAGCCAATGCCAGCCTTTCCGTACACCGCCGATTACTTCTCCGGGATGACCGCGACGACAGCGGCGCTGGCGGCTCTGCACAAAGTCCGCGAAACGGGTAAAGGTGAAAGCATCGATATCGCCATGTACGAGGTGATGCTGCGCATGGGTCAGTATTTCATGATGGATTACTTCAACGGCGGCGAAATTTGCCCACGCATGACCAAAGGCAAAGACCCGTATTACGCTGGCTGCGGCCTGTATAAATGCGCCGATGGCTATATCGTCATGGAGCTGGTCGGCATCACGCAAATCAACGAGTGCTTCAAAGATATTGGCCTCGCCCACATTCTTGGCACACCGGAAGTACCGGAAGGCACCCAGCTTATCCATCGCGTGGAATGCCCTTACGGCCCGCTCGTGGAAGAGAAACTGGACGCGTGGCTGGCAACACACACCATCGCCGAAGTCCAGGCGCGTTTTGCTGAGCTGAATATCGCCTGCGCGAAGGTGCTGACCATTCCGGAACTGGAAGGCAACCCTCAGTACGTTGCTCGTGAATCCATTACTCAGTGGCAAACAATGGATGGCCGCACCTGCAAAGGGCCAAACATCATGCCGAAATTTAAAAACAACCCGGGGAAAATCTGGCGTGGCATGCCGTCACATGGCATGGATACTGCCGCCATTCTGAAAAACATTGGTTATAGCGAAGCAGACATAAATGAGCTGGTCGGCAAAGGCCTGGCCAGAGTTGAGGAATAAACGCGACGCGCTGACCCGCGAGTGGGTTAGCGCTCACGCCTGATTTCAGTGGATAAAGCAATATGGATATCGTTGGCGGACAAAACTTACGTCAGATGTGGGACGACCTGGCCGGGGTGTACGGAGATAAAACGGCGTTAATTTTCGAATCCTGCGAAGGAGTCGTTCGGCAGTTTAGCTATGCCTCGCTCAATGAAGAGATTAACCGCACGGCAAACCTGTTCCATTCCTTAGGGATCCGCAAGGGCGATAAGGTCGCATTGCATCTGGATAACTGTCCGGAATTCATTTTTTGCTGGTTTGGGCTGGCAAAAATTGGCGCCATTATGGTACCGATTAATGCCCGCTTACTGGGCGAAGAAAGTGCCTGGATCCTGCAAAACAGCCAGGTAAGCCTGCTGGTCACCAGCGCCCAGTTTTATCCTATGTACCGCCAGATACGGCTGGAAAATACCACACCGCTTAATCATATCTGTCTGATTGGCGAACAGCTTCCGGTTGACGACGGCGTGAGCCACTTTACCCAACTGCAATCCCGCCAGTCGACTACGCTGTGTTATACGCCCGCGTTATCCACTGACGATACGGCGGAAATTCTGTTTACCTCAGGCACCACTTCACGGCCTAAAGGGGTGGTGATTACCCACTACAACCTGCGTTTTGCAGGCTACTACACTTCCTGGCAAATCGCTCTGCGCGATGATGACGTCTACATGACGGTGATGCCCGCTTTTCATATCGACTGTCAGTGTACCGCCACAATGCCCGCATTCTCCGCTGGCAGCACCTTTGTGCTGCTAGAGAAGTACAGTGCCAGGGCGTTCTGGAATCAGGTGCATAGATATAAGGCGACGGTTACCGAATGCATTCCGATGATGATCAGAACGCTGATGGTACAACCTGCCGCGCCAACCGACAGACAGCATCACCTGCGCGAGGTAATGTTCTATCTCAATTTATCCGCACAGGAAAAAGACGCCTTTACCGAACGCTTTGGCGTCAGGCTGCTGACCTCCTACGGTATGACTGAAACCATCGTCGGTATTATCGGCGACCGTCCCGGTGACAAACGACGCTGGCCCTCCATTGGCCGCGTGGGATTTAGCTATGAAGCCGAAATCCGTGACGATCACAACCGTCCCCTGCCCGCCGGAGAAATTGGCGAAATCTGTATTAAAGGCGTGCCGGGCAAAACAATCTTCAAAGAGTACTATGCCCAGCCGGAGGCTACCGCCAAAGCGCTGGAACCTGAAGGCTGGTTACATACCGGAGATTCGGGCTATCAGGATGCGGATGGCTATTTTTATTTCGTCGACAGACGCTGCAACATGATTAAACGCGGCGGAGAAAATGTCTCCTGCGTCGAGCTGGAAAATATTATTTCTGCGCATCCGAAAATTCAGGACATTGTGGTTGTCGGTATTAAAGATTCAATCCGTGATGAAGCCATTAAAGCGTTTATCGTCCTTAATGAAGGTGAAACATTAAGCGAAGCCGAGTTCTTCAGCTTCTGCGAAAACAATATGGCGAAATTCAAGGTTCCCTCGTTTATGGAGATAAGAACCGACCTGCCGCGCAATTGTTCAGGAAAAATAATCAAAAAAAATCTGAAATAACCCTCCCGGTAGGAATTCCTCCTGCCGGGAAATCTATTTATCTGGAGATGAACTATGAGTGAATCATTACATCTGACTCGTAACGGCCCGATTCTGGAAATTACCCTCGACCGGCCTAAAGCCAATGCCATTGATGCCAAAACCAGCTTTGCCATGGGTGAAGCGTTTCTTAATTTTCGTGATGACCCGGAATTACGCGTAGCGATAATCACCGGCGGCGGTGAGAAATTCTTTTCTGCGGGCTGGGACTTAAAAGCGGCAGCTGAAGGTGAAGCGCCGGATGCCGATTTTGGCCCAGGCGGCTTTGCCGGTTTAACCGAAATTTTCGACCTCGATAAACCGGTCATCGCTGCGGTAAACGGCTATGCGTTTGGCGGTGGTTTTGAATTGGCGCTGGCGGCGGATTTTATCGTCTGCGCGGAAAATGCCAGCTTCGCGCTACCGGAAGCCAAGCTCGGGATCGTGCCTGACAGCGGCGGCGTTCTCCGTCTGCCGAAGCTACTGCCACCGGCTATCGTCAACGAAATGGTGATGACCGGCAGACGAATGAGTGCCGAAGAAGCGCTGCGTTGGGGTATCATCAACCGCGTTGTCAGCCAGAGCGAACTGATGGATAGTGCGCGCGAACTGGCGCAGCAGCTGGTGAATAGCGCCCCACTGGCGATCGCCGCGCTGAAAGAGATTTATCGCGCGACCAGCGAAATGCCGGTAGAAGAAGGCTACCGCTACATCCGCAGCGGCGTGCTGAAGCACTATCCGTCAGTGCTGCACTCCGAAGATGCGCTCGAAGGACCGCAGGCGTTTGCGGAAAAACGCGATCCGGTGTGGAAAGGACGCTGATAACAGATGAGCTATTACGCCTTTGAAGGCCTGATTCCGGTAGTGCATCCAGAGGCGTATGTTCATCCCAGCGCTGTGTTGATTGGTGATGTGATCGTGGGGGCTGGCGTCTACGTCGGCCCACATGCCTCACTGCGCGGTGACTATGGTCGCCTGATTCTGGAGGCAGGTTCTAACTTGCAGGATGGCTGCATCATGCACGGTTATTGCGACACTGACACCATCGTGCATGAGAATGGGCATATCGGCCATGGCGCAATCCTGCACGGTTGCGTGGTGGGCAGAGATGCGCTGATCGGCATGAACAGCGTCATTATGGACGGCGCAGTGATTGGTGAAGAGAGCATTGTCGCCGCCATGAGCTTTGTCAAAGCCGGATTTCAGGGGGAGGCAAGGCAGATGCTGGTGGGCTCACCCGCTCGCGTATTGCGTGAAGTCACAGATCAGGAGCTGCACTGGAAACGGCTGAACACCAAAGAGTATCAGGACCTTGCAACCCGCTGCCAAACAAGCCTACACGAGACGCAGCCATTAACGCGGGTCGAAAAAAACCGGCCGCGCCTGAAAGGCACGACGGACGTAAAACCCAAATCAGCACAGTAATTGATGCCGGATGCGCTCACGCTTATCCGGCCTACGCGTCAACCACCGTTTATGCCGCCATCAGGCAACTAACAATTAGCGACGCATACTCTTGGAGAGCATCATCTGCCATTTCTGCTCACGGTTGAGCTCTGTTGGGGGAACGGCAGACAGCCGCGGCGTTTTCGCCACACTCACCTTTTTTTCCTGCAAATTGTGGCTCAATCGGTTGTAGAGGTGAGAATCAATACTGATGACTTTTACCAGACGCTGGCACTGGCAGCCCCGGCCTGCAATCTGATTAGGGATCATCTTAACTTCACAAACAATTTCTCCCACTTCCGACAGAATATAAGAGAGCGTATTAATTGCTTTGCAGTGTTCAATATCAAAATGGCGGGAAATTTCTTTTGCGGTGATCCAACGATCTTCAGCCATCATCCAGTCAGCAATTAACAAATAAAGCGGTCTTTCAACATATTTTTCACACATAAGCACACCATTTCACAAATTAAAAATCTGGCTACGGCCTGTCCAAATTAATAAAAACTAAGCCATATTAAAATTGTGGATATAAAAGATAGTATGCGACTTGAATGTTGATTAGTGTGAGCAATATCGTGCTTATTACATTGAAAATGTGGTTATGAAACTGCATTTGGCCAGGAATGACCTTACGAGAGATAAAAAAAGGGTTTCTTTACAGAAACCCTTTCAAGATTATATTGCAGGTCCGATTAACGCAATTATCACCGGACTCTTTGTTTATGACTTTTTGATCTGCGCGTGCATTTCCTGTACCGAGGTCACCTTCTCAGTGGCATCGGCATTCAGCGCCATCGCCGTCGCGAAACCGCCGTTCAGGGTAGTGTCATAATGCACTTTGTACTGCAGGGCGCTACGGCGAATCAGCTTAGAGTCTTCAATCGCCTGACGACCTTCGGTGGTGTTGATGATGTAAGTGTACTCGCCATTCTTGATACGGTCCTGAATGTGCGGACGCCCTTCATGCACCTTATTCACCAGACGTGGATTGATACCCGCTTCGCCCAGCACAATCGCCGTGCCGTGCGTTGCATCCAGCTCAAAACCAAACTTCAGCAGTTTCGCCGCCAGGTCAACCACGCGCTCTTTATCGCCTTCGCGAACAGAGAGCAGCGCACGCCCCTGTTTTTTCATGGTGGAGCTGCTGCCCAGCTGTGCCTTGGCGAACGCTTCCGCGAAGGTACGGCCCACGCCCATCACTTCCCCGGTAGAGCGCATTTCTGGCCCTAACAGCGGGTCAACGCCCGGGAATTTGTTGAACGGCAGCACCACTTCTTTTACTGAGTAGTACGGCGGGATAACTTCTTTGGTTACGCCCTGCTGTGCCAGTGTTTTCCCGGCCATCACGCGCGCCGCAACTTTCGCCAGCGGTACGCCAGTTGCCTTGGAGACGAACGGAACGGTACGCGCCGCACGCGGGTTCACTTCAATCAGGTAAACTTCGTTATTCTTCACCGCAAACTGAACGTTCATCAGACCGCGAACCTGCAGTTCGAAGGCCAGTTTCTGCACCTGCTGACGCATCACATCCTGAATTTCCTGGCTCAGGGTGTACGCTGGCAGAGAACATGCGGAGTCACCGGAGTGTACGCCCGCTTGTTCGATGTGCTCCATGATGCCGCCAATCAGCACCATTTCGCCGTCGCAGATAGCGTCCACGTCCACTTCAACCGCATCGTCAAGGAAACGGTCCAGCAGTACCGGCGCATCGTTAGAAACGCTGACCGCAGTCTGGAAGTAGCGACGCAGGTCGGCTTCGTCGTAGACAATTTCCATCGCGCGGCCGCCGAGAACATACGACGGACGCACCACCAGCGGGTAGCCAATCTCTTTCGCCTTCTCAACAGCCTGTTCGATAGCCGTTACGGTAGCGTTCGCCGGTTGCTTCAGCTTCAGACGGTCAACCGCCTGCTGGAAACGCTCACGGTCTTCCGCGCGGTCGATGGCATCCGGGCTGGTGCCGATTACCGGTACACCTGCCGCTTCCAGCGCACGCGCCAGCTTCAGCGGGGTCTGGCCGCCGTACTGTACGATGACGCCTTTCGGCTTCTCAATACGCACGATTTCCAGTACGTCTTCCAGCGTGACTGGCTCGAAGTACAGGCGGTCGGAAGTGTCGTAATCAGTAGAGACGGTTTCCGGGTTACAGTTGACCATGATGGTCTCGTAGCCGTCTTCACGCAGCGCCAGCGAAGCGTGTACGCAGCAGTAGTCGAACTCAATGCCCTGACCGATACGGTTTGGACCACCACCCAGCACCATGATTTTATCGCGGTCGACGGACGGATTCGCTTCACACTCATCTTCATAAGTGGAGTACATATAAGCGGTGTCGGTCGCGAATTCTGCCGCACAGGTATCCACGCGCTTGTAGACCGGGTGAAGGTTATATTGGTCACGCAGTTTGCGGATTTCCGCTTCGCGAACGCCGGCCAGTTTTGCCAGACGCGCATCAGCGAAGCCTTTGCGCTTCAGTACGCGCAGGAAGTCAGCGTCGAGGCCGTTGATGCCAAGGTCAATGACTTTTTCTTCCAGGCGCACCAGCTCTTCAATCTGCACCAGGAACCAGCGGTCGATGTTGGTCAGGTTGAACACACCATCGACGGACAGGCCGCCACGGAAGGCATCGGCGATGTACCAGATACGCTCAGCGCCAGCGTCTTTCAGTTCGCGACGGATTTTGGTCAGCGCTTCAGGGTCGTCCAGGCTGACTTTCGGGTCGAAGCCGGTCGCGCCCACTTCCAGACCGCGCAGCGCTTTCTGCAGCGATTCCTGCTGGGTGCGGCCAATCGCCATCACTTCACCAACAGATTTCATCTGCGTGGTCAGACGGTCATTAGCACCAACGAATTTCTCGAAGTTGAAGCGTGGAATTTTCGTCACAACGTAGTCGATGGACGGCTCAAACGAGGCCGGAGTACGGCCGCCGGTGATGTCGTTCATCAGTTCGTCGAGGGTGTAACCTACGGCCAGCTTGGCGGCGACTTTCGCAATCGGGAAGCCGGTAGCTTTGGACGCCAGCGCCGAGGAGCGGGATACGCGCGGGTTCATCTCGATGACAATCAGGCGACCGTTTTTCGGGTTTACCGCAAACTGGACGTTAGAACCGCCGGTTTCCACGCCGATTTCACGCAGTACCGCCATCGAGGCGTTACGCATGATTTGATATTCTTTGTCGGTCAGCGTCTGGGCAGGTGCTACGGTGATGGAGTCACCGGTATGGATGCCCATCGCGTCGAAGTTTTCGATGGAGCAGACGATGATGCAGTTGTCGTTTTTATCACGCACCACTTCCATCTCGTACTCTTTCCAGCCAATCAGCGATTCATCAATCAGCAGCTCGTTGGTTGGGGAAAGGTCCAGACCGCGTTCGCAAATCTCTTCGAACTCTTCACGGTTATAAGCGATACCGCCGCCGGTGCCGCCCATGGTGAAGCTCGGTCGGATGATGCACGGGAAGCCCACGTCAGCAGCAACCGCCAGCGCTTCTTCCATGGTGTGAGCGATGCCAGAGCGCGCGGTGTCGAGACCAATTTTCTTCATCGCGATATCAAAGCGACGACGGTCTTCCGCTTTATCAATGGCATCCGCCGTTGCGCCAATCATGGTCACGCCGAATTCAGCCAGTACGCCCTGGCGTTCCAGCTCCAGCGCACAGTTCAGCGCCGTCTGACCGCCCATGGTTGGCAGCACCGCATCCGGGCGCTCTTTCTCAATGATTTTGCGTACCACTTCCCAGTGAATCGGCTCGATGTAGGTGGCATCGGCCATTTCCGGGTCGGTCATGATGGTTGCCGGGTTGGAGTTCACCAGAATAACGCGGTAACCCTCTTCACGCAGGGCTTTACACGCCTGTGCGCCGGAATAGTCAAACTCACACGCCTGACCGATAACAATCGGACCCGCGCCCAGAATCAGGATACTTTTTATGTCTGTACGTTTTGGCATGGCTCTTTTACTCCTGATTATTTCGCGGACTGACGGTATTGCTCAATTAACTCGATAAAGTGGTCGAACAGCGGTGCAGCGTCGTGCGGCCCCGGACTCGCTTCAGGGTGCCCCTGGAAGCTGAATGCCGGTTTGTCGGTACGATGAATCCCCTGCAAAGTGCCGTCGAACAGTGACTTGTGGGTCACGCGCAGGTTGGCAGGCATGGAGGCTTCATCTACAGCAAAACCGTGGTTCTGCGCGGTGATCATCACGGTGTTGTTATCAATATCTTTTACCGGATGGTTGCCGCCGTGGTGGCCAAACTTCATCTTAATGGTCTTCGCACCGCTCGCCAGCGCCAACAGCTGATGGCCGAGGCAGATGCCAAATACCGGAATATCGGTTTCGAGGAATTTCTGAATCGCGGTAATCGCGTAGTCGCACGGCGCCGGGTCGCCAGGGCCGTTGGACAGGAAGATACCGTCCGGATTCATCTTCAGAACGTCTTCTGCTGAGGTTTTCGCCGGTACAACCGTCAGGCGGCAGCCGCGGTCCGCTAACATACGCAGAATGTTACGTTTAGCGCCGAAATCGTAAGCCACAACGTGGAACGGCAGTTCATCGGCAGATTTTGCTTCCGGCAGGTCACCCGCCAGCGTCCAGCTACCCTGCGTCCAGCTATAAGGCTCCGCGGTGGTCACTTCTTTCGCCAGATCCATACCGTTCAGGCCAGGGAAAGCTTTTGCCTTTTCCAGTGCCAGCGCCGCATCCGGGTTATCGCCCGCGATGATGCAGCCGTTCTGTGCGCCCTTTTCACGCAGCAAACGCGTCAGCTTACGAGTATCGATATCAGCAATCGCCACAATGTTATGGCGCTTCAGGTAAGAAGAGAGGTCTTCGGTATCGCGGAAGTTGCTGGCAATCAGCGGCAGGTCGCGGATGACCAGGCCTTGCGCATGTACCTGTGAAGATTCTGCATCGGCTTCATTGGTGCCGACATTACCGATATGAGGATAAGTAAGAGTGACGATTTGGCGGGAATAGGAAGGATCAGTGAGGATTTCTTGATAACCGGTCATTGAAGTATTGAAAACGACTTCCCCAACCGCCGAACCTGTTGCCCCTATGGCCCGACCGTGAAACTGGGTTCCGTCTTCCAGAACCAATAGCGCTGACTTAATCAAAACACCCTCCAGAGAATATTCACTCACTTTATTTGCATATTAATTCATTAACACCTCATGAATCAATGCAAATTTGCTTACCTATGGATTTCTGGCAAACGGCGGCATTCTAGAGATAGCCCACGTAAAAGTCTACCCAAAAGGGTAATTTTTATTATTATTTTGCGCCACTGGGATAAATCACACGATTTAACAGGCAAAAAGATCAGCTAACTTGTGGTGGAAAACGCTTGCGGTAGGCAAAGAGTGTAAAAACAGAATGCGGGAGAGAAAAAAGTGGACCATTTGGTCAAAATTTACATTGAGGTAACATAAAAACCCAACAAAACATATACAAACACTCATTTAAAAGAAAAAATACATTCAAAAGATAAAAATTAAAGGGCAATAAAATATTGCCCCATGCAATCAAATAATTATGATTACAATAACCACATCACGAAGGGTAGTAAAAGCTATAAATTACGTAAATCAAGCACATCTTTCATATCAAAAAGACCATTTGACTTTGATTTTAGCCAAATTGCCGATCTCACCGCACCGTTCGCAAAAGTCATGCGGCTGGACGCTTTATGCGTGATCTCAATACGCTCGCCAATATCAGCAAACATCGCGGTATGCTCACCAACGATATCCCCCGCCCGCACCGTGGCAAAGCCGATCGTGCCCGGTACGCGCTCGCCGGTGTAACCTTCACGCGAATAGACTGCGCAGTCTTTCAGATCTTTATCCAGCGCCCCGGCAATCGCCTCGCCCATCGCCAGCGCAGTGCCTGACGGCGCATCAACTTTATGGCGGTGGTGGGCTTCAATAATCTCAATATCGGTGTAATCGCCCATCACTTTCGCCGCTTTCTCCAGCAGCTTAAGCATAACGTTCACGCCGACGCTAAAGTTCGCGGCGAAAACGATAGCAATCTCCTGCGCGGCATCACGAATAGCCTGTTTACCCGCGTCATCAAAGCCGGTGGTGCCAATCACCATCCCTTTACCGTGCTGGCGGCAAAACGCCAGATGCGTCAGCGTGCCTTCCGGGCGGGTAAAATCGATGAAAACATCGAAATCATCTTTCACCGCTTCAAGGCTACTTTGTACGGTAACGCCCGTTTTCCCGGCTCCCGCTAACTCTCCGGCATCGCTTCCTAATAAGGAGGAACCTTCGCGCTCTAGCGCCGCGCCCAGCTGTACGCCTTCCATGCCGAGAGTGGCCTGAATCAACTGACGCCCCATGCGTCCTCCGGCTCCCGCGATGGCAACGCGGATTTGTGCATCATGCATAGCTATTCTCTTTTGTTAATTTTACGTAAATCGTTTTCAGATTAACCAGCACAACGCTGCGCCGCCAGCCGAAAACGTCGATAATTAGAATTTAATGATAAACAGGCAGAGATATCAGTAAAAGGCATGACGATCAGCTAAAACCACATGATTCTCTGACCACCAGCGCAGGCGGCAGAATAATACGTTTCGGTGGTTCGTCATTTCCCTGAATGCGACTGTAAAGCAGCTCCCCAGCCTTGCGACCAATCTCTTTTGCCGCCACCGACACAGTGGTGAGCGCAGGTTGTACCAGCGCCGCTTCGGTGATGTCGTCGAACCCCACCAGCGCAAAATCGCGCCCTGGTTCACGCCCCATTTTACGTAATGCCTGCATGACCCCAAGCGCCACGATATCCTGATAACAAACGGCAGCGGTAATTTGCGGGAAGCGCAGAAGAAGAGACTCCGCCGCTTTTGCGCCATCAATTTGGCTGGCCTGCGTCGCCACTATCCATTCCGGATTAGGCGATATTCTATGCTCCAGCAACGTGCTGGTGAATCCACCTATACGCTGCGCCCGGCTCCCGGAACTTGGGCTCCCCCCAATAAACGCAATATTCTTGTGCCCCATTTTGACTAAATGGGTGGTGGCCATTTGCGTACCGAGAAAGTTATCGGTGCCCACAAAATCAAAATCAGGATCGCTAAGGGGACGGACCACCATGATGGCGGGAATATTGCGCCGTTTCAGCGCTTCGAAGAAGGATGTCGGCGTTTCACGCGCCGCGCAGAGCACCATGCCGCAGGCATTATTGCGCATCAACGAGTCGACAAATTTTTGCTGCCGTTCTCCTGACTCTTCGCTGTTTGCCAGAAACAGCAGCAGGTCATGCCGCTCCATCTCATGGCTCAGCCCTGCCGTCATCTCACCGTAAAAAGGGTTAGTGATATCGTGTAACAACAATCCGACCTGATTACTGCTCCGGTTACGCAGGTTGGCGGCGGTTTGATTATAAACGTAGCCAGTATCGTCCAGCGCTTTGAGCACGCGGTCACGCGTGGCCTGAGAAATGCGTCCCCGGTTACGCAATACCATTGAAACGGTTGCCGTGGAGACTCCCGCGCGTTCCGCTACCTGCGCCAACGTGACTGTTGTCATGACTTCTCCTGAATTTATTGCAAAGGTTAATCGAATAACCGAAATCTTGTCTTTTTACGTGTGATTCACATCACGCTAACGTGCTTTTCACCGCGCTGGATCCTGAATATGGCGGGTTAATCGCGTTAACCACACTATGAAAATAAGGTTAATCGATTAATCTTAAATAAGCCAACACGGAGACAGAAAATGCGTACAACCTATAATAAATTCCCTGAGGTTAGCATTCAGGGCTATGACAACCACGCCTGGCAGGGTTGGTCGTCGATCCATTCAGTGATTAACACCAAAGTATCTGGCGCAGCCAAAACCGTATTGATCGTGGATTGCTATCCGGGCGTGCGGCTTGACGAGCTGGAGCAACAGCTCGTTACGACATTAGATGCCGCACTGGTGCTGAATATTGAATCCGCCCGCTGCGATGAGCAGGCCCTGCATGATTTACTGGCGCGTAACCTGACCGACGATCGCGTATTCGGCGTGCTTTCCTGTCATCACCTGGATGAATTTTTTGATAGCGACAAACTCAGCCAGCTCCGCCAACAGATTGATGCCATTAGTGAAGGGTTGGTCGTGGTATACGGCTCTGGCGCTGCATTGGCACACCCGGGTGACGTGCTGGTTTATGCTGACCTTCCGCGCTGGGAAATTCAGCAGCGCATGCGCCATGACGGGCTGGGTAACTGGGGGGCAAAAAACCAGGATGAAGATATTCTTCGTCGTTACAAACGTGCTTTTTTCATTGAATGGCGGGTCTTCGACAAACACAAAACGCCGTTACTCAAACGTGCCGATTATTTGCTCGATACCACGGTAAAAAATAGTCCCGCGATGGTCAGCGGCGACGCGCTACGCGCCGGTCTGCAACAAACCACCCAACAACCGTTTCGCGTTGCCCCTTTCTTTGACCCTGGCGTCTGGGGCGGGCAATGGATGAAACAACGCTTCGATCTCGATCCCTCAGCCCCCAATTACGCGTGGTGTTTTGATTGCGTGCCCGAGGAAAACAGCCTGTTACTGCGTTTTGGCAACGTGCGGATCGAGATCCCCTCTCAGGATCTGGTGCTGACCTGTCCCCGCCCACTGCTGGGCGAAAAAGTCCATGCGCGCTTTGGCGCGGAATTCCCGATCCGTTTTGACTTTCTTGACACTATTGGTGGCCAGAATTTGAGCTTTCAGGTTCATCCGCTCACCGAATACATTCAGCAGCAGTTTGGCATGCACTATACCCAGGATGAGAGCTATTACATCCTCGAAGCCGAGCCGGACGCCGTGGTGTATCTCGGCACCAAAACCGGGATCGCGCCGCAAGATATGCTCGACGCTCTCCGGGCAGCGGGGCGTGGTGAAAAAACGTTTGATGATGAACGATTCGTGAACCAGATCCCTGCGCATAAACACGATCACTTCCTGATCCCCGCCGGAACCGTCCACTGTTCAGGAGCAGGCACCATGGTGCTGGAGATCAGCGCAACGCCGTATATTTTCACCTTCAAACTGTGGGACTGGGGTCGCTTAGGATTAGACGGCTTACCGCGTCCGGTGCATCTGGATCACGGCCAACAGGTTATTGACTGGCAGCGTGACACGCAATGGGTACACGACAATCTGGTCAACCGTATTGACCCCATCGCTGAAGGAGAAGGTTGGCGAGAAGAAAGAACCGGGATGCACGAACGCGAATTTATCGAAACGCGTCGCCACTGGTTTACGGCACCGGTCACTCACCATACCCATGGCGGCGTAAACGTCCTTAACCTTGTCGAAGGAGCTCAGGCCGTTGTCGAAAGCCCGAGCGGCGCGTTTGCCCCGTTTGTCGTCAACTATGCAGAGACCTTTATCATCCCAGCCGCCGTTGGAGAGTATCGCATTTCGCCGTTTGGCAAAGGCATCGGTCAACAGCTTGCCACGATTAAAGCCTGGGTCAGAGGATAAGCGCATGATTAACGTTATTGTTGCCACCCATGGTCCCCTGGCGGAAGCGCTTCTCGCCAGCGGTCGTATGGTTTACGGAGAATTACCGCATGTTTATCCCGTCACGCTGAGTGAACAGGCAGGTATCGAAGGGTTTAAGCAGACGTTTTCTCAGGTCCTCGCCAGAGCCGGGAAAGGCGCTGACGGCGTTCTGGTGCTGTGTGACATGCAAAGCGGTACCCCCTGGAATGTCGCCTGCCATCATGCGTTTTCTGCACAAACGGTTCCTCCTGTTGCCGTGGTAGCGGGAGTCAATTTCCCAATGTTGTTACAAAGCGAAGAGATCTGCCATTTAACGGACGTTCATGCCGCAGCCGTCGAGCTGTTGGCGTTGACGGTACCCACGCTGATTAAAGCCGTCCCGGTTTTATCCGTTCAGTCCGACGATTTTTAAAGGAAACCACTATGAGTATTTCTTTTGTACGTATCGATGACCGCGTAATCCATGGGCAGCTCGTGACACGTTGGGCCAAAGAGCTGCCCTGTGACGGAATTGTCGCTATAGACGACGCCGTCGCGGCCGACCCTCTGCTCTCTTCGGTGATGAAAGGTGCTGTGCAGGACACCAAAGTCTGGTTGTTTGATACGGCCACCGCAATTGAAAAACTGCCGAAAGTCATTGCCAGCGAGAAACGTTATTTCGTCATTGGCAAATCCCCCGTGACGCTCAAACGCATTGAAGAAGCTGGTATCAGCCTGAAAAATGCCAACGGCAAGATTAATGTGGGTCCAATGAGTGCTCGTGCTGATACCACCACCATCGGCCCGAATCAGTCGGTCAACGGGGATGAAATTGCCGCCTTTGACTGGCTGACACAGCATGGCCACCTGGTTGAGTTTCGCCTGGTGCCTGATGCCAGTTGCTACAGCTGGCAGGACGCACGTCAGAAGCTGAAATAAGGAGCGCACGATGATTATCGAAGCTACGTTGATTGGCATACTTTGCTATCTCGGCGCCCTTAGCAGCCCCTGGTTGCTGGGACTGACCGGCGGCTGGTACCTGATCACCCGCCCGCTGATTTCCGGAATGCTGGTCGGGATTATCCTCGGCGACATTAAAACCGGGATCATGATTGGCGTCGCGGTTCAGGCGGTGTATATCGCGATGGTTACACCCGGCGGTTCGATGCCCGCCGACCTCAACTTTGTGGCTTACCCGGCAATTGCTTTAGGGATCCTTTCCGGAAAAGGCCCCGAGGTCGCGGTCGCGCTGGCGGCAACTATCGGTATAGCCGGAACCATTTTGTTTAACGCGATGATGGTACTGAACTCCTTCTGGAATCACCGGGCAGATGTGGCGCTGGAACGGGGCGACGAACGCGGCATTTACCTGAACAGCGCCATCTGGCCACAGGTGACAAACTTTGTCCTGCGTTTTGTACCGACCTTTATTGCGGTTTACTTCGGGGCACAATACATCAGCGGCTTTATGGACAGTTTGCCGAAAATTGTTCTGTCGACGATGAACGTACTGGGCGGCATTTTACCTGCAGTCGGGATCGCGATTTTGCTCAAGCAGATCATCAAAAACTACACCATGCTGATCTACTTCCTCGTCGGTTTTGTCTGCATCGTCTTTTTAAAACTCAACATGGTCGCGCTGGTGATCGTCGGTTCGCTGCTGGCGTTGATCCATTACAACTACAAACCGGAACCGCCGCAGGCCGCGACTGCAAAGTCGGTAGATGATGATGAGGATGAATTCTGATGGAAGAACGTACACTTACGCGTAAAGATCTTCGCCGCTGCTGGCGCGCATGGATGATGCACAACTTGTCATCGATGAGCTTTGAGCGTCTGGAGTCTTTTGGCTTTTGCCTAAGTATGCTCCCGGTGGCGAAAAAGCTCTATCCCGACGCAACCCAACGTACAGAGATGCTGCGCCGCCACGCCTCGTTTTATAATACGGAACCCCAGATAGGCGCGATCGTAAATGGCATGGTGCTGGGGCTGGAAGAGAAAAAAGCGAACGGTGAGCCGATCGATGGCGAGACCATCAATACCTTGAAGGTTGGTCTGATGGGCCCTATTGCCGGGATCGGCGATTCAATGATCCCCGGCATGTTGATCCCTATCCTGCTCAGCATCGGCATGGCCCTGGCGGCCGGCGGTAATATTCTGGGGCCGCTGTTTTATACCGTTGCCTGGCTGGCTATCATAATTCCCGGCTCGTGGTTCCTGTTCCTGAAAGGCTACAAGATGGGTTCCGGCTCGGTGGAAATGCTGGTGAGTAGCAAGTCTGCCCGTCTGCGTGAAGCATTATCGCTGCTGGGCGTGTTTGTCATGGGGGGCGTGGCGGCAAGTTACGTTAAGCTTGGTACCGGGCTGGAATTTATTACCAAAGATGGGGTGAATATCCATGTTCAACAAATGCTGGACGGTATCTTCCCGCAGTTACTGCCGCTGATAGTGGTACTTGGCACCTGGTATCTGATGGCCAAGCGTGGTGTGTCGCCAGTGAAAGCGATGGTATTGCTGCTGGTCCTGGCGGCGCTTGGCGTCGCCACGGGCCTGTTTGCGGGGTAATACACAGAAAACGATACAACCGGGGCTATGCCCCGGCTCTTTATGGGTGAAAGTTTTGCCACAGCTCGGGATATTTGTCCGGGCGTGAGATAAATTGAAAGCGCGCCGGGTCCTCGATGAACTGCTGGTAAACTGGTGCAGAACTAATTGAGAACTCCGTATATTGTCGGGGCGTTACGGCCTGCAATCGTCCGGGAATGTAACGCGGATTATGCTGCCAGATAACGTTGTTTCCCTGCAGTAACGGGTACCACGCCAACCCTTTATGCGCACGCACGGCGTCGTACTCAAAACCATATTCACGATCGCACCACGCACCAAAGGTTAACGGGACATCCGGATCTGCGGATATGGTCGCATGCCCCCAGCCGGGTGGTACCAACACTTTCTCACCGGGTCCGGCAATTACAGCAAAACAGCGACCAGGGTCATCCTCAACATACTCCTGCATATAGATTATCGCTTTTCCCTGCCAGATTTCGTAAAGCTCCGGCGGGGACCAGCCGCTGTGCTGACTGATACGATGAATATGTCCCTGACTACGCACCGGCTCTTCCCCCAGTCGTCCCGCCGCATAAGTCACCACGCCAAATAACAGCATCCGCTTTTTCAACTCTTCGCGATCCTGCATTCGCGCCACATCCATCGCAATGGCATACACCTCTTGCGGCCCTTCACAGTGCGGATCGCGCAGCGAGGAGCGGATGTCATCGAGTTGACGAATTTCCGGCATCGGCCCGGTAACCTCATCCCCATAGCTAAAGCCAAGCGGGCGATGATGAACCGTCATATCGAGGCCGTAAGAATGCGCTAAGTCAGCCATTCTGTACCTCCTTCGCCTGAACCCGATTATTTTCCTCAAAGACTCTTATTCTGAAGCCCCTGGCGAGCGCCGCATAATCATGACCCGCAATCCCCGGCCATACGGCGAGCGCCGACAGTACCTCTTCCCCGGTGTTGATTAACCGGTGCGCGGTAAAGCCGGGGATAATGTGGATGGATCCGGCGAATACCTTTTCCAGCCTCGTGTCGCCCTGTTCGGTTTGCAACAGCAGCAAACCAGCGCCACGCAGACCGAAATAGACTTCCCCCTGTTCGCGGCGCTCATGGAAATGCCCGCGGGTCATAAAATACTCGCAGCCGACCCGGCCAGGATAAAGATGGGTAACGCCGGTGTAGAGTTCACCTTCAGCGGAAGACGTATCCAGCATCTCAACGTCATACACGACCTGCTCACCAGCCAATTGCTGACGGGCGTTTTCATCGGCAAAAACGTCAGTAAGATCCTGAATACGGGTAGATTTGCGCAATAACGGGCCATCGGCCAAAGCGCCGCTTGCCCACGCCACCTGCGGTGGCTGGATAAAAGAAAGGTTCATATGTGTCTCCGGCCCGAGGAGAACAACAGGATCAGATTAGCAGATTAATCGATTAACCTGCTAATTCTGTCTGCATATTGCGGGCCGGATCACAGCCTCAAGGGGCCAGTGCAAGCACCTCTGCCACCCACTGCTGGAAACCTTCAACGTTCAGACCCAGCGCAACCTGCGCATTTGCTGGATGCCCCAGACGTCCTTCGATATCCACCACCGTCGTACCTGAGGTATATTCGCCCTGGGTTTCAACCGCCACGAAACACGACTGCAGGGTAAACAGTTCCGGGCGCACCAGCCAGGCAATGGCACACAGATCGTGCATTCGCAGCCCCGTATTCATACTGCCGCTACGGTAATGGCTAAACAGCGCGTGCAGCATTTTTCCCGTCTGGTTAAGCTGGGGGAGCGTCGCCAGATAGTCCGGGGCGAGCATGGCCTGGTTAGTAACATCCAGCCCACACATCACAATATCCAGCCCGCTCTGGAAGACTTTTGCGGCAGCCTCGGGATCGATAGCAATATTAAACTCGGCGTTGGGTGTGAAGTTCCCGCGCCCGGCAGAGCCGCCCATAATCACCAGACGGTGAATGTTGAATACGCATTCAGGATAATGGGTCAGCAGCAGCGCAATGTTGGTCAGCGGGCCAATTGCCACCAGCGTCACGGGCTGCGGGGCATGCATCAGCGCATCGCGAATCGCCTGGAAGGCGGGTTTTGCCATCGCCTGGCGGTCGTGTTCGACAAATTCATACCCTTCCATACCGGACTCGCCGTGCACGGAAGCGGCATCACGCAGCGGCCGCACCAGCGGCATCGATGCTCCCTGCGCCAGTGGAACATCCGCATTCCAGAAGTGCAGCAGTTGCAACGCATTACGGGTGGTTTTTTCCACCGACACATTGCCTGCTACCGTGGTCATCAGTTGCAGATCCAGCTCAGGGGCAAACAGCGCGGCGGCAATGGCGGCGGCATCATCAATGCCGGGATCGGTATCAAGAATGATCGGTAAGCGCATGGTTTCTCCATAAAAAATGCCAGACGTTAAGTCTGGCATCTTCTCATAATCGTAACCGGAAAGACTTACTCTACTTCACGAACATCCACACGCAGCTCTTTCGGCACTTCGAAAACGATGTTCTCTTCGCGGCCTTCCAGCGGAATAGCTTCCCCACCGCCAAGCTCCTGCAGGCGAGCAATCACGTTTTGCACCAGGATATCCGGCGCCGAGGCTCCGGCCGTCACGCCTACGCACTTCGCCTCTTTCACCCACGCTTCCTGGATGTCGGTCGCATCGTCAATCAAATACGCCGCTTTCCCCATTCGCTGTGCCAGTTCAGCCAGACGGTTGGAGTTAGAGGAGTTCTTCGAGCCGACCACCAGCACAACATCAGCCAGTTCCGCCAGCGCGCGAACCGCTTCCTGACGGTTGGTGGTGGCATAACAGATATCGTCTTTACGCGGTCCGACAATTTTCGGGAAGCGTTGACGCAAAGCATCAATAACGTCAGAAGTATCGTCAACGGAGAGCGTGGTCTGCGTCATGAAGGATAATTTGCCTTCATTTTTCACATTCAGTTTCAGCACATCATCTGGTGATTCAACCAGATACATTCCGCCTTGCGGGTTGCTGTACTGGCCCATCGTGCCTTCGACTTCCGGGTGTCCGGCGTGACCAATCAGAATGGATTCTTCGCCACGACGGCTGGCGCGGGCAACTTCCATATGCACTTTCGTGACTAGCGGACAGGTTGCATCAAAAACCGTGAGGTCGCGGCCTTTGGCTTCGTTACGCACCGCCTGAGACACGCCATGAGCGGAGAAAATCAGGATCGCGCCATCCGGCACTTCGCTGATTTGCTCGATAAAAATAGCGCCGCGCTCGCGCAGGCTATCCACCACATAACGGTTATGTACCACTTCATGACGGACATAAATCGGTGCGCCGTAAATAGCCAACGCGTTTTCGACAATGCTGATAGCGCGGTCTACGCCAGCGCAAAAACCGCGCGGGTTGGCCAACAGGATCTGCATTTTACGCCTCCAGTGCCGGTTCGACTTCCAGCACTTCAATATCAAAATGAACGGTATGCCCAGCCAGCGGATGGTTGAAATCAACCGTGATCGAGTCACCGTTGATTTCACGGATCACGCCAGGCATCTCACTGCCGTCCATTGCGGTAAAGAGCATGATAGCGCCAATTTCTGGCTCGCCCGCGTCCATAAATTCCCGACGCGAGAAATACTGAATTAAGTCCGGACTTGATACGCCAAAGGCGGCATCCGGCTCCAGAGCAAAGGTGGTTTTATCGCCTTCTTTTAGCCCCAGCAGGTGTTGCTCCAGTCCTTCAGACAGAGAACCGTCGCCCAGGCGAAACAGCGCAGGCTTGCCGTTATTGCGGGTTGACTCTGCGGTGGAGCCATCGTCGAGCTTAAGGGTGAAGTGCACCAGCACCGCACTGTTACTCTGTACTGATTTAGACATGCAGGTTGCTCTTTAAAATTGCTGCCGCCTGTCTGCCCGGTGGCGCTACGCTTACCGGGCCTACAAGGATCGCAGTAAATTGTAGGCCGGATTAGCATAGCGCCATCCGGCATTTTTTTATGCGGCTTTTTTCTCTTTCGACGGCAGGAAGCCTTCGAGAACAATCAATGCCGCCCCGATACAGATAGCTGTATCGGCCAGATTGAAGGTCGCGAAATGCCAGTCGCCGACGTAAAAGTCAATCATATCAACCACGAAGCCGTGCCACAGGCGGTCAAACAAGTTGCCCAGCGCACCGCCAATGATTAACGCATACGCGATGTTGTTCAGCTTCTGCGTCGCCTTCGAGCGATACATCATCACCATCAGGATGACGCAAATACCGATAGCGATACCGGCAAAGAACCAACGTTGCCAGCCGCCGCTGTCAGCTAAGAAGCTAAACGCCGCACCATAGTTACGCGCGTAGTGCAGATTAAGCGACGGAAACAGCGACACCGTATCCCCCAGAGCAAAGTTCTGGAGGATCAGGTATTTGCTGCCTAAATCGATAATCAGCACGACTACCACCAGCCACAGCCAGCGTAGTCCTGTTGAACAAAGAGGCTTACTCATCAGGCAAACTTACGTTGTTCGCCATCACCGGCGATGTTGCTGACACAGCGTCCGCAGATATCTGCATGTTCCGCCACCTGGCCGACGTCGGTAGTGTAATGCCAGCAGCGCGGGCATTTCTCACCTTCAGCTTTGCTCAGTACGATTTTCAGACCTTTGAGCAGTTCGCTCTGCTGAGCATCAGCAGGAGCAGCCGCATAATCCGCAACCGTCGCACCAGAGGTCAGCAGTACAAAACGCAACTCTTCACCCAGCGCGGTCAGTTTCGCCGCCAGCTCAGGTTCAGCGTACAGGGTCACTGCCGCTTCCAGAGAACCGCCGACTTTCTTATCCGCACGCGCCTGCTCGATAACCTTGTTCACTTCGCCGCGCACTTTCAGCAGCTCGTCCCAGTAGGCATCGTTCATCGCTTCGGTTTCACCTAAGCCAAACAGACCTTCGTACCATTCACCGGTAAAGACGTACTTCTCACGATCGCCCGGCAGGTAGCCCCAGATTTCATCGGCGGTGAAGGACATGATCGGCGCCATCCAACGAACCAGCGCTTCTGCAATATGGAACAGCGCAGTCTGGCAGCTACGACGCGCCACGCTGTCCGCTTTCGCGGTGTACTGACGGTCTTTGATGATGTCGAGGTAGAACGAACCCATTTCTACGGAGCAGAAGCGCATCAGGCGCTGTACCACTTCGTGGAAGTCATAGGCTTCATAGGCTTTCAGGATTTCGTCCTGCGCCGCTTGCGCACAACCTACCGCCCAACGATCCAGCACCACCATCTCTTCCGGTTTCACCATGTCTTTAACCGGATCGAACCCGTTCAGGTTCGCCAGCAGGAAGCGCGCGGTGTTACGGATACGACGATAGCTGTCGGCAGCACGTTTCAGGATTTCGTCAGAAACGGCCATTTCGCCAGTATAGTCGGTAGAAGCAACCCACAGACGCAGAATATCCGCGCCCAGTTTGTTCATCACGTCCTGCGGAGAAACGGTGTTACCGATAGATTTGGACATCTTACGGCCCTGACCATCAACGGTGAAACCGTGGGTCAGTACCTGGCGATAAGGTGCTTTGCCTTTCATGGCGGTGGAGATCATCAAGGAAGACATGAACCAGCCACGGTGCTGGTCAGAACCTTCCAGATACATATCTGCCGCATGGCCCGCAAACTCAGGACGCACATCCACGACGGATGAGTGGGTTGAACCGGAGTCGAACCACACGTCCAGCGTATCCGGGACTTTGACATACTGGTCAGCTTCGTCGCCGAGGATATCTTTCGGATCGAGATCCCACCACGCCTGGATACCGTCAACTTCAACACGTTTAGCCACTTCTTCCATCAGTTCGATAGCGCGCGGATGCAGCTCTTCGGTGTCTTTGTGAACAAACAGAGACATCGGCACACCCCACGTACGCTGACGGGAGATACACCAGTCAGGACGGTTGGCAACCATCGATTCAATACGCGCCTGGCCCCAGTCCGGGATCCACTGTACGCCTTTGATCTCTTTCAGCGACTGCGCGCGCAGGCCTTTCTGATCCATGCTAACGAACCACTGCGGGGTCGCACGGAAGATGATCGGTGACTTGTGACGCCAGCAGCATGGGTAGCTGTGCTGCATCTTCTCAACGTGCAGCAGCGCGCCTTTTTCGCTCAGCAGCGCAACGATTTTGTCGTTGGCTTTAAAGACGTTCACACCGTCCAGATCCGGATAGGTACCCGCCAGATATGCGCCGTCCGGGCCAACCGGGTTAGCGATTTCCAGACCGTATTTCTGGCTGATGACGTAGTCATCCGGACCGTGACCGCCAGCGGTATGGACCGCGCCGGTACCCGCGTCCAGCGTAACGTGATCGCCAAGGATAGCCGGCACGTCAAAGCCCATAAACGGATGGGTAAAGCGCAGCAGTTCCAGCTCAGCGCCTTTCACTGTGCCGAGAATGGTGTATTCAGCCGCGCCAATACGCTGCATGACGCTTTCAACCAGATCTTTCGCCAGAATCACAGCCTGGCCGTCAATCTGCACCAGCGCATAGTCAAAATCAGGTGCCAGAGAGATTGCGCGGTTCGCCGGTAACGTCCACGGGGTAGTGGTCCAGATAACCAGAGAGATCGGGCCGTTGACGTCAGAAACGCCAAATTTCGCTTTCACCGCATCCTGATCGGCAGCGTGGAACGCCACGTCGATGGACGGGGAGGTTTTGTCATAATACTCAACTTCCGCTTCCGCCAGCGCGGAACGGCAGTCAACGCACCAGTGCACCGGCTTCGCGCCTTTATGCAGATGGCCGTTGCCAATGATTTTACCCAGCGCGCGAATGATATTGGCTTCGGTTTTGAAGTCCATGGTCAGGTACGGATGCGACCAGTCGCCCAGTACGCCAAGACGGATAAAGTCTTTACGCTGACCGTCAACCTGCGTAGCAGCGTATTCACGGCACTTGGCGCGGAACTCAGAAGCGGTGAACTTCTCGCCCGGCTTGCCGTATTCCTGCTCTACTTTCAGCTCGATCGGCAGACCGTGGCAGTCCCAGCCCGGAACGTACGGCGAGTCATAGCCCGTGAGTCCTTTGGACTTCACGATAATGTCTTTCAGAATCTTGTTAACCGAGTGACCAATATGAATGCTGCCATTCGCATAAGGAGGGCCATCATGCAGAATGAAGGTTTTTTTGCCTTTTTTGGCCGCACGAATGATGCCGTACAGGTCATCATCAGTCCAACGCGCCAGCATTCCCGGTTCGCGCTTGGCGAGATCGCCGCGCATCGGGAACCCTGTTTCCGGCAAATTCAGGGTTGATTTATAGTCACTCATCAGATTCTCGGTTCCGTATTTAAAACTCGTATAGGCATTAAGCCGGTTTTGTTAGCCCAAAAAATTCACGGGCAGTCAACTCATCACGCGCAATCTGCGCTTTTAGTTCATCCAGCGAGGCAAATCGCTGTTCGCTGCGTATTTTTTTACGCAGTACTACATCTATATGGCGACCATACAGGTCCATTACAACGTCCAATAGATGCACTTCCAACTGCTGGCGTACGCCTGCTACCGTCGGGCGGGTGCCGATGTTGGCGACGCCGGGCAACGGTTTGTCACCCAGTCCCATCACTTCAACCGCATAAACACCTTTCACCGGAGAAACCTGACGACGAAGCGGTAAGTTTGCCGTCGGAAAACCGATGGTGCGCCCTAACTCATCACCGTGAACGACGCGTCCTGAGATAGTAAAAGGATGCCCAAGCAGGCTTTCGGCCAGTTGCAGGTTATCTTCGGCCAGCGCCTGACGTACTGCGGTGCTGCTGATACGCACACCGCCTTCACAGAAGGTTTGGGTGCTGGTGATATCAAAACCATACTCAGCGCCCGCTTCCTGTAATAACAAGAAATCGCCCGCACGGCTAGCGCCAAAGCGGAAATCATCGCCAACGGCAAGAAATTGTACACCAAGGCGCTTCACCAGCAGGTCGCTGATGAAGGTCTGCGCCGTTAATGCGGCGAAACGCCTGTCAAAACGCACACACAGCACGTAGTCCACACCGCATTCGGCCAGATAACGCAGTTTTTCCCGCAGGCGGGTAAGGCGCGCAGGTGACTTGTCCGTCGCAAAAAGTTCCAGCGGCTGTGGCTCGAAAATCATTACCACCACCGGTAAATTGCGTTTGCGCCCTTCTTCCCGTAAGCCTTGCAGCAACGCACGGTGGCCACGGTGCACACCGTCGAAATTACCAATAGTCAGCACACACCCATGCGGGGCCTGGCTGAGATTATGTATGCCTCGTATCAGCTTCATGTCTGGCTCAAAACAGTGAAAATCGTGAAAGTATACCCTGTACCGCGGTCAAGGTTAACCGGCGATTGTTTCTACGAAACAGAAAGAGGATGGTTTTCATTGTTATGAAACAAATTGACGCCCTTCACGGGTACACCAATGCAATTTTTCTCGTCGAAAAGCTGTATTCACGCCACGCAAGCTGGTAGAATCCTGCGCCATCACTACGCAACGAGTGCTGGAATTTAAACGGCGCTTATTTGCACAAATCCATTGACAAAAGAAGGCTAAAAGGGCATATTCCTCGGCCTTTGAATTGTCCATATAGAACACATTTGGGAGTTGGACCTTGGCTAATATCAAATCAGCTAAGAAGCGCGCCGTTCAGTCTGAAAAGGCCCGCAAGCACAACGCTAGCCGTCGCTCTATGATGCGTACTTTCATCAAGAAAGTATACGCAGCTATCGAAGCTGGCGACAAAGCTACTGCACTGAAAGCATTTAACGAAATGCAACCAATCGTGGACCGTCAGGCTGCTAAAGGTCTGATCCACAAAAACAAAGCTGCACGTCATAAAGCAAACCTGACTGCACAGATCAACAAACTGGCTTAATCGCCTGCTTGTCGACGCTTTGTGAAAAAACCCGCGCAAGCGGGTTTTTTTATGCCTGCTATCTGGCGTTTTTCTCTTCAACCACTGATGTTGTTCTCACTCGCCCACGCTCTTCCTGACCAGCCTGTTTTTTCAGCTATCCCTCCCTTAGTTAGTCGCGTCGCGTCGCGTCGCGTAATACTTGAAAGTTATTTTCTTTCACTGTTTTCCTTTTTTTATTTCATTATTAAAAAAACTGTGACCACCTTAGCAAATAGAAACATCGCTCATTCAAAAACGAATAAACGCAATCCTGATGTAAGATTTGATAATTGATTGCTGCGGTAGGGTCAACTACTTTCCATGTACACCTTACTCACTCATTTTAATCTGAGGTTAAATTCAGTAACGACATAAAAAATAATATTTAAAACTTGCTTGGAAAGTAAAAGTTGTTTTTCTGGGCGTATCGCACCAATATCGGAGTTATTATTATGAGTTCTGTTATTGAGGATACCCAGTCTTGCGGGTCAGCATCATTATCTTTACTACAGCGTATTAGCTACGGCTCTTTGGATGTGGCAGGTAATCTACTGTACTGTTTCGGCTCAACCTACATCTTATATTTCTACACTGACGTTGCGGGTATTAGTCTCGCCGTAGCAGGTGTCATCCTGCTGTTGGCGCGTATCGTAGATGGTATAGATGCCCCAATCTGGGGGATCATTATCGATAAAACACGTTCACGTTACGGTAAATGTCGTCCCTGGTTCTTATGGCTACCGCTGCCTTTTGGTGTATTCAGCGCGCTGTCATTTTGGTCTCCAGATATCAGTATGACAGGAAAAGCCATATATGCAGCAATATCCTACATGATTGCCAGTATTTTATTTACCGGACTCAATACACCGCTCAGCGCAATATTACCTCTAATGACTCTGTCCCCTAAGGAACGGCTGGTATTAAATTCCTGGAGAATGACCGGGGGACAAATTGGGGTTTTATTAATGAATGCCACAGCATTACCCCTGGTTGCATTTTTAGGCAACGGAAATGATCATGCCGGATTTATTTACACGGCAATTCTGTTTGCTGCGATATCCTGTTCGCTAACGCTTTTCGCCTTTAAAAATATCCGCGAAATGGATGCGGATAAAATACAGCAAGAACCCAAACTGCCGATGAAAAAAAGTTTCACGGCAATGAAAGGTAACTGGCCATGGATCCTGATGGTGCTGGCCAATCTGATCTTCTGGATTGCCCTGCAACAGCGGTCCACAACCATTGTTTATTATCTGACCTACAACCTCGATCGCAAAGACCTGGTTCCGCTGATTAACAGTCTGGCGACGATTCAGATCCTGTTCATCATCGCCATCCCTTTCTTTAGCAAATTCCTGGCTAAAACCTGGATATGGGTAGGAGGCTTGCTGGTCGCCACGTTCGGCGGCGTCTTGATGTGGCTGGCGGCGGACAACATACCTTTCCTCATCGCGGCCTGGGTGCTCGGCAATATCGGTAGCGGAATCGCCTGCTCAATGCCGTTTGCCATGTTGGGCTTTGCCGTCGACTTCGGTGCCTGGAAAACGGGCATCAAGGCCACGGGCATTCTTATCGCCTTCGGCAGTACTTTCTGCATCAAGATGGGCAGTGGTCTGGGTACCGCTTTCGCCGCCTGGATCATGAACAGTTTTGGCTATGTCCCGAACCATGCCCAAAGCGCTGCGGGCCTGGAAGGCATTACCTGGGCCTTTATCTGGGCGCCCGCCCTACTCTTCGCACTCGCGGCGATCCCGCTACTTTTCTTCCGTAAGTACGAAGCAATGGAAGAGACGATTCGCCACGATCTGGAAACCATCACCCAATAACTTTCTTAATCTTTACCCTCAAAATATGGAGGCACCACCATGCCATTTGTGCAACATGACCCGCGTCGTCTGGTCTGGCAGCAAAACGATCGCTATTTGTGGATTGAACCCTGGGGCGAGAACAGCCTGCGCGTACGCAGTGGTCGTCATCTGCCGGTAATGAGAAATGAAGACTGGGCATTGACTGAGCCAGTCGCAGAAAGCCACTGCCACATCGATTATGAGCACCACCAGGCGACAATGACCAACGGCAAAATTATCGCTATCGTCAATCAAAAAGGACAAGTTACCTTTTACCGTCATCCACACAAACCCCTGTTGCAGGAGTTCTGGCGCCTGCGGGGCGAAATTGGCGAGGATGAATCTTCTCACGGCCAGTACGTCAGCGCACTCAACCTTGAGGGACGCGAATTCCGCCCTATTCAGGGTGGGAAATATTCACTTAAAGCCCGCTTCGAAGCCACCGAAGGGGAAAAAATTTACGGCATGGGCCAATATCAGCAGGCCAATCTGGATCTCAAAGGATGCGTGCTCGAACTGGCCCAGCGCAACTCTCAGGCCTCGGTGCCCTTTATGCTCTCAAGCCTGGGCTACGGATTTTTATGGAACAATCCGGCGGTCGGCCGCGTGACATTCGCCCACAACGTGACCGAGTGGGAAGCTCAAATCAGCGAGCAGCTGGACTACTGGATCACCGCTGGCGATACCCCGGCAGAAATTAGCCGGGCGTATGCGCTCGCCACGGGCACGCCGCCGATGATGCCGGATTACGCCATGGGCTTCTGGCAGTGCAAGTTACGTTATCGCACTCAGGAGGAGTTGCTCGCCGTCGCCCGCGAGTACAAACGGCGCAATCTCCCCATCTCGGTAATCGTGATCGATTTCTTCCACTGGCCAAATCAGGGGGACTGGATGTTCGACTCGCGGGACTGGCCCGATCCCGATGCCATGATCGCCGAGCTAAAATCGCTGGGTATTGAGCTAATGGTCTCCGTCTGGCCAACCGTGGATAGCCGAACCGAGAGTTATCGGGAGATGCGCGAAAACGGCTGGCTGGTGCAAACAGAGCGCGGATTGCCGATTAATATGGATTTCCTCGGCAATACCACTTTCTTTGATGCCACCCATCCCGACGCTCGCGACTACGTATGGGGTAAAGCAAAACGCAACTATTACGATAAAGGCGTGAAGCTCTTCTGGCTAGACGAAGCCGAGCCGGAGTTCAGCGTTTACGACTACGATAATTATCGCTACCACGCCGGACCGGTGCTGGAAGTGGGCAATATCTACCCGCGAATGTACGCCAAAACCTTTTTTGACGGCATGAAAGCCGATGGCGAAGACCAGGTTATCAACCTGCTACGCTGCGCCTGGGCCGGAAGTCAGAAATACGGCGCGCTGGTCTGGTCAGGTGATATCCACTCATCGTTTCGTTCTCTGCGCAATCAGTTTGCCGCCGGGATGAACATGGGTATTGCAGGTATCCCGTGGTGGACAACAGATATTGGCGGCTTTCATGGCGGCAATATTCACGACCCACACTTTCATGAGTTGCTGATTCGCTGGTTCCAGTGGGGCGTGTTTAGCCCAGTGATGCGCCTGCACGGCAACCGCGATCCGCAGATTTTACCAGAACATCCTTACCGTGACGGTATTGCCCAGTGTCCGACCGGGGCGGCAAACGAAGTGTGGAGCTATGGTGAAGAGGTGTGCGAAGTGTTGACCGGCTGTCTGACGTTGCGAGAAAAGTTAAAGCCGTACATCAAAGCGGTGATGGCGGAAACACACGAACGCAATGCCCCGGTTATGCGCACCCTGTTTTTTGAATTCCCAGAACAGACAAGGAGTTGGGAGATTACCGACCAGTACTGTTTTGGCCCCGACCTGCTGGTTGCGCCCGTCATGCTTGAAGGTATGCGCGAGCGTGACGTTTGGCTACCGGAAGGTGAAACATGGACGGATCTTGCAACCGGCGAGAGCTATCAGGGAGGACAAACGCTGCGCTATGACGCTCCCCTGAACAGAATTCCGGTATTTATCCGCGAAGGCGGGCAGTATCGTAATATGTTGAAACTGTAGTCACAGTCCGGCTGCGGTTAGTACACCGCAGCCGGCAACATGAAGGCGTTTAGACCTGTGGCGACTTGAACAGTGCTGAGTAGTCCGTATTGCAAATACGCTGCACCGCCGGATGCTGGATCATCCTTTCAGCAAATATGGCGTGATACTCCTCCATCACATTCTCTACGCGTCCAATTTCAACAATAGAATCATCGGCATAGAAATTGTGTGAATACAGCGTAGGTGCAACGAAAATGGCATTATGCGTTGCGCCAAACGCTTTCATCAGCGCAGCGTCATCAAACTCGCCGAGGATTTCGACATTCAATCCTTGTGAGTTGATCCAATTCAGCAGCTTACGACCGAGCATTGAACGACGTCCAGGGATCAGTAATCGACGCTCCTCAAGGCAGGCCGGGAAGGGTTTTTCAGGCAACGGTTTGGTGCACCAAAAACTCACGCTGCATTCGCCTATCCGCACTGAGAACAGCCCTTCCTGCTGCGTAGAGTCGATCGGGCAGTCGGAGATAATCATATCCAGCTTATGCTGACTGAGTTGATCCAACAGCATCTCATGTGTTGACTCAAAACAACGCAGATGGATTTGTTCATCTTCAACCACAGCGGCATCCAGCACGCTGCTGACCAGCTGCTTCGATAGCGCATCCGCCACGCCGACATCAAACAGTAAATTAGACTCTTTGCGGTAGTTCACGATATCCAGCATTTCCTGGCTTAAGGTGAACATCTTATCCGCATAACGAAAAACCAATTCGCCTAACTCACTAGGCTCCAGTCCACGCCCCTTGCGCTTGAACAGCTTTCCCTGCAAACGTTCCTCAAGCGCTTTAATCTGCCCGGTAATGGTCTGCGGCGTCAGATAAAGCGCTTCTGCAGCGCCAACCACCGAACCTTCTTTATAGACATGCCAAAAGTAGTACAGGTGGTTGTAGTTTATATGAGACATACTCACTCCCTGAAAATTGTCACAAAAGGGTTATCCCGTCAGGCTGACGCGTTCAACCGGGTGCGTAACCAGCAGTAACCTATTACCGCCGACAGCAAGGAACCGATCAGGATCCCCAGTTTCGCCCAGTTAATCAGCTCAGGATCGACGTTCCCAAACGCCAGGCTGGCGATGAAAATCGACATCGTAAAGCCAATGCCGCACAGAATGCCGACCGCCATAATTTGCTGGAAGTTCGTTCCCTCCGGCAATTGCGCCACCTTAAGGCGTAACGCCAGCCAGCAAAACAGGCTGATACCCAGCGGTTTGCCGATCAACAAACCAGCAATGATCCCCAGCGGTAACACCGAGGTCAGTCCATCAATAGTAACGCCCTGCAGTGAAACGCCCGCGTTGGCGAAGGCAAACAGTGGCAGGATCAGGTATGCCACCCATGGATGCAGAACATGCTCCAGTCGCTTCGCCGGTGAACGCCCGTGTTTTTCCTTTAACGGAATGAAGAAACCGACGATCACGCCAGCCAGCGTCGCATGCACGCCGGACTTCAGTACCGCAGTCCATAGCACCACGCCCACCAGAATATAAATCCCGGTACGTCTCACGCCACACAGATTCAAGGCCGCCAGGACGAGAATGGCACACGCGGCAACGCCCAGCGACAGCAGCGAGAGATCGCTGGTGTAGAACAGTGCGATGATTACGATAGCGCCGAGGTCATCAATAATCGCCAGCGCCATCAGGAATATTTTCAACGCCAGCGGAACGCGGCTGCCCAACAACGCCAGCACACCTAACGCAAAAGCGATGTCCGTTGCCGCCGGGATCGCCCACCCTTCACGGGTGATGGGATCGGCATAGTTGAATGCCAGGTACAGCAGCGCCGGGACAATCATGCCCCCGATAGCGGCAATGATCGGAAACGCTGCCTGACGCAGGCTGGCCAGCGAGCCTTGCATCAACTCACGCTTCACCTCCAGACCAATCAACAGGAAGAACACCGCCATCAACGCGTCGTTGATCCACAGCAGCATATTTTTGTTGATCTCAAGCGCGCCAACCCGCAGTTGAACGGGCGTTTCCAAAAAGGCGTGGTACCATCCACTGGTTACCCCGATGTTTGCCATCAGCATAGCGACCACGGCAGCGATGATCAGAATGATGCCCCCCGAGGCGTCACTACTAAAAAAACGATGCAGATGTTTCACTTTTATTCTCTCTATTGGGTGAATACTTCGTAAATACTATCTTACACCCTCAAAAAGCTCGTTAAAATTAGATTATTTGTGATTGATAGATCGGTTTTTACGAAGAATGAATCCAGGTGGGAACGGCTGAAAATCAGTACTCTTAGTAGTCATGTCGTTCGATGTGACGGGCATTGAATGCATAGCGGAGATAATCCAGCGTTGAGACGACATTACCGGGTGACATATGGTTAATTTGTGTCAGAAACGGATGATTATTGATGTACGTAATAAATTCCGTTGCTCCGGCAAGCGTAGCATGACGTAGCATGCCTGTTTTTTTATTACTCGTTAGGTTACATGCCGCTATCGCATAATCTTGGGTAGAATAGGTACGCCAGACATTATTACGAATCCCCCCACTTTGAAACATGCGGTACGGAATATCACTTTGCGCAGGCCTGTCCCCTCTTTCCTTCACAAACGAGATATGGCAGCGCCCTTGCTGAACGTGCTGTAAATTAGCCATCATACAACCACCTAATATGAAGCACTCATGGTCAATGTAATGCTGAACATTGAGGGAGCGTTCATCAGTAAGTGTTTTGACTAACTCAAAATGCCGATAAGCCGGCAGGACAGGTTTTACCAGCATTCCGGAATCGTTTCTGTATAGCGTTGCAGGACCATAATCCACATCAAACAAGGTATTTCGTCGCATTGTCATCAGTTCCTTGCGCTGGACAAGATGCGCTAACGTTCCGGGGGGTAAACGTTCTTCATAGTAGGAAGCATACTGGTACTCACCCTCAACAGGCTGGGTTGAATAATTAGTCGAAACGGCAATAACCCGACCGCTATTCTCCTCAACGGTAACCAGAACATACAGACTGTTGTCACTACCGTTAAATCTAATCCGAAAAGCACGCGTACTCATCACCAGGTCGAATTTCGGAATAACAAACTCACGTTCAGCCTGATTTGCCTTACGGGATAATTTTAGTAGAACGCGGTTCAGGCCCGTGCTGTCGACAGAAAGCGCCGTACGAATATCAACAAGTGAAGCACCCTCCAGGATAAGCCGGGCAAGATCTTCCAGACGAGGATCGTCTTTATGCCTGACAGGAGAAATAAACGTTTTATGACATTGCAGGCAATAAACTCGCGGTTCCCCCTGAGCGGAAAAACCATACTTTTTTAATGAGGAACTGCCGCATGTTGGGCAAACCTTAACCAACCCCTTCCATGACTGGTTTACCGACTGACGAAAAAGGTTAAGAGAGCGCTCAGAAATGATAGGGAAAAAAAAGCCACATTCCCGGCACAGGATATTTTTCCCCTGTGCCAAATAATCAGGGCTATTAAAGACTCCGAGGTTTTTACAATCGGGTGTTTTACACACATCTACATTGATTTGAGAAAACATATTCACTCCCTGCGAATATTGCTATCACACAAATATTGATTTTATCTCTGCGGGTGAAAATCCATTTTCATAGAGCGTTTTCATCGCATTCATCGTTGGGCTGGTATGGGCAAAAAAAGCCTGGTAACCCGCGCACAGGTAGTTTTGATTCGAAGAACCAGAAACCGAAGGTAAAAAACGATGCTTAGGGCAACCACCATAACAGGCAAACTGCCACTGACAGGCATGACATTCCCGTGCCATTGTTCGGCGCTTATCGTCGCCAAACTGTCGATTCTGTTGACTGTTGTTCATTGCGCGCAACGTCATATCCTGGATATTTCCCAGTTTGTACTGTGGGTAAACAAAATGATCGCAATTATAGACATCACCATTCATTTCCAGCGCAAACGCACTACCGCAGGTTGGCGCAAATACACATACCTGTGGCGGTAATCCACACCAGGCCACTAAAGTTTGCTCGAAAATCTGTACACCTACATCGCCAATGTCGTTACGGATCCAGACATCAAAGATTGCATTAAGAAAATGGCCAAATTCGATGGGATCAACAGACCAGGACATCATTACAGTTTGTTTATCAACAGGATGTGCCAATCCTGCGTCACCACCTCTCTCAACCAGCGGAATAAACTGCATATAGCGGCTGCCAATGCTTTTAAGATATTCATAGACCTGCAGCGGATAACGCATATTTGTACGGTTAACGACCGTCAGCGTATTAAACTCGACACCGTGACGTACCAGACATTTAATGGCTTGCTCAACCTTTTCGTGTGTCGGCTTTCCTGAACGCGTAACGCGCCATTCATCATGCAAAGCTGCATCACCGTCAATAGAAATCCCAACCAGGACGTTATGCTGCTTAAAAAACATCGCCCATTCGTTATCAATCAAAATACCGTTGGTCTGGAAAGTATTGATTATTGTCTTTTCACCCGCGTATATCTGCTGAAGTTCGACCGCCCGTCGAAAAAATGGCAGCCCCATCAACGTTGGCTCCCCTCCTTGCCAGGCAAAAATCACCTCATCCACATCCTGCGCGGCGATATGCTGTTTGATAAACAATTCAAGCGTATCTTCAGACATCCTGTAATTGGCTTTTCTCTGGGGATAGAGCTTCTCTTTCTCCAGGTAAAAACAGTATTTACAATCCAGATTGCATACCGAACCCGTCGGTTTAATCATGACCTGGCAACTTTTCCTGCTCATCATCATTCAAGCCTATAAATAAAAGAACCTGGCTCAGAGCTAAAACGCTGAGCCAGGCGGGCAGAGCCCTAAGTGGCATACATGGTATTTCTTATAATTATTCGATTAGCCCCAGGTGACCGGCGTAGGCTTATCACCGCGTGCTTTCATTAACGAGTCGTTATCAATATCCTGTTTATATTTCAGGAATTTACCGTAGAGTTGTTTCTCAATATCAGGCTGTTTGCCGATCTGGTTCAGTGTCTCGAAACGATCTTTTTTCAGGTTATAGAGGTACTTGGGTTTATTCTCACGATCGATGATCATTTTCCAGTCGCCATCACGAATAGCCCATTCATCAGTAGGGTCATCCTGGAATGGCATATCGATACCGAAAATCAGCGGTTTTTCACGTTTTAAGGTTTTCTGTTCCAGCAATGGAATCAAAGACTGCCCATCATAGGTGCGATCGGTAGGGAGCTTGAAGTTCATCATGTTTGCCAGCGTCGGCAACCAGTCGAGGCCATAGACAGGCGTATCTGTCACCATTCCCTGCGGAATATGCTTACCATATTTGATAATTGCCGGAACGCGGATCCCGCCCTCCCACAGATTATCTTTACGACCGCGAAGACCATCCGTTTCACCCGCCAGGTTTAACTCATACACTTTACGCGCTTCACGAGTGACAGGTCCGTTATCACTAGTAAAGATAACAATGGTGTTATCTTCTTCACCCATTGCCTTTATCTTATCCATTACTTTACCAACCTGAGCATCCATATAACTGACGTTGGCGTAATACTCACCTGTGCCACGCCAAGGTTTATCAGCCCAATCACCGTAGAACAGATCCGGATGCTGTTTCTGGTAGGCACTCATATATTGCGAATACATATCGAGGTACTTTTTCGGTGAGGCCAGCGGGCTATGGACCTCGGTAAATGCAACGTATAAGAAGAACGGTTTATCGTCTTTCTTGTTATCCAGCCAGTTAACGACTTCTGAACTAACCAGTTCACCGCTAAATGTTTCTGCTCTGCCAATCGGTTTGCCATTACGCGCGAATCCGGTCGGATGCACGGTGCCATAGCGTGGGCGCTCTTTCGCGTTATCTAAAGTGGAATCGGTCACAAACCCGGCTGTATTCACCAGGCCATAGTCAAACCCCATATCCTTAGCTTGCGGTTGGTCTGTTCGATCACCGCCGGCATTGAGGTGTAATTTACCCATCATCGCCGTGTCGTAGCCTTGCGCTTTCAGCAGATTAGCAATCGTCAGCTCATTACGGCCCAATGCCACATCTTTCCCTTCCGGGATCCAGGAACGGATCCCCGTGCGGAACGGCATACGTCCAGTCAATAACCCAGCACGAGAAGGGGAGCAAAGCGGAGCTGGCGCATAGTAATCCGTAAATCTCACACCATCCTGAGCCAATTTATCGATATTCGGTGTTTTAACGATTTGATGACCATAAACCGCCAGATCGCCATAACCCAAATCATCCGCAAGAATGATGACTAAATTAGGGCGTTTATCCGCAGCAGCCTGCGCGGTTTGTAATGTGCTCCCGGCGCACAGTGCCAGCCCAATCATGCTGGCAATGACTGTTCTTTTCATTTCAGTTCCTTTAATTTTAATTAAAATGAATATCCGACCATATAAATCATCTGATCCCCATATCCGTCATAACCTAATTTGTTCTCAAAATAACGATACGTTACAGATGCCTTCCATCGTGGATAAAACTTCCATGCCAGCGTTAATCCTCCATTTAAACCATTTCGACCGAATTGCTGCTCCGTGTAAGCATCATTTCTATCAATCTCGACTTCATTCCAGTCAGATAAAACAAAGCTTTCACCAAATAAAGAGAAGTTATAAACAGCAGTCCAACCAATAACATATCCATTCCATCCACTGGTCTGTCCATATTTCGGTGATACATAGTCACCTGATTGGTTATGCAAGCCGATATAAGGTTTAAAGAAACCCCAATCTCCACTCCACTCCAGATAACCGAGTCCATAAAACATATCCAGATCGTCACCCCATGAGTTGTCCCATTGACCGTATATCTTGCCAAAGAAGGTATAGTCAGAATCAAAAAGACGCACATGGGTCATAGCAGAGACGGTATGGTTACGGCCCGCCACTGCATGGTTTAATACGTTGCTTTCAATAAAAGAATAGAATTCAGCCTCTCTAAAATTGACGCCAAAATCAGCCGTTGCTTTCCAAACTTCACCGCGGTGCACATTCACAAAACCGCTATTCCAGTCTGCATAACCAGCGTTAATTGACCCAAAAGAGTTTTTATATTCCAGAGCTTGTACATTTTGGCTAAAAAGAGCTGGAGTGGCTAATACAAGACTAGCCAGTAGTATTTCCTTTATCCGAGGCATTGAATTTATTCCCCATAATTATAATTTTTTCATCAATGAATGAAGGTTCGCTGCGGTGATAAATATTAAACAAATGTAATTACAAGATAGTGATGTAAATCTCACATCAGAATAGATAATGACTGCTTAAAATAATGTGTCAAATAATGTTGCTGTAGATATGATAAGTTCATATTTGTTAGTAAGCGCATCAATATCTTCTTACTAACCTCCCCTAATATATTTACCTGACATGTTAGAAAACTCACATTCAAGGCCATCCAACTCACTTTTATCCTTGACAATAAAAAACCGGTATTCCCTTAAAAGGGAATACCGGTTTTTTCAAACGAGAAAGTTTTTTGGCTTGTCGTTAGCGAGTCAGATCGTCAAAGAACTTCTTCACACCGTCGAAGAAACTTTTGGAGCGCGGACTGTTTTGTTCACCCGTCGGGCCGCCAAAGCTGTCCTGCAAATCTTTCAGCAGTTGCTTCTGCTTGTCGTTCAGGCCAACCGGGGTTTCCACTACCACGCGGCACAGCAGGTCTCCCTGAGCGCCACCGCGTACAGACTTGACGCCCTTTCCACGCATGCGGAAAAGTTTGCCAGTTTGCGTTTCGCCCGGAATTTTTAGCTTCACGCGACCGTCCAGCGTCGGGACTTCAATCTCGCCGCCCAGAGCAGCCATCGCAAAGTTAATCGGCACTTCGCAGTAGAGGTTATTGCCTTCACGTTCGAAAATTGGGTGTTGTTTTACTTGCACCTGAACGTACAAATCACCTGCTGGCGCGCCATGCTCACCGGCTTCGCCTTCACCAGACAAACGGATACGGTCGCCGGTATCAACCCCAGCCGGGATTTTAACAGACAGCGTTTTGCTCTTCTCAACGCGACCATGCCCGTGGCATTTGTTGCACGGATCTTTGATCAGCGTACCGCGGCCCTGACAGTGTGGACAGGTCTGCTGTACGGCAAAAAAGCCCTGACGCATCTGCACCTGACCGGAACCGTGACAGGTTGGACAGGTTTGCGGCTGAGTGCCCGCCTTTGCGCCGCTACCGTGGCAGACGTCACACTCTTCCAGAGTCGGAATACGGATCTCTTTGGTGACGCCACGCACGGCTTCTTCCAGAGTGAGATCCATGTTGTAACGTAAATCAGCACCACGTGAGGCGCGCTGACGACCACGACCGCCGCCAAAGATATCGCCAAACACGTCACCAAAGATATCGCTGAAGTCAGCCCCGCCGCCAAAACCGCCGCCGCCGCCCATACCGCCTTGCTCAAACGCAGCATGACCGTACTGATCGTAGGCCGCACGTTTTTGCGCATCGGTCAGGATCTCGTACGCTTCTTTGATCTCTTTAAACTTGGCTTCGGCCTCTTTATCACCCTGGTTGCGGTCCGGATGATATTTCATGGCCAGGCGCTTGTAGGCCTTTTTGATTTCACGCTCTTCCGCTGATTTGGAAACGCCTAAAATCTCGTAATAGTCTTGCTTAGCCATCTCTTTTTATCTGCCCCTAACATGCGTGCACGGGCGGAGAGGAAACCTCTTCGCCCGTGCCAGTAATTACCCGTTCAAAGGGCGATTATTTTTTGTCTTTCACTTCTTCAAACTCGGCGTCGACAACGTCGTCATCTTTCGCGTTATTTGCAGAAGCATCAGCGCCTGCTGCACCAGCCTGTTGCTGTGCGTGCTGCTGCTGAGCGATTTCCATCAGTTTCTGGGAAACCTGTGCCAGCGCCTGCATTTTCGCTTCGATATCCGCTTTGTCTTCACCTTTCAGAGAAGTTTCCAGCGCGGTCAGTGCAGACTCGATGGCAGTTTTGTCGTCAGCCGGCAGTTTGTCGCCTGCTTCTTCAACCTGCTTGCGAGTGCTGTGCAGCAGATGGTCACCCTGGTTACGGGTCTGAACCAGCTCTTCAAACTTACGGTCAGATTCTGCGTTCGCTTCTGCTTCGCGAACCATTTTCTGAATTTCTTCTTCGTTCAGACCAGAAGAAGCCTTGATGGTGATCTTCTGCTCTTTACCGCTGTTTTTGTCTTTCGCGGAAACGTGCAGGATACCGTCGGCATCGATGTCAAAAGTAACTTCGATCTGCGGCATACCGCGCGGAGCCGGGCTGATACCATCCAGGTTAAACTGACCCAGATCTTTGTTATCAGCAGCACGTTTACGTTCACCCTGCAGCACATGGATGGTTACCGCAGACTGGTTGTCTTCAGCGGTAGAGAACACCTGGCTGTGCTTGGTCGGGATAGTGGTGTTTTTCGCGATCAGCGGAGTCATTACGCCACCCATGGTTTCGATACCCAGAGACAGCGGGGTAACGTCCAGCAGCAGCACGTCTTTAACATCACCGGTCAATACACCACCCTGAACAGCAGCACCGATTGCTACGGCTTCGTCCGGGTTAACGTCTTTACGCGGTTCTTTACCGAAGAACTCAGCGACTTTCTTCTGCACCATCGGCATACGCGTCTGACCACCAACGAGGATAACGTCGTTGATATCAGATACGGACAGGCCAGCATCCTGCAGAGCAACTTTCAGCGGCTCGATAGAACGGTTAACCAGGTCTTCAACCAGGCTTTCCAGTTTCGCACGGGTCACTTTGATGTTCATATGTTTCGGACCGGTCGCGTCTGCAGTGATGTACGGCAGGTTCACGTCGGTCTGCTGAGCGGAAGACAGCTCGATCTTCGCTTTCTCAGCGGCTTCTTTCAGACGCTGCATCGCCAGCGGGTCATTACGCAGGTCGATACCCTGATCTTTCTTAAACTCGTCAACCAGGTAGTTGATCATACGGCTGTCGAAGTCTTCACCACCCAGGTGGGTATCACCGTTGGTTGCCAGAACTTCGAAGGTTTTTTCGCCGTCAACTTCGTCGATTTCGATAATAGAGATATCGAAAGTACCACCACCGAGGTCATATACCGCGATAGTACGGTTGCCGACTTCTTTATCCAGACCGTAAGCCAGCGCAGCTGCGGTTGGTTCGTTGATGATACGTTTTACTTCCAGACCTGCGATACGACCGGCGTCTTTAGTTGCCTGACGCTGAGCATCGTTAAAGTATGCAGGTACGGTGATAACTGCTTCAGTTACCGGCTCACCCAGGTAATCTTCAGCCGTTTTCTTCATTTTTTTCAGCACTTCAGCAGAAATCTGCGGCGGTGCCAGTTTCTGACCTTTTACGTCAATCCATGCATCACCGTTGTCAGCACCGATGATTTTGTACGGCATGATGGCTTCATCACGCTGTACTTCTTCGTCCTGGAAGCGGCGGCCAATCAGGCGTTTAATCGCAAACAGGGTGTTTTGCGGGTTTGTCACTGCCTGACGTTTAGCCGGCTGACCAACCAGAGTTTCACCATCCTGGGTATAAGCAATGATAGAAGGCGTGGTGCGATCGCCCTCGGCGTTCTCCAGCACACGTGCAGTAGTGCCATCCATAATCGCTACACAAGAGTTGGTAGTACCCAGGTCGATACCAATAATTTTACCCATCTAAACGTCTCCACTAAAAATTCGGTCATCATGTGGTTGTGAATCTGTAATAAGGGCGAAACGTGCGGTTTCAACTACCCTGAATCGTTTTTTTTCAGACTCACCACTGCGGTTGCTTACAAGATGGGGTCGTAACCCACGTCATCAAGGGGGGCATGAAAATTTTTTTTAGCCTTGTGGCAATAAAATCGCAGAAAAAAGGTTAAAAGATTAAAAAATGAATAGTCTCAAATAAAAATTAATTCATAAAACAGATAAAATCAGCACAGCCATTCACATAAAAATTGTAATAAAAAGAAAAGATTACAAGCATGAATCATGATTCTGACAGCGGTAAGATGGTCTGAAACGACACACTTTTACAGCCGTCAAAGAGAAATTCCATGAAATCCGTATTAACCCTTTCCGCCAGCCTGCTTATGGGCCTGCTGCTAAGCAGCGCCGCACACGCTAACGATCATAAAGTCCTCGGCGTGATCGCCATGCCTCGTAATGAAACCAACGATCTGACGCTGAAACTTCCCGTTTGCCGCGTGGTGAAACGCATTCAACTTACGGCCGATCATGGTGATTTACAGCTCAGTGGTGCATCGGTTTATTTCAAAGCTGCCCGCATGTCCAGCCAGAGTCTGAACGTACCTTCCTCCATCAAAGAAGGGCAAACGACCAATTGGATCAACATCAATAGCGACAACGACAATAAGCGCTGCGTGAAAAAAATTACCTTCTCCGGCCATACGGTGAACTCTTCTGATATGGCGACGCTGAAAATCATCGGCGACGACTAATTCCCCATACTTTTATTCAAAAGCCATAGAAACATGAATGTCACCTATTTGAATGACGACGATCTCGATTTTCTTCAGCATTGCAGTGAGGAGCAGCTCGCCAATATTACCCGCCTGCTTACACATAATGAAAAGGGGAAAGCCCGTCTGTCGAGCGTTCTCAACCACAACGATTTATTTAAATCGATGGAAGGACATCCGGAACAGCACCGCCGCAACTGGCAACTGATTGCTGGCGAACTGCAGCATTATGGGGGCGACAGCATTGCCAATAAACTCCGTGGACATGGAAAACTGTATCGGGCGATTTTGCTGGACGTTTCGAAGCGTCTGAAGATTAAAGCTGATAAAGAGATGTCCACGTTCGAAATTGAACAGTCTCTGCTGGAGCACTTTTTACGCAATGCCTGGCAAAAAATGGATGCCGGACAAAAGCAGGAATTTCTGCAGGCTGTCGATGCAAAAGTTTCTGAACTGGAAGAACTGCTACCGTTATTATTGAAGGATCGTCACCTGGCAAAAGGCGTCTCTCACCTGCTCTCCGGCCAGTTAACCAAAATTCTGCGAACCCACGCCGCCGTCAGCGTAATCGGGCACGGATTACTGCGCGGAGCCGGACTTGGCGGCCCGGTAGGTGCGGCTTTAAACGGGGTTAAAGCGGTGAGCGGCAGCGCTTATCGGGTGACGATCCCGGCTGTACTCCACATTGCCTGCCTGCGCAGAATGTTCAACCACGCACAAGCGTGATGCCCATCACAGGGAAAATAATTCGTTTTCCCTTCGTTAGATCATAGACAGTGCCCTCTCCCCTGATTATTATGCCGCGCCCCGAAGACAGTGATCGTTATTTGGGGAAACTATTTCACCATTCAATCAATGATGATTTTGAGGAATTATGGGCAACACTAAGTTGGCTAATCCGGCACCGCTGGGCCTGATGGGCTTTGGCATGACCACCATTCTGCTTAACCTGCATAACGCGGGTTTCTTCGCTTTAGACGTTATTATTCTGGCGATGGGCATTTTCTACGGCGGTATCGCGCAAATTTTTGCCGGTCTTCTGGAATATAAAAAAGGCAACACCTTCGGTTTAACCGCCTTTACCTCCTACGGTTCGTTCTGGCTGACGCTGGTTGCGATTCTGCTGATGCCGAAAATGGGCCTCGCGGATGCAACCAATGGTCAGTTCCTGGGCGCTTACCTGGGTCTGTGGGGCGTGTTCACTCTGTTCATGTTCTTCGGTACGCTGAAAGCCGCGCGCATGCTGCAGTTCGTGTTCCTGAGCCTGACAGTGCTGTTCGCCCTGCTGGCCGTTGGCAACATTGCAGGTAACGAAGCAATCATTCACGTAGCGGGTTGGGTTGGCTTAGTGTGTGGCGCAAGCGCTATTTACCTGGCGATGGGTGAAGTGCTGAACGAACAGTTTGGCCGTACCATCCTGCCGATTGGTGAAGCGCACTAATCTGACAATATCCCCCCTGACGGGGGGGTATTCCTTACAAACGCTGTAACTCTCCCTGTACGCTCGTATCGCGATGATAAATATCCTGTCGCAGCCAAATTCCCAGACCTAACCCCACCAGCGATAACGCCAGCACATACCAGGCCGGAGCCATTGGCGACACGCTCATTAACATCGTCACGGCGATTGGCGTCAGACCACCAAAAATGGCATATGAGACGTTATAGGAAAAGGAAATACCGGTAAAACGGACTTCCGCCGGAAACGCCCGCACCATGACATAAGGCACTGCGCCGACTACGCCAACGCATAATCCCACCAGCCCGTATAACAGGAACAAGTGCTGAGGATGGCTGCCGGTCAGGTGATAGAAAAACCAGCTCGAACAGGCCAGCAGCAGGCTGCCGACAATAAAGGTTTTGCTGGCGCCGACCCGGTCGACAATAAATCCGGCCAGCAGACAGCCGACGCACAGCATAATGGTAGCGACACTGTTGGCCTGTAACGTTAGCGCGGGTGCAAAGCCATACTGCTTCTGCAACCAGACTGGTGACATCAGGATCACCACCACAATCCCGGCCGATAACAACCAGGTCAGCAGCATTGAAATAACCACCGCTTTTTTATGCTTACTCACCACCGACTTCACCGGTAGCTCTTGCGCAAGTGCTTTACGCTGCTGCATTTCGAGGAAGATTGGCGTTTCCTGCAACCAGCGGCGCAGGTACATCGCCACCAGCCCAAAAACGCCCCCCAGCAGGAACGGGATACGCCAGCCGTAGTCATGCACCGCCTGTTGCGTCAGGTTGGTATTCACTAGCGTCGCAACCACCGACCCCAACAGAATCCCCACCGTCAGCCCGGCGGTCAGCGTGCCACAGGCAATGCCGATGCGGCGCTCCGGTACGTGCTCCGCCACGAACACCCACGCGCCCGGCACTTCTCCGCCGATGGCAGCGCCTTGCAAAATGCGCATCAGCAGTAACAGCAGCGGTGCGAGGATCCCCATTGAAGCGTAGGTAGGCAAAAGACCAATCGCCAGCGTCGGTATCGCCATCAGCAAAATGCTCAGGGTGAACATTTTCTTACGCCCGACCAGATCGCCAAAGTGCGCCATGATGATGCCACCCAGCGGACGCGCCAGATATCCGGCGGCAAAAATGCCGAAGGTTTGCACCTGACGTAGCCACTCAGGAATGTCTGCCGGAAAGAAGAGTTCACCAACAACAGCGGCAAAGAAGACGAAGATAATGAAATCATAAAACTCAAGCGCGCCGCCGAGGGCAGCAAGCGTAAGAGTTTTATAATCCTGGCGATTCAGCGGTCGAGTGTGTTGTGACATAGCAAACCATCAGTCAGTGGAGTTATTGAATCTGTCTGTCGATATATGTAAAGCAAAAATTACTATATCGTAAACAATTCAATACTCCACTGTGATTGGCACTTATGTCACGATCGGGCTACTTTCAGCTGTTTGTATCGCGAATTGCGCTTTTAGGACGAAAAGATGCTACAACAGCCGGTGCGGTTTCCACATACGGCCCATCCAGCAACTGTATACAATACGGTACACTTGCAAAAATACCCGGTACGATAACCTTACCGTCGGCATCTTTCACGCCTTCCAGCGTTTCTTTGATCGATTTCGGCTGCCCAGGCAGATTCAGGATCAACGCCTGTTTGCGAATCACACCGACCTGGCGGGAGAGAATAGCCGTTGGCACAAAGTGCAGACTTATCTGGCGCATCTGTTCGCCAAAGCCTGGCATCTGGCGGTCAGCCACGGCAAGCGTAGCATCGGGGGTCACGTCGCGACGTGCCGGACCCGTTCCGCCGGTAGTCAGCACCAGATGACAGCTCATTTCATCCACCAGCTCGCATAAGGTCTGTTCGATGATCGCCTGTTCATCCGGGATCAGTCGCGTTTGCAGCTCAAAAGGGGTGGTAAGGGCAGATGCCAGCCACTCTTCAAGGGCCGGGATACCTTTATCCTGGTAAACGCCGCTGGAAGCACGGTCAGAAATGGAAACCAGGCCAATGCGTAAAGTATTCATGATTATTCCGTTTAAACAGTCTCGTTAAACAGAATGATACACTGCGAAAGGAAGGACAGACAGGTTTCAGAAGAGGTAGCGTGACCCATATCAGGGCCACGCGTTAATGATTACAGCAGATCGCCGATCATTTTTTCCAGTTTACCCTGGTCTACAGCAAACTTACGGATACCGTCCGCCAGTTTATCTACAGCCATCGGATCCTGGTTGTGCTGCCACAGGAACTCAGCTTCGGTGATGCGTGCAGGACGCGCTTTCACTTCGCCGGAGAAGGACAGTTTACGTTCGATAGCGCCTTCGCTTTCCGCCAGCTCTTTCAGCAGTGCCGGAGCAATCGTCAGACGATCGCAGCCTGCCAGCTCAATGATTTCGCCGATGTTACGGAAGCTCGCACCCATCACCACGGTTTCGTAACCGTGCTGTTTGTAGTACTCGTAGATTTCCGTTACGGAAACCACACCCGGATCTTCTGCCGGTGCATACTCTTTCTTGTCGGTGTTGGCTTTGTACCAGTCAAGAATACGACCAACGAACGGAGAAATCAGGTATACGCCAGCTTCTGCACATGCACGTGCCTGCGCGAAGGAGAACAGCAGAGTCAGGTTACAGTTGATGCCTTCTTTTTCCAGCTGCTCAGCGGCACGGATGCCCTGCCAGGTTGAAGCCAGTTTAATCAGAATGCGATCGTTGCTGATGCCAGCGTCGTTGTACATCTTGATCAGACGTTTTGCTTTCGCGATGGACGCGTCGGTGTCGTAAGACAGACGAGCGTCAACTTCAGTAGAAATACGACCCGGGACCAGTTTCAGGATCTCCAGACCGATATTTACTGCCAGTTTGTCGGTCGCGTCGACGATCTGCTGTGCGCGGTCGTTGCTCTGCTGCTTAGCCCAGGCTACAGCGTCATCAATCAGCTTGCGGTATTCTGGGATCTGCGCTGCGTTAAGAATGAGAGAAGGGTTAGTTGTGGCATCCTGAGGCTGATACAGCTTCATTGCCGCGATGTCTCCGGTGTCGGCCACTACTGTGGTGAACTGACGAAGGGAGGTCAATTTGTCCGTCATGATAGCGATTCTCTTTAAACAGCTTGTTAGGGGGATGTAACCGATCTTCCCTGATGATAGCACGACGCACTCTCAGCGCAACCGCCTGGATTGTCCGACCCGCTGCTCAGCCCTGATTACGCATCTCAAAGCCTGTGATGCGCAATTGCGGGATATAACGATTGTTATGATAAACTCCCGCAATCACTCTCATGACAAGGTATATACTGGTCGATTATTGGTAGCGCTTACACGGAAATCTTCGCGCTTACCGGCATCAACAAGAGGGATGTTAATGCCTGATTTTTTCTCATTTATTAATGAAATACTCTGGGGATCGGTGATGATCTACCTCCTGCTTGGCGCAGGATGTTGGTTCACCTGGCGTACAGGGTTCGTGCAGTTCCGCTACATTCGCCAGTTTGGCACAAGTCTTAAAAACAGCATTAGCCCGCAGCCGGGCGGTTTAACTTCCTTTCAGGCTCTGTGCACCAGCCTTGCCGCGCGTATCGGTAGCGGGAACCTGGCCGGCGTAGCGTTGGCGATCGCCGCTGGCGGTCCTGGAGCCATTTTCTGGATGTGGGTCTCAGCGGTCATTGGTATGGCAACGTCATTCGCCGAGTGCTCACTTGCCCAACTGTATAAAGAACGCGATAGCAAAGGACAGTTCCGCGGTGGTCCTGCGTGGTATATGGCACGTGGTCTGGGCATGCGCTGGATGGGCGTCCTTTTTGCCATCTTTTTACTGATTGCCTATGGACTGATTTTTAACAGCGTTCAGGCGAACTCGGTCTCTCGTGCGTTGACCTTTGCTTTTGACATCCCTCCCCTCTTCTCCGGTATCGCACTGGCAATAGTGTCATTACTGGTCATCGTCGGCGGTATTAAAGGCGTCGCACGCCTGATGCAATGGTTCGTTCCGATGATGGCACTGCTGTGGGTTGGATGTAGCATCATCATCTGTCTGTGGCATATCGGGCAGCTTCCCGACATTATCGTCACCATTATAAAAAGCGCCTTTGGCTGGCAGGAAGCAGCAGCGGGTGCGGCCGGATATACGCTAAGCCAGGCTATTGCCAACGGTTTTCAGCGCGGCATGTTTTCTAACGAAGCCGGAATGGGATCTACGCCGAATGCAGCCGCATCGGCCGCCTCCTGGCCACCGCATCCTGCGGCACAAGGCATTGTGCAAATGATTGGGGTATTAGGCGACACTCTCGTGGTCTGTACGGCTAGCGCGATGATTATTCTGTTGGCAGGCAATGGCACCAGCTATGTGCAAATGGAAGGCATCCAGTTACTTCAGAAAGCAATGGTAACGCTGACGGGAGAATGGGGAGCCGGATTCGTGGCTTTTATTGTGATTCTGTTTGCCTTTAGCTCGATCGTCGCCAACTACATCTATGCGGAGAACAATCTCGTCTTTCTGAAACTGGACAATATGCGCGTCATCTGGCTATTGCGAATCGCTACCATTAGCACCATTATCGGCGGAACGTTTGTCAGCTTCCCGCTGGTCTGGCAGTTGGCCGATATCATTATGGCTTGTATGGCCATCACTAACCTGACGGCGATTTTGCTGCTTTCTCCGGTTGTCCATACCATCGCCAGCGATTATCTGCGCCAGCGTAAACTCGGGGTGCGCCCGGAATTCGATCCGCACCGTTATCCTGATATCAGACAACAGCTTGCCCCCGAAAGCTGGGATGAAACGCCGCGCGGATAGCGCGGCAATCACAACCATCGATCAAATCTGTCGTTTTTTTTGCTAAAGTCGCAGTAAATTTCCTGCAAGGACTGGATATGCTGATTCTGATTTCACCTGCAAAAACGCTCGACTACCAAAGTCCGCTGGCAACAACACGCCATACGCTACCCGAACTGCTGGATCACTCTCAGCAGCTTATCCATGTGGCGCGCCAGCTCTCTGCGCCGCAGATTGGCAAGCTGATGGGAATTAGCGACAAACTGGCGGATTTGAATGCCACGCGTTTCCATGACTGGCAGCCTGACTTCACGCCGGACAATGCGCGCCAGGCCATTCTGGCATTTAAGGGCGACGTGTATACCGGGCTGCAGGCTGAAACCTTCAGCGAGGCGGATTTCGACTTCGCTCAGCAGCATTTACGGATGTTGTCCGGACTGTACGGTGTTCTACGTCCGCTGGATTTGATGCAGCCTTATCGTCTGGAGATGGGCATTCGTTTGGCCAATGCGAAGGGTAAAGATCTCTACCAGTTCTGGGGAGATATCATCACCGATAAACTTAATGAAGCACTTGAAGCACAAGGCGACAGCGTGGTGATTAACCTCGCTTCGGATGAGTATTTTAAATCCGTGAAGCCGAAAAAGCTCAATGCCGAGCTGATTAAACCAGTCTTCCTAGACGAGAAAAACGGCAAGTTCAAAGTCATCAGCTTTTATGCCAAGAAAGCGCGCGGCCTGATGAGCCGCTACATCATTGAGAACCGCTTAACGCAGCCGGAACAGCTGACCGCATTTAACAGCGAAGGCTATTTCTTTGATGAAGAAGCGTCAGGAAACGGCGAACTGGTGTTTAAACGCCACGAGCAATAATTTACATGCCGGATGACGGCTAACGCCTTATCCGGCCTACAGGTTTTGTAGGCCCGCTAAGCAAAGCGCCAGCGGGCACCACCGTTAACTGCGGGTCATCATCAGCTTACGCAGTTGCGCAAAATCAGCAGGCAGGTGATGAGAAAGCAGCGGCAAGTCCGCGCGTTCCGCCAGCTCTTTTGGCAACGCCAGCGTCAGATCAAGAATCTCTTCAACGCTTTCTTTAAACTTCGCCGGATGCGCAGTACCAAGGAACAGGCCGTACTCGCCAGGGTTCAGTTGGTCACGCAGCGCACGGTAAGCCACCGCCGCATGCGGTTCTGAGGTGTAGCCTATCTCATGTAACTCACGCATGGTGTCCTGAGTCGTGGCATCATCAACGGCGGCATAACCCAGCTCATTCAGACGCCAGATTTTACGGCGGAACAGTTCTTCCACGCGCGGCCAGTTGTTCGGCTGGCTGACATCCATCGCATTCGATAACGTCGCCTGAGTCGCTTTCGGCGCCCACTCACCTTCAGCAAGGAAACGCGGAACCGTATCGTTAACGTTAGTCGCCGCGATAAAACGCTTCACCGGCAAGCCCAGTGATTTCGCCAGCAGCCCGGCGGTCAGATCGCCAAAGTTACCGCTGGGAACAGAAATCACCAGCTGATTCCGCGCCTCTTGCGGTAGCTGAGCCACAGCCTCAAAGTAGTAACAGATTTGCGCCAGCAGACGGCTGATGTTAATTGAATTAGCCGAGTTCAGTCCCAGAGCCACCTTCAGCTCTTCGTCATCAAACGCCTGTTTCACCAGCGCCTGGCAGGCATCAAAATCGCCATCAATCGCTACAGTTTCAATGTTACCGCCCAGCGTACAGAACAGTTTTTCCTGTAATGGGCTGATCTTGCCGTTCGGGTAGAGGATCACCACGCGCACATTTTTCAGGCCATAAAAGGCATGTGCAACCGCCGCGCCAGTATCACCTGAGGTCGCCGTCAGAATGGTTACCGGCTTGTCGCCGCTGATGTGCGTCAGCATTTGCGCCATAAAGCGCCCGCCAAAGTCTTTAAATGCAAGCGTAGGGCCGTGGAACAGTTCCAGACAGCCGACATCTGCGGCAACCTGAGAAACCGGTGCCGGAAAAGCAAATGCAGCACGCACGCGTTTTTCCAGAATTTCCTGAGGGATCTCATCACCAATAAATGCGGACAGGATCTTCGCGCTGCGGCTAACGAAGTCCTGGTTCAGCATCTCATCCACTTCTGTCAGATTGAATTCCGGTAGATCGTGCGGAAAAAACAATCCCTGATTCTTGCCAAGCCCTTGCGTGACGGCCTGCGCAAAGCTGACCTGCTCGTTATGATCTTTCAGATTATACAGTTTCATTGATTATCCCAGTACCCGTGCGCCCGCCGTGTCCAGCCGGCAAATATGAACAAAACCTTCCTGATTTTGCAGGTAATTTTTACTCAGCCAATCTGCAACGCGCTGCGCCGTATCCGGCTTATCGCACAAGGCGAACAGCGTCGGCCCTGACCCGGAGATCCCGCTGGCCAGCGCGCCAATTTCTGTTACCGCCTGACGCGCCTGACTAAAGCCTGGCAGCAAGCGGGTACGATACGGCTCAGCAATGACGTCCTTCATCAGCTTCGCGGCAAGCCCAGGCTGACGGGAATAGCAGGCATGGATAAATCCAGCCAGATGTCGCCCGTGGGCGATACAGTCCTGACGGCGATACTGCGCAGGTAGAATCGCCCGCGCTTCTGCCGTCGACACTTTAATCCCCGGATACGCCAGTACCCATAGCCACTCATCAAAGCCTGGCACCTGCTGGCTGATAATGCCGTTTTCTTCGATCATTAACTGCATGCCGCCCAAAAAGCACGGGGCAACATTATCGTAATGAATACTGCCGGAGATACGCCCTTCCAGCTCGCCCATTATCGCCAACAGGCGCGTATCGTTGAGCGGCTTACCGCAGTGTTCGTTCATAGCGACTAGCGCCGCCACGACGGAACAGGCGCTGGAGCCTAACCCGGAGCCAATCGGCATATTTTTTTCCAGCGTCATCGCCACCGGAACCGTTTTACCCAGCACCTGGCAGAATCGCTCCCAACACTGATAGACAATATTTTCGCGCGGCTCTGACGGCAGCTTGTTGGCAAAGCGCCCAAGGTTGTTCAGGCTGAACTGATCAGCCGCCTCAACGGACACCACATCGCCCAACAGCGAACCGTCCACCGGAGTTACTGCCGCACCAAGCACATCAAACCCGACGCTCATATTGGCACTGGAAGCCGGGGCATAAACTCTCACCATGTCAGACTCCTAACTTCCATGAAAGGGTGCGTAGCAGGTCGGCAAAGACGCCCGCTGCCGTCACGTCGTTACCCGCGCCATATCCGCGCAGAACCAATGGTAACGGCTGATAGTAGTGGCTATAGAATGCCAGCGCGTTCTCACCGTTTTTCACTTTAAACAGCGGATCGTTGCCGTCTACTGCATCAATTTTCACGCGACAAACGCCGTCCTCTTCGATATTGCCAACATAACGCAATACTTTTCCCTCATCACGGGCTTTCGCCACGCGCGCGGCAAAGACGTCATCCAGCTGTGGCAATTTCGCCATAAACGCGGATACATCACCGGAATCATCAAACTCGTTTGGCAGAACTGGCTCAATGACCACGTCTGAAAGCTCCAGCTCACGACCGGTCTCACGGGCGAGGATCAGCAGCTTACGTGCCACATCCATGCCGGAAAGATCGTCACGCGGATCGGGCTCGGTATAGCCCATCTCACGCGCCATGGTGGTGGCTTGCGAGAAGCTCATGCCTTCATCCAGCTTGCCGAAAATAAACGACAGCGAGCCGGAAAGAATACCGGAGAAACGCTGCAATTCATCACCTGCGCTGAGCAGGTTTTGCAGGTTTTCAATTACCGGCAAGCCTGCGCCCACGTTGGTGTCGTAGAGGAATTTACGCCTGGACTTCGCGGCGGCAAAACGCAACTGATGGTAGTAATCCATCGACGAGGTGTTGGCCTTTTTGTTCGGCGTAACCACATGGAAGCCTTCGCGCAGGAAATCAGCATACTGATCCGCCACCGCCTGGCTTGACGTACAGTCGACAATCACCGGATTAAGCAGATGATATTCTTTCACCAGGCGAATTAAGCGCCCAAGGTTGAATGGCTCTTTCGCGCTTTCCAGCTCCGACTGCCAGTTCTCCAGATTCAGTCCATGGACGTTGGTCAGCAGAGCCTTCGAATTCGCCACGCCGCACACGCGAAGATCGATATGCTTCTTTTTGAGCCAGGTTTGCTGACGTTTAAGCTGCTCCAGTAGCGCACCGCCCACGCCGCCTACGCCAATCACAAACACTTCAATCACCTGGTCGGTGTTGAACAGCATTTGATGGGTCACGCGAACGCCGGTGGTCGCGTCGTCGTTGTTCACCACCACCGAAATAGAACGCTCAGACGACCCCTGGGCGATCGCCACGATATTGATGTTCGCGCGAGCCAATGCGGCAAAGAATTTCGCCGAAATGCCACGCAGAGTACGCATACCATCGCCAACAACAGAGATGATAGCCAGACGCTCAGTTACCGCCAGCGGCTCCAGCAGGCCTTCTTTCAGTTCGAGGTAGAATTCATCCTGCATGGCGCGTTGCGCACGCGCGCAGTCGCCCTGCGGGACGCAGAAGCTGATGCTATATTCGGAAGAGGATTGGGTGATCAGCACTACCGAGATGCCCGCACGCGACATTGCGGCAAAAACGCGTGCCGCCATACCCACCATGCCTTTCATTCCTGGGCCGGAAACGCTAAACATCGCCATGTTATTGAGATTAGAAATACCTTTTACCGGCAAATCGTCGTCATCACTGCTGGCGCCAATCAACGTGCCAGGCGCTTGTGGATTGCCGGTATTTTTAATCAGGCAAGGGATCTGGAACTGGGCAATAGGGGTAATGGTGCGCGGGTGCAGCACTTTGGCGCCGAAGTAAGAAAGCTCCATCGCTTCCTGATAAGACATCGACTTCAGCAGTCGGGCGTCGGGTACCTGGCGCGGATCGCAAGTATATACGCCGTCAACATCGGTCCAGATCTCACAACAATCAGCGCGCAAACAGGCGGCCAGTACGGCGGCAGAGTAGTCGGAGCCATTACGCCCCAGCACCACTAACTCACCTTTCTCATTCCCGGCGGTAAATCCGGCCATCAAAATCATGTGGTCCGCAGGAATACGGCTGGCGGCAATGCGGCGCGTAGATTCGGCGATATCAACGGTAGATTCGAGGTAATGGCCGACTGCCAGCAATTTCTCCACCGGATCGATGACCGTCACGTTGTGCCCGCGCGCTTCCAGCAGGCCTGCCATGATGGCGATCGACATTTTTTCGCCACGGCAGATAAGCGCGGCATTGATGCTGTCCGGGCACTGTCCCAACAGGCTGATGCCATGCAGGACGTGTTTAATCTGGGCAAACTCTTGTTCAACAAAGGCTTTGAGCGGGGCCAACGGAAAACCCGGCTGCGCGGCGGCCAAACCCACCAATAGCTCAGAGAAAATACGTTCGGCGTCGCTGATATTGGCTAAAGCATCCTGACCACCGATGGTCTTCTCAATCATCGCCACCAGATGGTTGGTAATTTTTGCGGGGGCAGAGAGCACGGTCGCGACCTGCCCCTGTCTGGCATTGCTTTCCAGAATATCGGCAACCCGCAGAAAGCGCTCTGCATTTGCCACTGATGTACCGCCGAACTTCAACACTCGCATGGTTTACCTCATTGCCTTTGGTCGAAAAAAAAGCCCGCACTGTTTAGGTGCGGGCTTTTTCTTGTGTTTCCTGTACGCGTCAGCCCGCACCGTTACCTGTGGTAATGGTGATGGTTGTGGTAATAGTGATGCTGATGCGTTTCATGATGTTGTGTGCTCTGTAATTATTATCTGTCTGTCTTGTATTCTTTTAGGGTTAAAGTATCTGCTGACCTAAGTCAATAAATTTTTAAATTGATCACATTCCGAAACTTGTTCATGAGCGACTGCTTGCCCTTTTACTTTCAACCAATACAGCATGTCTCGCCCACTTGAAACCAGAGCAAAACACTGCACAACAAAAATTGATCAAAACTTTATTTTGTTAGATTTTTTTCTATATCATGTAAAAAACGGTGCAACATTGCCGTGTCTCGCTGCTCTAACAGACCCATTCGCTGTTGCAGCCAGTCCGTCAACTTAATGTCGTCAGAAACGTTCAGCGTGGCTAATAAACGCAAAACACGTTCGCGCAATGCCTGTAGCTGATGCTCATCCGTCATCTCAATGTTTCTGGCCGGTTGTTGTATTAAACCTGCTAATTGATAGCAATACACCATCACCGCCTGCCCCAAATTGAGTGATGGATAGTCAGCCACCATCGGTACCCCGGTGAGGACATCCGCCAGAGCCAATTCTTCGTTGGTCAGCCCCGAATCTTCACGACCAAAAACCAGCGCGGCGTGATCCATCCACGTTGATTTTTCCTGCAACAGGGGAACCAGTTCGACCGGCGTAGCGTAATAATGAAACTTCGCGCGGCTGCGCGCCGTGGTCGCGACGGTAAAATCCACGTCGTGAAGCGCCTCGGCTAACGTTGGAAAAACGTTAATATTATCAATAATATCACCCGAGCCATGCGCAACCCATCGCGTGGCAGGTTCCAGGTGGGCCTCGCTGTCAACGATCCGCAACTGGGTGAATCCCATGGTCTTCATCGCACGGGCTGCCGCACCAATATTTTCCGCTCTGGCGGGGGCAACCAGAATAATTGTTAAACGCATTTCGATACTCTTTTAGCCTATGTGCAGGTAATAATGTGACGTGCATCAACATATTACGCAGCGCGAATTTACATATTTTTAACAGAAATCACTGAAAAAGCATTTCGCATCCAGTAAAAAATGCTAAACTATTTCCAGGCTGAACTATTGCCTTTTATGTTAACAAAAGTTGCATATCCTTCTGTTTATCCATGATAATTTAATTTAAAATGGATCGCATTGGTTGGATTCATTACATTTATTAATTAGCGCGTGCAACTAGTTGTAATATTGCAATTTTGTGATGAAAGCAAACATTTGGATACGTTGATTTCATCAAACTGTTAACGTGCTACAATTGAACTTGATATATGTCAACGAAGCGTAGTTTTATTGGGTGTCCGGCATGTCTTAGCCTGTTATGTTGCTGTTAAAATGGTTAGGATGACAGCCGTTTTTGACACTGTCGGGTCCAGAGGGAAACTACCCACGACCAAGCTAATGATGTTGTTGACGTTGATGGAAAGTGCATCAAGAACGCAATTACGTACTTTAGTCATGTTACGCCGATCATGTTAATTTACGGCATGCATCAGGCAGGTCAGGGACTTTTGTACTTCCTGTTTCGATTTAGTTGGCAATTTAGGTAGCAAACATGCAGACCCCGCACATTCTTATCGTTGAAGACGAGTTAGTAACACGCAACACGTTGAAAAGCATTTTCGAAGCAGAAGGCTATGATGTATTCGAAGCGACAGATGGCGCGGAAATGCATCAGATTCTCTCTGAATATGACATCAACCTTGTGATTATGGATATCAATCTGCCTGGGAAAAATGGCCTCCTGTTAGCGCGCGAACTCCGCGAACAAGCTAACGTTGCGCTGATGTTCCTGACGGGCCGTGATAACGAAGTCGATAAAATTCTCGGCCTCGAAATCGGCGCAGACGATTACATCACCAAGCCGTTTAACCCGCGCGAACTGACTATCCGTGCTCGTAACCTGCTGTCGCGTACCATGAACCTGGGTACCGTCAGCGAAGAACGCCGTAGCGTCGAGAGCTACAAATTCAATGGCTGGGAGCTGGACATCAACAGCCGCTCTCTGATTGGTCCTGATGGCGAGCAGTATAAACTGCCACGCAGCGAATTCCGCGCCATGCTTCACTTCTGTGAGAATCCGGGCAAAATCCAGTCTCGCGCAGAACTGCTGAAAAAAATGACCGGTCGCGAACTGAAGCCGCATGACCGTACCGTTGACGTGACTATCCGCCGCATTCGTAAACATTTCGAATCAACGCCGGATACGCCAGAAATCATCGCCACCATTCACGGTGAAGGCTACCGTTTCTGCGGCGACCTGCAGGATTAATTCGATCCTCACAGGTAAAAAAACGGCGCAATATGCGCCGTTTTTCATTTCACCACAACCCTATTTCCATAAGCGAAACTCGTCACTCTGCGCAGGCTGAGACTCCGGAATTTCTGTCGGCTTTGGTTTTGGCTGTGCCAGCGAGTGCCAGTCAAGATGACGCGTCAGGAACATCACGCCACACAACGCGACCAACAGCACGCCGGTTCCCAGCAGTAAAGAGCTGTCCTGTGAACGGAGCAACACCCACATCACACCATCCAGCCCCAGCAGCGCTACGGTGAACAAAATACTCTTACGCCAACCCTGTAATATCGCCTGCAGATACACACCGTTCATCAACGCCCCCACCAGACTCGCCGTAATCCACGCGGCGGTAAAACCAATATGTTCTGACAACGCCAGCAGCAACAGATAAAACATCACCAGCGATAATCCCACCAGCAGGTACTGCATCGGGTGCAGTCGAAGGCTGGTCATGCTTTCAAGAACAAAGAAAGACATAAAGGTCAGCACAATCAGCAAAATGGCATATTTTGTCGCCCTGTCCGTCAGTTGGTATTGATCCGCAGGCGTGGCGACAGCGACGCTAAATGCAGGCATTCCCTCCCAGCCAATCTTTTCGCCATCAAAGCGTTCGCCGAGGTTATTGGCAAACCAACTGCTTTGCCACTGGGCATTGAATCCAGACTTACTGATTTCGCGCTTAGCCGGAAGAAAATCCCCAAGAAAGTTGGGATGCGACCAATTGCTGGTTAAGGTCATTTCACTGTTACGGCCAACCGGAACAACGGAGAAATCTCCTGTTCCGCTCAAATTCAGCGACAGCGTCATGCTCAGGTTTTGCTCCGCCCAGCTCGCGTCGGGTAACGGAATGTGGATCCCCTGCGCACGTCCATCCAACCCCGTCCCCGGCTCAACCGCCAGCGACGTTCCATTGACCTGCGGCGCTTGCACCACACCAATCCCGCGCGCATCCCCCACGCCAACCACGATAAATGGTTTGCCGACGCTGACGTTGGGATGGTTTAAATCACGCAAACGTTCAGCGTTAAACTCGGCCTTCACCGAGATATCGTTGTGCCAGACCTGGCCCTCATAAATACCGATTTTACGCGCTTCAACGTTCTGACCCCCCTCAACCACCAACGACTCCGGCAGCCAGAAATGGATATAGCTTCGCTTACGCTGGATCTCTTTGCCATCCTCCAGCGAGGTATAAAGCTCTGTCACCGGAATGGCTATCAACGGGCCGACCATCTTTTGCGGTCCGCTGGTGCTTTGGCGGATTGCATCTTCAACGTCATTGCGATAATCCGATCGCTCTACGATTATCTGCCTGACCATTGTCAGGGGAATTAACAGCAGCAGCATGGCGCCACCCAGAGTGACGATTTTCCAGAACAGGGGTGATTTCAACATAGCGTTCTCCTTTGCAATATCAGCAAGGTAGAACAGCTATGTGCGGAGAATTTGAAGTTATGTGAAGTGACGGTGAAGCGTAAACGAAGCTTGTGCGCCGCCCTCTGGTCGGTTAGATAATGTCACCGCGCCTTCATGCAGTCGTGCAACTTCACTGACAAACGCCAGCCCCAAACCGCTGCTCTTGTGTCCATTCTCACGGGGCAGCGAGTAGAAGCGCTCAAAAATACGCGGCAACGCAAAGTCAGGGATCCCGCTACCGCTGTCGGTAACCTGCAACGTGACCCGATCCTCGTGCTGATGTGCACTCAGCACAATCGTCCCGTCCTGTGGCGTAAAGTCGATAGCGTTGTCGAGTAAATTCCCCAATGCCTGCTCCAGTAACGCGGGATCGGCTGCGACGCTAAGCGATGAAGGCAAAATGGTCAGCGTGATGTTTTTTGCCGCCAGCTGCACGCTACGCGCCTCTTTGAGCTGAGCAAACAGTGCATCTACCGCCACTGGCGTCAACGTAATGTCCTGCCGATTCTCCAGTCGCGCCTGACGTAACAAGGTTTCAACCAGCGCCTGCATGCGCGCATTTTGCGTCAGAATATTATCGGTAAAGCGCGCTACCACGTTTGGCGGCGGACCTTCGCGCAGTATCTCTGCCGCGCCACGAATGGCCGCCAGCGGGCTTTTCAGCTCATGCGTTAACGCGTAGACATACTGCTCAATGTAGTTCTTGCCTTCGAGCTTCAGACGCATACTTTCCAGCGCCTGCGCCAGTTTGCGTAACTCGCTACTGCCTAAATCAGGCAGTGGGACGGGGCGATTCTCAGTAACGGAATCGGCATAACGCGCCAGCCGGGCAATGGAGCGGTTTATCCACCATACCATCCCGAAGCCAATCACCAGGGCAATACCCAGCAATACGGCGCTGGCCCACAGCATTCGCCGTTCACTGCGTTTAATCACCGGCGCCATCGCTGCATTTGGTTTGCCGACACTGAGCACACCGATAATACGACCACCGTCTACAATCGGCGCGGCAACGTACATCACCGAGCTTTCCGGATCATCCGGGTTTAGCGGCGTACTACGAGCGCCATACTGCCCACGTAACGTTAACCACACGTCGTTCCAGCGGGAGTAGTCCTGACCGACGGCCTGGTTAGCTGAATCAAACACCACCTTGCCCTGCGCGTCCGTCATGTAGACATGGTATTCATTACGTACTTTGTTAATGCCGCTGATATTGGCGCGGAATGGGCGGTTATGCAGTTGCGAAAAGGCCTGCGCCAGCTTGCCGTTGGTGGGGGTGTCAGAGAGTAAGTCATCACGCGCCAGCGCAGCCAGCAGCGTGGCGGTATCAATCAATGTGCCTTCAGTCGCTCGACGGACGCCTGGCTTAATTTCCTGCACAAAGATCGACAGAACGAACCAGGCAGCGACGGCAACAATCAAAAAATAGCCGAGCAGCAAACGCATGCCAATGCGCATCAGGCGCTCCTCAGGCTGTATCCCATACCGCGATGCGTGTTGATGGGGGAAAGCTCGGGGTTGATGGCCCTCAGCTTGGCGCGCAGCGTTTTGATGTGGGTATCGACCGTTCTGTCAAAGGTATCCTGCGCATCGGCCCAGACTAAATCCATCAGTTGTTGGCGGGAGTAAATACGTCCCGGCGACATCAGCAGTGTTTTCAGCAGCAGGAATTCATAGCGCGTCAGGTTCAACGGCATGCCGAACCAGGTAATCTGCGCGGCCAGCTCATTAAGTTCAAAATCCCCACAGCGCGTTGTCAATGAAGGCGTGGAGAATTTTTGCACCCGCCGCAGCAGCGTACGCACACGAGCGCACACTTCACGCGGCGAGAAAGGCTTGGCAACATAGTCATCCGCGCCAATTTCCAGCCCCAACAGGCGATCCACTTCATCGCTGCGTGCGGTCAGAAACATGATCGGCAACGCCGGGTGGCGTTCAAGTAAACGTCGGCACAGTTCAAAACCGCTTATATCCGGTAGCCCGACATCCAGAATGATGGCATCAGGGCATTGCTGGCGAGATTTCTCCAGCACGGGAAATCCGCGCTCAAACGCCTCTACGCTAAACCCCTCTTGCTGCAGCATGTAGATAAGCGTATCAGCGATTCCCTGCTCATCCTCAACCAACCAGATCAACGGCTGTTGCATTGTGCTTCCTTATTATTGCCGCCACGGCATGATGGGTACCGCGCTAATGGCATTTTTGGGCGATCCATCGACGACTTTATCTGAATAAGCCAGATAGGCCAGCGCATTACGTTTCGCATCGTAAAAACGCACGACCTGTAAAGATTTAAACACCAGCGAGGTACGTTTTTTAAATACCACTTCGCCCTGAGCTTTACCGTTCTTGATTCTGTCGCTCAGTTCTACCGGCCCAACCTGCTGGCAGGAAATGGCGGCATCGGAGGTATCTTCCGCCAGCCCCAGACCACCTTTGATGCCGCCAGTCTTCGCCCGACTCACGTAGCAGGTCACGTTGGTAACATCCGGATCGTCAAACGCTTCGACCACAATTTTATGATCCGGGCCGAACATTTTGAACACCGTATCGACAGATCCAATCTGCTCCGCATGGGCAACCTGCGCCAACATCAGCAGAATTGAGGAAATGACTAAGCTCTTATATTTCATATTGTTACCATTTTTAAAAGTTACTCTGTGCAATTATTCGACATTCTAAGATAAAACGTATACAGATCACAGGATTACAATAATCACGCTTTCGTATGTCCGAAAAAAGCATTTATGAGCAAAAAAAACACTGAATGCTAAAACAGCAAAAAATGCTATTATCCTCATACCTGACGTCAGGTACTCGTTGTTGAAAGGATGAGGATATTTTATGGATCAGGCTGGCATTATTCGCGACCTATTAATCTGGCTGGAAGGTCATCTGGATCAGCCTTTGTCGCTTGACAATGTGGCGGCAAAAGCGGGCTATTCCAAGTGGCACCTGCAGAGAATGTTTAAGGACGTGACGGGCCATGCTATTGGCGCCTATATCCGCGCCCGTCGTTTATCGAAATCTGCAGTGGCGCTGCGCCTGACTGCGCGCCCAATTTTGGATATTGCGCTGCAATATCGCTTCGACTCTCAACAAACCTTTACTCGCGCGTTCAAGAAACAGTTTTCCCAAACGCCTGCGCTGTATCGTCGCTCCCCGGAATGGAGTGCGTTTGGTATTCGCCCGCCAATGCGCCTAGGTGAATTTGCGATGCCTGCGCACGAGTTTGTCACCCTGGAAGATACGCAACTACTCGGCACCACGCAAAGCTATTCCTGCTCGCTGGAACAGATTTCAGATTTCCGTCATGAAATGCGTATTCAGTTCTGGCGCGACTTCCTCAGTCAGGCTCCTGCGATCCCGCCAGTCCTGTACGGGCTTAACGAAACGCGTCCGAGCATTGAAAAAGATGACGAGCAGGAAGTGTTTTACACCACTGCACTGACGCCGGAACAGGCCAATGGCTATGTGCCGTCGGCGCAGCCTATCCTGTTACAGGGTGGCGAGTACGTGATGTTTACCTACGAAGGGCTGGGAACCGGCGTGCAAGAGTTTATCCTGACGGTTTACGGCACATGCATGCCAATGCTGAACCTGACGCGCCGTAAAGGACAGGATATCGAGCGATATTACCCGGCAGAAGATGCCAAAGCGGGAGATCGCCCGATCAACCTGCGCTGCGAATTCCTGATTCCGATTCGCCGCTAGCGCTGTAGTTCATCCAACGCAGGGGCGTCCAGATGTGAGATGTCCCCTGCCGTTTCAACGACCCATCCCGGCGCCAGCCATAAGCTTTCCTGGTAATCAACGCGAGAAATAGAACAGTTGCGCAGACGCAAGCGACGTTCAGCCCATGCCGGTAATCCAAGAATTGTACTCACCAGGCAACCCAGCGCGATACCGTGACTGACCAGCAGCGGACGACTTCCCGGCGGCAATTCCAGACAGGATGCCAGCGCTGCGTTGACGCGATCGCTCAATTCCTGCATCGATTCCCCTTCAGGGATACGCCCATCCACCGTACCGTTCACCAACTGGCGACGCCAGCCCTCTTCCTCCGGCGTCAGCGTATCGATGTGACGTTTTTCCAGCACACCCATATTTAGCTCGCGCAGACGGGAGTCATAGGTGATATCACAGCCACAGGCCTGGGCGATGATTTCTGCGGTGCGTCGTGTACGACCAAGATCGCTACTGATGACATGCGTAATACCAAACGAGCGAGCGCGTTCACCCACCTGCATGGCTTGCTGTTCACCTTTAGCGGTTAGTGGGCTGTCTGACTGGCCTTGAATACGTCGCTCGGCGTTCCACTGCGTTTCGCCATGGCGAACAAGGTATACCTGTAACATGCTTTTTTTCCGTTATACTGCGATGCGATGAATTTTCAAACTGAGCTTAATTATGCACAAGGTTATCTCTGCGACCACCAATCCTGCCAAAATTCAGGCAATTCTGCGGGCATTTGAAGAGATTTTCGGGGAAGGATCCTGCCATATTGAACCCGTCGCCGTCGAGAGTGGCGTGCCGGAACAACCTTTCGGAAACCAGGAAACGCGCACTGGCGCACGAAATCGCGTTGATAACGCTCGCCGCCAGCACCCACAGGCTGATTTCTGGGTCGCCATTGAAGCAGGAATTGACGACGATGCCACCTTCAGTTGGGTGGTGATTGATAACGGCATCCAGCGCGGTGAAGCCCGTTCAGCCACGCTGCCATTGCCTGCTGTCATTCTCGACAGAGTCCGCAAAGGTGAAGCACTCGGCCCGGTGATGTCGGACTATACAGGTATTGATGAGATTGGCCGTAAAGAGGGCGCAATCGGCGTCTTTACCGCGGGTAAGCTGACGCGTTCGAGCGTCTACCACCAGGCGGTGATTCTGGCGCTCAGCCCGTTTCATAACGCGGTGTATTTATAGCATTGTGCCGGATGTTCAATCGTAGGCCGGATAAGGCAAAGCCACATCCGGCGGATCAATTTTTCCCGAGCAACACCTGTTCCAGCCACTGACGCAGATCCACCGGTGCGGATTTGAGGCTGTTCGACCCTCGCGTAATAGTAGCAATCCCCGCCCCGAGCTCGTTTTTAAGCTCACGCTGGCTCATCTCACCGCGCAGCAGCTCTTCAATGATACGCACACGCGTGCCCAACGCTTCACGCTCATCCGGCGTTAACATCAAATTGAGCAGTGGCAGGTGTAAATCTTGTTCGTAGGCGTGTTTAAGCAGATCGACAAAACGTAACCACTCCTGGTGACGTTGTTCTGCCATCTCTGCTGAATAGGGTGATTGCTGAGTCATAAGATATCGCCATCGTTGCGGGGGAAGCGTGCTTGCCTCCCCCTTTTGTACTCTTTAACGAGTACGATAGCATAACACAATCGACACGATCAGTAACGACGTTGCCATTCTGCGTCGCTCATCAACTCCGGTTTATCGCCGAGGAAATAGCGATAGTACGCATCGTAAGCCAGCACGTTCTTCACATAACCACGCGTCTCTGAGAATGGAATGCTCTCGACAAACGCGACGGCATCAATGCGGCCAGCGCTATTGCCAAGCCAGGTGCGAACGCGTCCCGGACCGGCGTTATAGGCTGCTGACGCAAAGATGCGGTTATTGCCAAATTGCTGATACACGTACTGCAAATAGCTGGTTCCGATGTTGATGTTGGTATCAGGATCCAATAGCTGGCTCGGACTGCTGTAACCTGGAATCGAGAACATTTTCACCGTATGCGTCGCCGTACCCGGCATAATCTGCATCAGCCCGCTTGCGCCAACCGGTGATTTCACTTTCGGGTTCCAGGCGCTTTCCTGACGCGCTATCGCCATCGCATAGCTTGGCTGAATATCCTTGCCGCTGGTGTAACGGGTAAAAAGATCTTTATAGGCCAACGGGAATCGCTCTTCCAGATGATCCCACAACTTTCCGGCGATCGTCGCCTGAACGCTTAGATCCCACCAGTGATTGTTGAACGCGTAACGCGCCAACTGAGCCTGCTCGGACTTGGTACGGCTGGTGACCAGATTCGCCCATTCACTGCGCGCGGTATTATCCATGTTCCAGTACATTAGCTCGCGTACGCGTGCCATTTCCGGGCCCTGAGTCAGCGCAGAATCAACGTTAGCTGGTGCTTTATCCACTTTCAGCTCGTACTCTTCGCCCAGGCGCTGTGCCGCCACCATCGGATAGAAACCGCGCTGCTGCATGAGTTGGTGCAGGATCTCTTTGGCTTCCGCATCGCGTCCGCGCTCCAGCAGCAGATCCGCTTGCCAGTAGCGCCACTCATCTTTTTCTTTGGCTTCCATTGGCAGACGCGCCAGCCAGGTATTCAGGCCACGACGATCGCCGGTTCCCAGCGCCATGCGCACCCGGCGCTCCACAAGCGAGGTGGAGTTGGAGCGCATAATCGCATCATCACGCCATTTGGCCTGCTCGTCGGTAACGTCATTGCCCATCAGACGCCAGGCGACAATGTCGCGCAGCTCCTGGGTTTGCTCGTCATTCAGCTGTTGCGCCTGCACCAGGGAAGGGATCATCAGGCGGGCATTCTCCACATCCTGACGCGCCACGCTGGCAAAGGCGACCGCCGCCATCTGTCGGGTGAAATCCGTTGCGCCGGTGGTGCGAGCAAAGGTCATTACCGAATTCGGATCGTTGGCCAGCGCGATGATCGCTGAAGCAATGGTTTGGTATTGCGCGGGCATCTGTCCGGCCAACGCCGTGACCAGTCCGGTATTCCCGGCTTTCATCGCCAGACGAATACGCTCCAGATACGCCAGCGGATCCTGGGTGCCTGAGGCACGCCATACGCCGAATAATTTGTCACAGGCGTTCGGCTGACTTTTTCCGCTCAGCCACAGTTCTTTCGCCCCCTGCCAGGCTTCTTCAGTTTGTCCGGTACTCCATTTCGCGAAGTAATAGTTACATTGCGCTTCGGTGGTGCCCGGTTTTTCCGGACTGAACGCCAGCAGCCCACGCCAGTCTTCGCGGCGCGCCAGTTCATTCACGAAACGAGATTGCAGAGTACGCGCCGGGGGCAGCGTCGGGTTGGCGCGCACAAAATTGGTGACGGTAATGGTGGGCTGATTCATCAGATCGTCAGTGATCTGGCGATATTCCAGATAAGGATACAGAGGATAGTTCTTCAGGCCAGGCATCATCTGCTCTACGACATCCATCTGCCGGTTATCCCAGGCCTGCTTAATTTGCGCATAGCGATTGCGCTGCTCATCCAGGGAATCCGCTCGCGCTACTTGACTGACCGTCAGCAGACATACGCTGGCAGCCAGCAGGCGCCAGGTAAATTGTTTGGCTTTGTCCACAAGCTCTTCCTCTTCTCATGTTACGTCTGTGCAGCATCATGCCGCTTAATTCATTCATGCTAACCAGACATTGCAGAATGCGCCACGTCACGGACACTTTTTTACTTTTGTTGCGAGTGGGATCTGCTGGCTGGGATTGGACAATGAAAAAGGCTACACTTCGCCTTTGATAACTATTTACCAATAATTAGCCCTAAATAATTCAAGTTGCAGCAAGGCGGCGAGGAAGTGAATCCCCTGAGCGTACAAAAGTACGTGACTGGGGTGAACGACACAGCCAACGCATCTGCGGCTTGAAGTATGACGGGATAAACATAGAGGCGAGTCCAACGTGGCCCAATTCGTTTATACCATGCATCGTGTCGGCAAGGTCGTTCCGCCGAAACGTCATATTCTTAAAAACATCTCACTGAGCTTCTTCCCTGGCGCCAAAATCGGTGTTCTCGGTCTGAACGGTGCGGGTAAATCTACCCTGCTGCGCATCATGGCCGGTATTGATACTGATATCGAAGGTGAAGCTCGCCCACAGCCTGGCATTAAAATCGGTTACCTGCCACAGGAACCAAAACTGAACCCGGAACATACCGTTCGTGAATCCGTGGAAGAAGCGGTTGCCGAAGTGGTTAACGCGCTGAAAGGTCTGGATGAAGTGTACGCCAAGTACGCCGAACCGGACGCTGACTTCGATAAGCTGGCCGCACAGCAGGGCAAGTTTGAAGAGATCATTCAGGCGCACGACGGTCATAACCTGAACGTGCAGCTTGAGCGTGCCGCTGACGCCCTGCGTCTGCCGGACTGGGACGCTAAAATTGAGAATCTCTCCGGTGGTGAACGCCGCCGCGTCGCGCTGTGCCGCCTGCTGCTGGAAAAACCAGACATGCTGCTGCTCGACGAACCGACTAACCACCTGGACGCCGAATCCGTCGCGTGGCTGGAACGCTTCCTGCACGACTTCGAAGGTACCGTGGTGGCGATTACCCACGACCGTTACTTCCTCGACAACGTTGCCGGCTGGATCCTGGAGCTGGACCGTGGTGAAGGTATTCCATGGGAAGGTAACTACTCTTCCTGGCTGGAGCAGAAAGATCAGCGTCTGGCCCAGGAAGCCTCTCAGGAAGCGGCTCGCCGTAAATCCATTGAGAAAGAGCTGGAGTGGGTTCGTCAGGGCGCGAAAGGCCGTCAGTCTAAGGGCAAAGCCCGTCTGGCACGCTTTGAAGAGCTGAACAACACTGAATACCAGAAACGTAACGAAACCAACGAATTGTTTATCCCACCTGGAGCACGTCTGGGCGATAAAGTCGTTGAAGTTACCAATCTGCGTAAATCCTACGGCGATCGCGTGCTGATTGACGACCTGAGCTTCTCTGTACCGAAAGGCGCTATCGTCGGCATCATCGGTCCGAACGGTGCGGGTAAATCAACCCTGTTCCGTATGATGTCCGGCCAGGAACAGCCTGACAGCGGTACCATCACGCTGGGTGAAACCGTCAAACTGGCCTCCGTTGACCAGTTCCGTGACGCCATGGACAACAGCAAAACCGTGTGGGAAGAAGTGTCCGGCGGGCTGGATATCATGAAGATCGGCAACACCGAAATGCCAAGCCGTGCCTACGTGGGCCGCTTCAACTTCAAAGGTGTGGATCAGGGTAAACGCGTTGGCGAGCTGTCCGGCGGTGAGCGTGGTCGTCTGCACCTGGCGAAGCTGCTGCAAGTTGGCGGCAACATGCTGCTGCTCGATGAACCAACCAACGACCTGGATATCGAAACCCTGCGCGCGCTGGAAAACGCCCTGCTGGAGTTCCCGGGCTGCGCGATGGTTATCTCGCACGACCGTTGGTTCCTTGACCGTATCGCGACCCACATTCTGGATTACCAGGATGAGGGTAAGGTTGAGTTCTTCGAAGGTAACTTTACCGAATACGAAGAGTACAAGAAACGCACGCTGGGCGCCGATGCGCTGGAGCCGAAGCGTATTAAGTACAAGCGTATTTCTAAGTAATTAGCGTTAAGCGCCGGATGGCGGCGTGATGCCACATCCGGCCTACGAGGTTAGTGCGACTTGTAGGCCGGATAAGCGCAGCGCATCCGGCATTAAAAACCTATCTCTGCTCGCCCATCAACTCTTTCACCAGCTCCACGCAGCGCAGGAAGCGACCATCGTAGTCCGGCTCCTGAACGTGCACAAAATTGATATTGTTCTCCTGCAGCATCTCGACCAACAGCGTCTGAAACGCTTTTCTGTCAACCGAACTTCCAAGGCTGCGCAAGCCATCCGCTACCCACGGGGTGTTGTTTTCCAGCAGGATAACCAGGTCGAAGCGATACTCGTCAATCAGCGCTTGCACAAACGGGTGTTCACGCCCTTCATACTTTTTGCAGAAAGCCTGAGTGGTCACAAAATCGGTGTCGATGAACGCCACTTTATTGGCGTACTTAACAGCAAAATCAATGTATTGTGCTTGTCCCAGGGCGATTTTATCGTAGTCAGAATACTGTAATGCCATCTCGTCGCCGCCCAAATGGGAGAAGACGTAATCACGCCCATATTCCCACGCACTGGTGGTGTTAAAGATGTTGGCGAGCTTGTTCACCAGCGTCGATTTACCGCTCGACTCCCCGCCGAGGATCGCCACGGTGCGCACGAAAAACGGCTTCACTTCGGTCGGAATATACTCCCAGTAGCGAAACGGGTTTTCACGGATTTGCCCGCCGCTGATGCTCATAAACGTCCGCTTGGGATCCACCAGCACGGTTTCGATCCCCAGATGTTCGAGATACTGCGGGGCATCTGATTCTTCAGAGGTGTAGATCCAGTTTGGCTGGATCCCTTTCTCCTGCATAAACGTTTTGATCCCGTTGCTCCACACGTCCCAACCGTGTGGATACGGCTCCATGCCCTCTTCGTTGAAGGCATGAATACGGATATTTTTCTGATACTTAAAGGTTTGCAGCAGCCAGCGCAGACGATCGGGCACCGTAGGCTGTTGCGACATGGCACTGTCTTCAAACAGGCTGCGATCGCGCGTGTCGTCATAGCCCATGATGATATGCAGTTCATCAACCTGACTACAGGCGCGCTGGATAAGATAGATATGGCCGGTATGCAGCGGATAAAACTTACCAAATACCACACCGATATTTTTCTGCTGGCGCGGAAACTCCAGTCCGAGAAAACGGTGCAACGCCTCCAGCTTTTGCGCGCTGGGGCTTTTAATTTTGGCATTCAGAAGCTGGCTTAGATATCCCTTGGTCATGCCACTGGCATCTGCCACCTGTTGCAGGGTACAACCCTTTTTCTTAATGGCGGTTTTCAGATAATCAAATGACACAAGAGCCTCCTGCTGGAAAAATCGCGTAACACTGCCTGATGACGCATCGCTTATCAGGCCTACAAATTCAGTACGTACGGGTATTTGATTATAGGTCGTCAAACACGCTTAACGCATCCGCAAGCTTCTTAACGCCAAAGACCTGCATCCCTTCCGGTACTTTTTTCGGTACGTTAGCGGCAGGAACAATCGCCCGGCGAAAACCGTGTTTCGCCGCCTCCGAAATACGCTCCTGCCCGCTGGGTACCGGACGGATTTCTCCCGCCAACCCCACTTCGCCAAAGACCACTAAATCCTGTGGCAGCGGCCTGTCGCGCAGGCTGGAGACCATTGCCAGCAGCAACGCCAGGTCGGCGCTGGTTTCGGTGACTTTTACGCCGCCAACTACGTTAACGAACACGTCCTGATCCGCCATCTGCAAGCCGCCATGACGATGTAACACTGCCAGCAGAATCGCCAGACGGTTCTGTTCCAGACCGACCGCCACACGACGCGGGTTCGCCATCATTGAGTGATCGACCAGCGCCTGAATCTCGACCAGCAGCGGGCGCGTGCCTTCCCAGACTACCATCACCGAACTACCGGAAGTGACTTCATCGCCACGGCTTAAGAAAATTGCAGAAGGGTTGCTGACTTCACGCAGCCCCTGTTCCGTCATGGCAAAGACGCCCAGCTCATTCACCGCGCCAAAGCGGTTTTTATGGCTACGCAGTGTACGGAAGCGGGAATCGGCGTCGCCGTCGAGCAACACCGAGCAGTCAATACAGTGCTCCAGTACCTTCGGCCCGGCCAGCGAGCCATCTTTGGTGACGTGGCCGACCATCACAATCGCCACGCCGCGCGTTTTAGCAAAGCGCGTCAGGTAAGCAGCGGTTTCACGCACCTGCGCCACGCTGCCCGGCGAAGACTGAATATCCGCCATGTGCATCACCTGAATGGAGTCGATCACCATCAGCTTCGGTTGTTCTTCTTCAGCAATCAGGCAAATTTGTTCGATACTGGTTTCCGACAGCATGTTCAGGTTCGCCGTCGGCAGGCCAAGCCGATGCGCGCGCATCGCCACCTGTTGCAGCGACTCTTCGCCGGTGACGTACAGGGTTTTCATCTGCTCGGCGAGCCTGCACAGCGTTTGCAACAGCAGCGTTGATTTGCCCGCGCCAGGGTTACCGCCAATCAGTATGGCGCTGCCGGGTACCACACCACCGCCGAGCACGCGGTCAAACTCTTTAAATCCGGTAGAAAAACGCGGCAGTTCCTCAAGGCTGATGTCAGAGAGCTTCTGCACTTTTGCAACGCCCGCATTTCCGGCGTAGCCGCTGAGTCGCTCGTTGCGCGCCACCGTTGGCGATGCGGCAAGGCGCACCTCGGTAATGGTATTCCAGGCCTGACAGGCGCTGCATTGCCCCTGCCAGCGCGGGTAATCGGCCCCGCATTCATTACAAACAAAGGCGCGTTTAGGAGCTTTTGCCACGTTTTACCTCATTATTTCTGATTCATACTGCCAGAGAGAATGCAGAACACGCCCATCAGGTCAGCGTGACGGATAGTAATCTCCGTCTTTTCATTCACTTTGGGTTTCGCATGATACGCAATCCCCAGCCCGGCCGTTTTGATCATCGGCAGATCGTTGGCACCGTCGCCGATCGCCACCGTCTGCGCCATCGGGATCTCATATTCTTGCGCCAGGCGGGTCAGAGTACTGGCTTTGTACTGAGCATCGACGATATCGCCGATCACGTTGCCAGTAAATTTACCGTCCATGATCTCCAGCTCATTCGCCACAGCTGCCGTCAGGCGCAGCTTGTTGCGCAGATAATCGGCAAAGAAAGTAAACCCGCCGGAAGCGATAGCCACTTTCCAGCCAAGCGTTTCCAGTTTTAACACCAACTGAGTCAGGCCTGGCATTAGCGGCAATGTTTCGCGCACCTGGTGCAGAATATTGGCATCAGCGCCCTTCAGCGTCGCCACGCGGCTGCGCAGGCTGGCGGTAAAGTCCAGCTCGCCGCGCATTGCGCGTTCGGTGACTTCGGCAACCATCTCGCCGGTTCCGGCCAGTTTAGCAATTTCATCAATGCATTCGATCTGGATAGCCGTTGAATCCATGTCCATCACCAGTAAACCCGGCGTGCGCAGATGCGGAATTTTACCCAGCGGCGCAACATCCAGTTTGGCGTCATGCGCCAGTTTTGCCGCACGCGGCGTTAACGAGCCCGCCAGACGAATTACCTGATAATCCTCAACGCACCACGCCGCCACGATCACCATCGCCGCGCCCAGTTTACTCTGGTATTGCGTTAACCGTTGTTTATCCAGCCCACGACCGTACAGCAGCCAGCCACTGCGGCCCGCGTGGTAATCCAGCGGCATCACTTCATCACCGCTTAAAGAGAGGGGCAGACCTGGCCACAGAGAGACATCTTCAGGTAGATCGCACCAGGTAATGTTAGGCATTAAAGCTCCTGTAAAATCGTTCGGGTCGGAATCATCAGGGGAAAATAACGCATGAGGCTACCCTGTAACCAGCGCTTCTGGCAACATTAAGTCTCAAATTTTCAGCAGGTGGAATATGGCTCGCACAAAACTGAAATTCCGACTTCATCGTGCAGTGATTGTATTGTCCTGCCTTGCGCTGCTCGTCGCGCTGATGCAGGGGGCTTCCTGGTTTAGTCAAAGCCACCAGCAGCAGCGTAATCCGCAGCTCGAAGAGCTGGCCCGCACGCTGGCCCGTCAGGTCTCGCTGAACGTCGCCCCGCTGATGCGTACTGAAACGCCGGATGAAAAGCGTATTAAGGCGGTGCTCACGCAGTTGACGGAGAGTAGCCGTATTCTGGACGCAGGCGTGTACGACGAACAGGGAGACCTGATTACGCGCACCGGTGAGAGCGTCAATGTTCGTGATCGTCTGGCGCTCGACGGCAAAAAAGCCGGGGGCTATTTTAACCAGCAGATCGTCGAACCCATTCAGGGAAAAAATGGTCCGCTGGGCTATCTGCGACTGACGCTGGATACCCACACTCTTGCCACTGAAGCCAAGCAGGTGGATAACACCACCAACATCTTACGCCTGATGCTGCTACTGTCACTGGCAATCGGTGTAGTGCTGACCCGCACCTTATTGCAAGGTAAGCGTACCCGCTGGCAGCAATCTCCTTTCCTTCTCACTGCCAACAAACCGGTGCAGGAAGAAGACAACGAGAAGATAGAATAAAAGCTGTAAAAACTGTAAAACAGAAGGGAAATCAACCATGACAACACTACGCCTGCTTATCTCAGACTCTTACGATCCGTGGTTTAACCTCGCGGTCGAAGAGTGCATTTTTCGCCAGATGCCCGCCACGCAGCGCGTTCTGTTCTTGTGGCGTAACGCCGATACGGTGGTAATTGGCCGGGCGCAAAACCCGTGGAAAGAGTGTAATACACGCCGCATGGAAGAAGACAACGTGCGGCTCGCCAGGCGCAGCAGCGGTGGCGGCGCGGTGTTCCATGACTTAGGCAATACCTGCTTTACCTTTATGGCTGGTAAACCGGAATACGACAAAACCATCTCCACCGCGATCGTCCTCAATGCGCTGAATTCGCTGGGCGTAGAAGCTGATGCCTCCGGGCGTAACGATCTGGTGGTGAAAACGCCGGACGGCGATCGCAAAGTTTCCGGCTCTGCTTATCGGGAAACGAAAGATCGCGGATTCCACCACGGCACGCTGCTGTTGAATGCCGATCTCAGCCGCCTGGCAAACTATCTCAATCCCGATAAAAAGAAACTTGCCGCCAAAGGCATCACTTCGGTTCGCTCGCGCGTAGCGAATTTGACCGAGCTGTTACCGGGCATCACTCATCAACAGGTCTGTCAGGCCATCACGGAAGCCTTTTTCGCCCACTACGGCGAACGCGTAGAAGCCGAGATCATCTCCCCAGACAAAGCGCCGGATCTGCCGAACTTCGCCGAAACATTTGCCCGCCAGAGCAGTTGGGAGTGGAATTTTGGCCAGGCGCCTGCTTTTTCACATTTACTGGACGAACGTTTCACCTGGGGCGGCGTAGAGCTTCATTTTGACGTCGAAAAAGGCGTGATTACCCGCACCCAAGTCTACACCGATAGCCTCAATCCTGCGCCGCTGGAAGTACTGGCAGAACGACTACAGGGCTGCCAGTATCGCGCCGATATTTTACAGCAGACTTGTGAAGCGCTGCTTGCGGAGTATCCAGATCAGGAAAGCGAGTTGCGTGAGCTGGCTGCTTGGGTAGCAAAGGCCGTGCGCTAAGCGATTAGTGGCGAATTGCCGGATGGCGGCTGCGCCTTATCCGGCCTACAAGACCGCTCCCGTAGGCCTGATAAGCGAAGCGCCATCAGGCATTAATAGCGGCATTCCCGTAGGCCCGGCCAGCGCAGCGCCTCCGGGCCACAACAAAACTTACTCTTTATCGCCCAGCAGAACGGATTCCAGTGCGATTTTGATCATGTCGTTGAAGGTCGTCTGACGCTCAGCGGCAGTGGTCTGCTCGTGGGTACGGATATGGTCGGATACGGTGCAGATGGTCAGCGCTTTCGCACCGAATTCCGCCGCCACGCCGTAGATACCCGCCGCTTCCATTTCCACGCCCAGCACGCCGTATTTTTCCATCACGTCGAACATTTCACCGTCCGGAGAGTAGAACAGGTCAGCGGAGAACAGGTTGCCAACGCGAGCGTCTACACCCAGCGCTTTTGCCGCATCAACTGCGTTACGCACCATGTCGAAGTCAGCAATAGCTGCAAAGTCATGATCTTTAAAACGGATACGGTTAACTTTGGAGTCGGTGCAAGCACCCATACCGATAACCACGTCACGCAGTTTAACGTCCATACGCACAGCGCCGCAGGAGCCTACGCGAATGATTTTCTTCACGCCGAAGTCGGTGATTAGCTCTTTGGTGTAGATGGAGCAGGACGGGATACCCATACCGTGGCCCATTACGGAAATCTTACGGCCCTTGTAAGTACCGGTGAAGCCTAACATACCGCGAACGTTGTTCACTTCACGAACATCTTCGAGGAAAGTTTCAGCAATATGCTTTGCACGCAGTGGGTCGCCCGGCATCAATACGACGTCAGCGAAATCACCCATTTCTGCATTAATATGTGGAGTTGCCATCTTCAGTTCCTTTTATATTGTTGTTTTTACCGGGTGGCGGTTGCGCCTTACCCGGCCTACAAAACCGTAGGCCCGGTAAGCGAAGCGCCACCGGGCAATTGCATCAGAGCATATTTTTACCGTAGTCCATCGGCGACGTACCAAAGTAGCTCGCCAGCGTCTGACCGATATCCGCGAAGGTTTCACGGTGACCTAAAGAACCAGGTTTCACTTTTGGGCCGTAAACCAGTACCGGAATGTGTTCACGGGTATGGTCAGTGCCGGTCCAGCTTGGGTCGCAGCCGTGGTCAGCGGTCAGGATCAGAATGTCATCTTCACCCACCAGCTCCATCAGCTCAGGCAGACGGCGGTCGAACAGTTCCAGGCCCGCAGCATAACCGGCGATATCGCGACGATGTCCCCAGGAAGAGTCGAAATCAACGAAGTTGGTGAAGACGATGGTCTTATCACCGGCTTCTTTCATCTCTTTGATGGTGGCGTCGAACAGCGCGTCCAGACCGGTGGCTTTCACTTTTTTGGTGATGCCGCAGTTAGCGTAGATATCCGCGATTTTACCGACGGAAACCACGTGACCATCTTTTTCGTCGACCAGTTTCTGCAGCACGGTCGGTGCTGGCGGCTCAACGGCCAGGTCGTGGCGGTTACCGGTACGCTGGAAGTTACCGGCTTTATCACCGATAAACGGACGGGCGATAACACGACCGATGTTGTAACCACCTTCGGTCAGCTCTTCACGGGCGATTTCGCACAGCTCATAGAGCTTATCCAGGCCAAAAGTCTCTTCGTGGCAGGCAATCTGGAACACGGAGTCAGCGGAGGTATAGAAAATCGGCTTGCCGGTTTTCATATGCTCTTCACCCAGTTGATCCAGGATCACGGTACCAGAAGAGTGGCAGTTGCCGAGGTAGCCCGGCAGGTTGGCACGTTTTACCAGTTTATCCAGCAGTTCTTGCGGGAAGCTGTTTTCATGATCGGAGAAATATCCCCAGTCAAACAGAACCGGAACACCCGCGATTTCCCAGTGGCCAGACGGCGTGTCTTTCCCGGAAGAAAGTTCATGCGCCCATGCGTAGGCACCAATCACTTCCGCGTTGCCGTCCATGCCAGCAGCAATTTTACCAGTAGAACCTTCGTGAGCTTTCACCAGGCCCAGACGGGTCAGGTTAGGCAGATTCAGTGGACCTTTGCGACCATTGTCAGCTTCACCTTTCGCACAGGCTTCTGCAATGTGTCCCATAGTGTCTGAACCTACGTCGCCAAAGCGATCCGCATCTTCAGTCGCACCAATACCAAAGGAGTCCAGCACCATAATAAATGCACGTTTCATCTTGTTCTCCATACATCTGCGCCGCAAAAAAGCGATCAGATCAGTATACAGTTATTCGGTAATACGACGATAGACTGTCGGTGTAATTTCTGGCGCTTTATCGTCAAGGCTAATTGCCGCTTTGACCGCTTTCGCCGCTTCCTGCCAGCTGGCTTCGTCTTTGGCGTGGATCACCGCCAGTGGACGCTGTCCGTCTACGCTGTCGCCCAGACGCGCCATATCGCTAAAGCCAACGCTGTAATCAATGGTGTCCGATGCCTGACGACGACCGCCACCCATGGAAACAACCGCCATTCCCAGCGCACGGGTATCCATCGCGCTGACAAAGCCTTCGGTATCAGCATATACCGCTTTGCTGAGCATTGCCGTCGGCAGGTACTTCGCATAATTTTCGACGAAATCGGTCGGGCCTTTTTGCGCCGCCACCATGCGACCAAAAATCTCTGCTGCTTTGCCGTTATCCAGCACCGTCTGCAATTTCGCACGGGCTTCGGCGTCATCTTTCGCCAGGTTGCCGGAGATCAGCATTTCCACGCACAGCGCCATGGTGACGTCTAACAGACGTGGATTGCGGTATTCACCGGTCAGGAACTGCACCGCTTCGCGGACTTCGACCGCGTTACCTGCGCTGGAGGCCAACACCTGGTTCATATCAGTTAACAGCGCGGTGGTACGTACACCCGCACCGTTTGCCACGCCGACAATCGCTTCAGCAAGGGCTTCAGAAAGCTCGTAGGTCGGCATAAAAGCACCGCTGCCCACTTTCACATCCATCACCAGCGCATCCAGCCCTTCCGCCAGTTTTTTCGCCAGAATGGAACCGGTAATCAGCGGGATGGAATCCACCGTCGCGGTAATATCGCGGGTGGCATAAAAACGTTTATCCGCCGGTGCGAGCGAGCTGGTTTGCCCAATAATCGCCACACCCACGTCTTTAATAATTTCACGGAAACGCGTGTCGTCCGGGAAGATGTCAAATCCAGGAATCGCTTCCAGTTTATCGAGCGTACCGCCGGTATGCCCCAGGCCACGCCCGGAGATCATCGGAATATAGCCGCCGCACGCAGCAACCATCGGGCCTAACATCAGTGACGTTACGTCACCTACACCGCCGGTAGAGTGTTTATCCACAATCGGGCCGTTCAACTGCAGGCTTTTCCAGTCCAGCACGGTTCCTGAATCACGCATTGCCATGGTCAGCGAAACACGCTCAGGCATTGTCATATCGTGGAAAAAAATGGTCATCGCCAGGGCGGCGATTTGCCCTTCAGAGATGGTATTGTCGCGAATGCCATTGATAAAAAAACGAATTTCTTCATCGCTCAGCGCATGACCATCACGTTTTTTACGAATAATTTCTTGTGCGAGAAACACGGTAACCCCCAGGGGAAAAGAGTAGAAGGCCGTTGTAAGCCGGGTAAGCAACGCGCCACCCGGCAGTCGTCTTAATGCCGGATGGCGGCTGCGCCTTATCCGGCCTACGGGCTTAGTAGCTGCTTGCGCTCTTGCCGTCGCCGTGACCCAGCGCTTTCAGCAAGCTAGCCAGCAGGCTGGATGCGCCAAAACGGTAGTGACGAGAATCAGCCCAGTCAGCGCCAAACAGTTCATCGGCAATCGCCAGGAACTGCTGTGCATCTTCTGCAGTACGCACGCCGCCAGCCGGTTTGAAACCTACTGTTTTAGAAACACCCATGTCGCGGATCACTTCCATCATGATGCGTGCGCTTTCCGGCGTCGCATTGACCGGCACTTTACCGGTAGACGTTTTGATGAAATCAGCACCGGCTTTGATGGAGATTTCAGACGCTTTGCGAATCAGTGCTTCTTCTTTCAGCTCACCGGTTTCGATGATCACTTTCAGCAGCACGTTTGCCGCCGCACACGCGTCTTTGCAAGCTTTAACCAGATCAAAACCAATCTGCTCGTTACCGGCGATCAGCGCACGGTACGGGAACACCACGTCAACTTCATCGGCACCGTAGGCGATCGCCGCGCGGGTTTCCGCCAGCGCAATCTCGATGTCGTCGTTGCCGTGCGGGAAGTTGGTGACGGTTGCAATGCGGATATCCGGCGTACCCTGCTCTTTCAGAGTCTTACGCGCAATAGGGATGAAACGCGGATAGATACAGATTGCGGCGGTGTTGCCAACCGGGGTCTTCGCCTGATGACACAGCGCGATCACTTTTTCATTGGTGTCGTCGTCATTCAGGGTGGTCAGGTCCATCAGTTTCAGTGCACGCAGGCTGCTTGCTGTTAAATCGGTCATAACATTCTCCAACGGCATCGCCGTATAAAATTTCACCTTGCGAGTTTGTTAGTATTCTAACATCCGCTCGCTATTACACTTCGATATACATCACAGTTAATGAAAACCACATACAGATTTGCATTACTCTAATGAGATCTACTTCAAATAAATTACCTTTTCTAAAGGGATGCCGTGGCATCAGGCGCATCCGGATCAAAGGTTGTGGCGGCGTTGCTTTCTACAATGGCGTTACACCTTCGGGACAAAAAGGAATCAACGATGCCCACTTCAAGCGAACTCGCGCTGCAACAGCGTTGCCAACAAATCGTGACCAGCCCGGTGCTCAGCCCTGAGCAGAAACGCCACTTTCTGGCGCTGGAAGCTGAAAACGCGCTGCCTTATCCGCAACTACCTGCACAGGCACGTCAGGCGCTGGATGATGGGGTAATCTGCGATATGTACGAAGGTCATGCCCCGTTCAAACCGCGCTACGTTTTACCCGATTACGCGCGTTTTCTGGCCAATGGTTCATCGTGGCTGGAGCTGGAAGGCGCCAGCGATCTTGATGATGCGTTATCCTTACTCACCATCATGTACCACCACGTTCCGTCAGTGACGTCGATGCCGGTTTATCTCGGCCAGCTCGATGCGCTGCTGCAACCGTATGTTAGAATTCTAACACAAGAAGAGATCGATATTCGAATAAAACGTTTCTGGCGTTATCTCGACAGAACCCTGCCAGACGCGTTTATGCATGCCAATATCGGCCCCGCCGATACTCCAGTTACCCGTGCAATTTTACGCGCAGATGCAGAATTAAAGCAGGTTTCGCCTAATCTGACATTCATTTATGACCCGCAAATCACACCTGACGATCTGCTGCTCAGCGTGGCGAAAAATATCTGCGAGTGCAGTAAGCCGCATATTTCCAATGGCCCTGAAAATGATAAAATTTTCACAAAAAGTCAGTATGGCGTCGTCAGCTGTTACAACTCTTTGCCGCTCGCCGGGGGTGGTAGCACGCTGGTCAGGCTTAATCTGAAAGCCATCGCAGAGCGCAGCGCCTCTGTCGATGACTTCTTTACGCGCACCCTACCGCACTATTGTCAACAGCAAATCGCCATCATTGATTCACGATGTGAATTCCTCTATGAAAAATCACATTTCTTTGAGAATAGCTTCCTCGTGCAGGAAGGGTTGATTGATCCCGAACGTTTTGTGCCTATGTTCGGCATGTATGGCCTGGCGGAGGCGGTGAATCTACTGTGCGATAAGGCGGGACAAAATGCGCGCTACGGAAAAGATGAGTTCGCCAATCAGCTTGGCTATCGCATCAGCGCCCAATTGGCGGAGTTTGTCGAAAGCACCCCGGTGAAATATGGCTGGAAGCAGCGCGCGATGCTGCATGCACAGTCGGGGATCAGTTCTGACATCGGCACCACACCGGGTGCACGCCTGCCTTACGGCGATGAACCAGACCCGATCACTCATCTGCAAACCGTCGCGCCACATCACGCGTTTTATCACGCCGGGATCAGCGACATTCTCACGCTGGATGAAACCATCAAGCGCAATCCTCAGGCGCTGGTGCAACTGTGCCTCGGCGCATTTAAAGCCGGGATGCGTGAGTTTACCGCCAACGTGAGCGGCAACGATCTGGTTCGCGTTACGGGTTACATGGTGCGTCTGTCGGATCTGGAAAAATATCGCGCCGAAGGTTCTCGCACCAACACCACCTGGCTTGGCGAAGAAGCAGCGCGTAATACGCGCATTCTGGAACGACAACCTCGCGTGATTAGCCATGAACAGCAGATGCGCTTCGGTAAGTAAGATTATCCCTTTCTCCTGCGTCGACGGGCCGGGCAGTCGCCTGGCTCTGTTTCTGCAGGGATGTAATCTGCGCTGTAAAAATTGCCACAATCCGTGGACGATGGGACGCTGCAACGACTGCGGGGAGTGTGTGCTGCATTGCCCGCATGAGGCGCTGAGCCTGAGCGCGGGGAAAGTGTGGTGGCAGTCCGATTTGTGTCAGCAGTGTGACACCTGCCTTCATATGTGCCCCCAGCAGGCCACGCCGATGGCGCAGACCATGAGCGTTGATGAGGTGCTGCAGCATATTCGCAAGGCAGCACTGTTTATTGAGGGAATTACGGTCAGCGGCGGCGAAGCGACAACCCAGCTACCGTTTATTGTGGCGCTGTTTCGTGCGATCAAAACCGATCCGCAACTGCAACACTTGACCTGTATGGTCGACAGCAATGGCATGCTGAGCGAAACCGGCTGGCAGAAGCTGCTGCCGGTGTGCGACGGCGTAATGCTGGATTTAAAAGCCTGGGACAGCACGTGTCATCGTCAGTTGACCGGTCGCGATAACACGCTGATTAAACAAAGCATTACCTTTCTGTCCGGGCAAGGGAAACTTGCGGAACTGCGCCTGCTGGTTATCCCTGGTCAGGTGGATTATCTACAGCATATTGATGCGCTGGCGGCGTTTATCAGAGGTTCAGGTGACGTGCCGGTACGGCTGAATGCCTTTCATGCGCACGGGGTGTATGGCGAAGCGAAGGACTGGCCGAGCGCCACGCCGGAGGATGTGGAACACCTGGCGCAAAGATTGCGCGAACGTGGGGTGGATAATTTGATTTTCCCGGCGCTGTACCTGTGATGGCCGGATGCGATGCAATAGCGCCGCATCCGGAATTCAAAAATCAAACAACGCCGTGGTATTACGATACAGCGCGTCAGCGATCACGTCCGCAGGTTCCGGGCGCAGTTCACATAAGACGTCAAAGACTCTGACTACCTGCTCCGGGCGATTAGGCTGCCCCTGAAAGCCGTTGAGCGGCATATCCGGCGCGTCGGTTTCCAGCAACAGCGACTCGAGCGGCAACTGCGCCATTACCTCGCGGGTTTTACTGGCGCGCGGATAGGTAATGGTGCCGCCCACGCCAATTTTGTATCCCAGTTGCACAAAGCGTTCGGCCTGCTGCACGCTCCCGGAAAACCCATGCACCACGCCTGTTCGTGGCAAAGCATGGCGTTTAAGGTACATCGCCAGCTTGTCATGCGTGCGTCGCGAATGCAGGATCACCGGCAGTTCGTACCGCTTCGCCAGCTTAAGTTGCGCTTCCAGCACTCGCTCTTGCTTGTCGAATTGCGGATCGTCGCGATACAGATCCAATCCAATCTCACCTACCGCCACCAGCTTTTGTGGGCGCTTATCCAGCACCTGTTGCAACTGGTCCAGGCAGTCATCACTATGTTGTTCAATAACAATGGGATGTAGACCAAGCGCGGCAAATAACGGAGGATAATTTTCCGCTAACGCCAGTACACGGGAAAAATTCGCCGCCTGGGTGGCCGGAACGATAATGCTCTGTACACCAACCTCCGCCGCGCGCTGAATGCTGGCAGGTTCATCGCCGGTAAACGGCGGGAAATCAAAGTGACAGTGCGTATCGATAAAACGATAACTCACGCCAAATCCTCATTATTAAACGTTGTATCGTTGGCCTGAGGCGCATTGGCCACCACCGGCGCGTGGGCATCGTTGGCCACCGGCGCGGGAGGAACCACCACCGGTCCCGGCACCACAATCTTCGGCGTCTGACGAGGCAGCGGCACGTTTTTCCCCAGCAGTTTGCCGACGGTAGCGAGGAAGTAACGACCGCACAGACGTCCGGTTTTGTAGTCTTCCCGCAAGGCCGGAATACGGCTTCCCAACGCCATGCTGTGGAGCGGTTTGGGAGGGTAAATCTCAAAGATACGCAGCTTGCCCGGCGGTTTCTCAATAAAGCTCTGAATCGCGCGATAGGTGGCTTCATGGTGCTGCACCAGATTCAACAGTGGTTGCAGGCTGCTTTCGCCCAGCCAGCGTTCCATACGCTTGAACCACTGCGGGGTGTAATACATTTGCGAAGGCACAGTGCGGATAACCACCAGCGTTTTCGCCCCCTGCTTCGCCGCTTCCTGCACGGGAATGGCGTCGCTGACGCCCCCATCCAGGTAATTCACGCCGTCCAGCACAACCCCTGTGCGGTAGAACCCGGGAATCGCGCTGGAGGCACGAATAAGATCGAGCCAGTTTTGCCGGTTCGGCGAAAAATAGCCCGGCGTGTAGTCATCACCCCGACAGGCGCACATATAAAACGCTTTCCCCGCGGCAAACAAGCGCTCAGCGTTGTCCATCGCCAGCGGCATTTGGGACGAGGTCGAATCCACCAGCCAGTCGAGATCGATTAAGTTTCCCCCGCGCACAAAGCGCACCGGGTCAAAAAACTCACGTCGGGTAGTGTAACGCATGATGACTTTACGACCGTAACCGGGCTGGTTACAGAGATAAGCTGAAAGGTTTTGCGCACCAGCGGACGTCCCGTAGAAGAGATCAAAGGGATTGAACTGCGCGCGCATGAATTCATCCAGTACGCCTGCGGTGAAGATGCCTCTTTGTCCCCCGCCCTCGCACACCAGCGCCATACTGCCAGGTTGAAACGGACGTAACGATAACGGCGCGATATTACCGAGCGTGACGGGTATTCTCTGCCCCACCTCTGCCTTCCTGTTGTTTTTGTAATAGGACAACAAAGTAACGCAAATTGCCTGCAGCTAAAACCGTAAAAGCCAGTCCGCTGGACTGGCTCAGTAGCAAGTTATCTTTACGGTTTACGTACTAGGGTCGTTTACGCCCGGTGAACAGGCTGACCAGAAACAGAATGATACCCACCACAAAAACAATTTTCGCTGCGCCTGCAGCGGTACCCGCCAGTCCACCAAAACCCAGTGCAGCGGCAATTAACGCGATAACCAGAAATATGATGCCCCATCGAAACATATGCTTCTCCTTTACCATAGTTAATTTCACCGCTTGATATGAGCGCTCAGGCTACCCATCGGCGATATTTTCAGTGTGGTGCACAATACGCCTCCCGACAAACGTCAGGAGGGCGAATTAAGTCTAATTAGTGAGTTTTGAGGTCGTTTTTGACGCTTTTCACGCCATCGATCGCTTTGGCGATGCTCTCAGCGCGATCGCTTTGAGCTTGTGAATCGACAGAGCCTGAAAGTTGCACAACGCCATCGGTGGTCTCAACTTTCACCTTGCGTGAAGGGACAATATCATCGGCCAGCAGCTTGGCTTTTACTTCACTGGTGATTGCCGTATCGCCCGCATAGCCTTTAACGGAGGTTTCTTTACTATCACGCACGTGCAGTTTGTCGCTAACGGAGGTCACACCCTCAACGCCTTTCGCCACTTTCACCGCTTCTTCAGCCTGCGCCTGGCTTTCAACAAAGCCGCTTAGCGTTACTACTTTCTGATCGGTCTTGACGGAAATATCGGTGCTCTTAATGCTATCGTGGTCCACCAGCGCGGCTTTTACTTTCGCGGTGATGGTGCTGTCATCCATGAAATTACCGACTTTGTTCATAGAGCTATCGACTTTCTGCCCCGCACTTTCGACGCCGGATTGCGCTTTATCCGTCGTGGCGTTTTCTGCATAAGCAGAACCCGTTGCAACAGCGGAGGTCAGCATCACGGCCAGCAGCGTTTTAGAAATCTTAAGTCCTGTCATTGTCATCGATGTATTCCTGTATGTTTTGCTAAAAGCCAGGCTCTGCCGTTACACGGCCTGAACCAGCAACTAATTTTGTAAGTGGAATAAATATCAGCAATAGAAGCTGCAACAGGCAGCCTAAAAAGCATTTAACGCCGATATTTATGTCATCACATTGTTAAATATAGTTCAGGATTTCGTGATCGCTGCCCAATTTGACTAAAAAACAGGCAAACAAAAGAAAAACGCGAAGTTTTAAGAACATTCCGCAAGGGATTTAAAAGACAGGGAAAGTTGCAGGGCACGGCGGATACCGTGCCCTGGAAGGTCGATTAGTGTTCGCGTGTTTTACGGAACTGAACGTCCGGATAACGTTCCTGGGTGAGATTCAGGTTAACCATGGTTGGCGCGATATAGGTGAGGTTATCGCCGCCATCCAGCGCCAGCTGAATTTCGTTCTTACGCTTAAATTCTTCGAATTTCTTCACGTCAGAACATTCTACCCAGCGTGCAGTCGCCACATTGACGGATTCATAAATCGCTTCAACGTTGTACTCGCTCTTCAGACGTGAAACCACCACGTCAAACTGCAGCACACCCACCGCACCGACGATCAGATCGTTGTTGGCGATCGGACGGAATACCTGCACTGCACCCTCTTCTGAAAGCTGAACCAGCCCTTTAAGCAGCTGTTTCTGCTTCAATGGATCCTTCAGGCGAATACGACGGAACAGCTCCGGCGCGAAGTTCGGAATACCGGTGAACTTCATCATTTCGCCTTGGGTAAAGGTATCGCCGATCTGGATTGTGCCGTGGTTATGCAGGCCGAGAATATCGCCCGGATACGCTTCTTCCACATGAGAACGGTCACCGGCCATAAAGGTGAGTGCATCGGAGATCACCACGTCTTTACCAATGCGCACCTGGCGCATTTTCATGCCTTTCTCATACTTGCCGGATACCACACGCATGAACGCCACACGGTCACGGTGTTTCGGGTCCATGTTGGCCTGAATTTTAAACACGAAACCGGTGAACTTCTCTTCTGAGGCTTCGACGACGCGGGTGTCGGTTTTACGCGGCATCGGCGCAGGCGCCCACTCCACTAAGCCATCCAGCATATGGTCAACGCCGAAGTTACCCAACGCGGTACCGAAGAAGACCGGGGTGATTTCGCCCGCAAGGAACAACTCATGGTCGAACTCGTTGGACGCGCCCTGCACCAGCTCCAGCTCGTCACGCAGCTGCTGCGCCAGGTCTTCACCCACGGCAGTATCAAGTTCCGGGTTGTTAAGACCTTTAACAACACGCACTTCCTGAATGGTGTGGCCTTTACCGGTCTGATACAGGTAAGTTTCATCTTTATAAAGGTGGTAGACACCTTTGAACAACTTACCGCAGCCAATCGGCCAGGTGATCGGCGCACAGCCGATTTTCAGTTCGTTCTCAACTTCATCCAGCAGCTCCATCGGATCGCGGATGTCACGGTCGAGTTTGTTCATAAAGGTCAGGATCGGCGTATCGCGCAGACGGGTAACTTCCATCAGCTTACGGGTACGATCTTCAACGCCTTTTGCAGCATCGATAACCATCAGGCAGCAGTCCACCGCCGTCAGAGTACGATAGGTATCTTCGGAGAAGTCTTCGTGCCCCGGGGTGTCCAGCAGGTTCACCAGACAGTCATGATACGGAAACTGCATCACAGAGGTGGTAATGGAGATACCACGTTGCTTTTCCATTTCCATCCAGTCAGATTTTGCATGCTGGCTGGAGCCACGGCCTTTTACCGTACCGGCGGTCTGAATGGCCTGTCCGAATAACAGTACCTTTTCAGTAATTGTCGTTTTACCGGCATCCGGGTGAGAAATAATGGCAAAAGTGCGGCGTTTGGCCACCTCTTGCAAATAAGGAGACAACGTCATAGTCAAATCTTCTTAGGTAAGCACGGCAACGGGCCGGGCAAGTTGAATACGAAAAATTGCGGCTATTTTACCCATCAACGGGGGGGAGGCAATCAGTGTTTACACAGGAGCTGCTCCAGTTCGCTTAATGACGCTACGGTCCAGGTCGGCTGAATGCCCGCTGGCTGCTCGCGGTGATGCGTATTTAGCCAGCAGGTGGATAGCCCGGCGTTAATGCCGCCAAGAATATCGGACTCTGCGGTGTCACCCACCATTAGCACGCGAGAACGGTCAGGATTGCCCGCCTGCTCCAGCGCATGGTCAAAAATACGGGAATCAGGTTTTGCCACCCCAACCTGCTCAGAAATCACCAGCAGATCGAAATAATCGCGCAGCCCCGTCCGCTCAAGGCGGATTTGCTGCAACGCGGTAAAGCCGTTAGTAATGATGCCGATTTTCGCTTTATCACGAATCGCATTGAGCAGAGAAACCGCCCCCGGCAACGGCGAGCAGATCTCCGCCATCGCATTGATGAATGCATCATTAAGCTGGCCCGGTTCAACCTTCAGGCGTTCGGCCCAGCTCTGAAAACGGGCATGCTGCAGTTGTAATGAGGTAATCGCGCCGTTTTGGTAATCCACCCACAGCGGTTTATTCACGGCCTGGTAGTCCTGAAAATCTTCAGCGGTAAAGGTAATGCTATAGTCGAGAAACATCCGCTGTAAGCCGGTAAACGAGTCAAATGTAAACAGCGTTTCGTCGGCATCAAAGAAAATCCAGTCCCACTTCTTCATCATTACACCTTGTCTTACATGCTGATTGGCAACGCCATGATGATGGCGTCTTCGTGACCATCGGCCGTTGGATAGTAATTGCGACGGATCGTCGCCTCGTTAAAGCCTAAGCTTTCGTACAGCGCGATAGCGGCCGCATTCGAAGCGCGCACTTCAAGCCACAGCGTCAAAATGCCACGCTTTTCCAGCTCATCGATCAAATGCTCCAACAGCTCACGCCCCAGCCCACGGCGCTGAAAGTCAGGATCGACGGCAATATTGAACAGCGTAGCTTCATCCAGCACGACCTGCGTAATCGCAAAAGCCGCCATCACGTCATCAACCCTCAACTGAAAATTGAGATAGCGATCGCCCTGGTTGCTGGCAAATGTTTTTTCACTCCACGGAAAAGCGTGGGCGCGTTTTTCAATATGAAATGCTGCGGGTAAATCAGTCGGTTCGAGGGAAGAAATCGTGTTCATATGCGCAGATTTGTTGCCATAACGCGGCGCGTGCCGCTGGGTTTTCCCGTAATTCATTAAACGCAGGACTCTCGACCTGAGCGCCCTCCAGCAGCAGCGGCTCTTCGGTTCCCAGCCGCCAGCTATTACAGCGACTGCCTTGCGGCAGCATGGCGACACGGTCAGGCGTCAGTTGTAAAACCTGATCCGGGCTGACGGTTAATGCGCGTAAAATATCGCTCATCAATGGTTCGGTTAGCGCGGGTAACTGTGCAGCAACCATCACCAAACGGACATGCGCAGGAATGGAAATCGCGATCTCGCCCTGCAGTGCGCCAGGACGACGCAACGACCACTGCGTAATGCCCAGTTGCTGTAACTGCCAGTCTCGTCGGGATGTCATAGCGAAACACTCCTGTCTATCAGGGGCGCAAATATAGCAAATTTGTCGAATCCGTGCCATCAAACAACTATAATCCCCCGCTGTACAATTTAAGGAGCATTCCATGTCTGCTTTTACCCCGGCAAGTGAAGTCTTGCTGCGCCACAGTGATGATTTCGAACAAAGCCGTATTCTGTTTGCCGGTGATTTGCAGGATGACCTGCCTGCCCATTTTGAAAGCGCCGCCAGCCGAGCGCACACTCAGCAGCTTCACCACTGGCAGGTGCTTAACCGCCAGATGGGCGACAACGTCCGCTTCAGCCTCATCGCGCAGGCCGATGACGTTGCCGATAGCGATACGCTGATCTACTACTGGCCGAAGAATAAGCCGGAAGCCCAGTTCCAGTTGATGAACATTCTGTCGCTGTTACCGGTTGGCACCGATATTTTTGTTGTCGGTGAGAATCGCAGCGGCGTACGTAGCGCAGAGCAGATGCTGGCCGAATACGCACCGTTAAACAAAGTCGACAGCGCACGTCGCTGTGGCCTGTACCACGGTCGTCTGGAAAAACAGCCGGTCTTTGATGCAGAAAAATACTGGGATGAATACCAGACAGAAAATCTGACCATCAAAACGCTGCCGGGCGTCTTCAGCCGTGACGGCCTGGATGTTGGCAGCCAACTGCTGCTCTCCACGCTGACGCCGCACACCAAAGGCAAAGTGCTGGATGTCGGCTGTGGCGCAGGCGTTCTCTCCGTCGCCTTGGCCAGCCACTCGCCGAAAGTGCGCTTAACCCTGTGCGATGTTAGCGCCGCCGCCGTTGAAGCAAGCCGCGCAACGCTTGCAGCCAATGGCATTGAAGGTGACGTCATCGCCAGTAACGTCTTTTCTGACGTAACGGGCCGATTTGATATGATCATCTCCAACCCACCGTTCCACGACGGAATGCAGACCAGCCTTGATGCCGCGCAAACGCTGATTCGCGGCGCCGTGCGTCATCTGAACAGTGGCGGTGAACTGCGTATCGTGGCAAACGCCTTCCTGCCTTATCCGAAGGTTCTGGATGAAGTGTTTGGCTTCCACGAAGTTATCGCGCAGACCGGGCGCTTTAAGGTCTATCGCACCATCATGACGCGCCAGGCGAAAAAAGCCTAACCGCTGTAGGCCAGATAAGGCGTTTACGCCGCCATCTGGCGTGACACCGAGCAACGCCGGATGGCGCTATCGCTTATCCGGCCTGCATAAAACGCCAAAGCAGAAGAAACGCCTTTTTTTTCGGCAATCACGTTAAGTTCGATAATTAACAGTTGACGCCCTGCATAAAATCTCTAGAATTCGCCTCCGTGGTAACGATACTTTTTGAGTGTCGATGGTATGCGAAGGTGGCGGAATTGGTAGACGCGCTAGCTTCAGGTGTTAGTGTCCTTTCGGACGTGGGGGTTCAAGTCCCCCCCCTCGCACCATAATCCACGTTGATATTGCTCGCACTGGGCGAAGGTGGCGGAATTGGTAGACGCGCTAGCTTCAGGTGTTAGTGTCCTTAGGATGTGGGGGTTCGAGTCCCCCCCCTCGCACCAACGAGGCGATATCAAACAAATAAGATGACTGTGCGAAGGTGGCGGAATTGGTAGACGCGCTAGCTTCAGGTGTTAGTGTCCTTAGGATGTGGGGGTTCGAGTCCCCCCCCTCGCACCAATTATCTTATTTCCCTCTCGATTTCCTTCTCTAGTTTTGTTCATCCCTGATTCCAGTTCATCATTACCAGAACAATGCCACCAATCAGCGCCGCGCATGAAGGTAACAAAACAAAGTGCCGTAAACGCTTGTGGTACAACATGAGCGAAGTCAGTAGTAATCCTAATACAATCATCACCTTCCATACGTAGACCGACAGGTCGCTATATGCCATCCCGGCAATCAGCATTCCCGGCAGCAGAACACCCCATCCACTGCCCAGCGTACGTTGCAACATGATTCCACCTATGACACTGATAATGATAACCAATATCATATGATAAAATTTCTCATTTGTCAGCCGTGAAGCACTATCAATTATATGAGTTTTACTTAACGATTGATGACATGAATAACCCAAGGTGATAAATTGCTCACCGGTTAGCTCTTCAACTAAAAACAATAAAAACCTCTGCGAATGATACCCCGTTCGTTATTTGTTTTATTTACCAACACACCTTCGTACATTGCAGATAACTAACAATATTTACCTATGACAGTACAATCCTGGCGAACTCTGCGCACCAAAAAATACCAACTCTCTTTACGACTGTTTCTGCTGCTCAACGCAGTCTCCGCGCTGTTTACGCTTTTTTTCCCACTGTTTGCGGTCAAAGCCTTATCAGTATCGGCGTTGCTGATACTGGTGATGAGTACACTGCTGCTGGTATGGCATGGGAAATACGCAGATAAAAGAATTAATCTCCCTTTTATTTCAATCGTTTTTGGCTTGTTATGGGCGTTACACATATTATTGAAATATAATGCTTTAGGTCAGAATGATTATTATTTCCTGTTAATAGCGCTTCTCAGCGTACTGTTTATTGGCTCTATCGCTTTTGCCAATAATATCATCGCGTTTACGCTCCACTCACTCCCCTCCGTCGCCGTTTGTTTATGGCTTAACGGCAGCGAGCATGGTTTGCGGATTTTCTATTTTATGGCGCTGCCTATGGCCGGTATCGCCATCCAGCATGTGATACAAAAGCGCTACGATGGGTTCGCTCAGCAACTGATGTACAAACTGCTGGAAGAACGAGAAACCCTGAACGGGCTCAGCATGCTCGACCCGCTAACCGGTTTGTATAATCGCCGGGGGCTGCAACACCGGCTCGATACGCTGTTGGCCCTAAGTAATTCGAGACACTTCGTTCTGCTGCTGGATATCGACCATTTCAAATCCTATAACGATCATTACGGACATATGATGGGCGACCAGGCGTTGATCCGTGTTTCTGCCGCCATCCGAGACTCCGTCCGCTCCAGGGATGTGGTGGCGCGTTTTGGCGGTGAAGAGTTTATGATTTTGCTGACCGCAGTCGATCCACAGCAGGCCCAGGCTGCCGCCGAACGTATCCGCCAGAAAGTGTACGACCTTAAAATCCCTCACATGTTTAATGAGAGCGTGGCAACCAACGTAACCGTCAGTATCGGCATTGCACCTCTGGTCGAACAGGATATTGATGCTGCTATTGCCAAAGCGGATAAAGCCCTTTACGAGGCCAAGAATCTTGGGCGTAACAATACTCTGGTCAGCGATGAGCTACGGGTAAACTGCCCTTCTATCTGAGCTTTCTGTGCGGTGCCACCCGAGATGGCGACAAAGATCTTGCTATCGCCTAACACCAATTATAGGATTAGCAATCATTATCATTAAGATTAACATCCTTATATCGACATGGCTTATCGTTCCGCACCGATCGTTGAAGATGTCATCTGGCGTAGCCATCTCCCCTCAGAGATGCCCTCGCTGGCTGCTGCCGTACGCGCAACGATAGCCAAAACTCGCGAGCACTTGCTGGACTTCATTCGTCTTGACGAAACGCCTGTGCCAGGTGCAATGACGCTGCATGAATGGACGCAACCGACGACGCTAAGTTCATTGCTCGCTGTTTATTCAGACCATATCTATCGCAACCAGCCCACGCTGCCCCGCGAAAATAAGCCCCTGATATCTCTTTGGGCGCAATGGTATATTGGCCTGATGATGCCTCCGTTAATGGTGGCCCTGCTGACGCAAAAAGAGGCTATAGACGTCTCTCCTGAACACATGCACGTAGAATTCCACGAAACGGGCCGAGCAGCCTGCTTCTGGATCGATGTCCATCAGGATCATCTGGCTACAGCCCTGTCTCCTCAACAACGCATGGAAACACTGATTCTCTCAGCGCTAACGCCGGTTGTGCAGGCGCTGGAAGCAACGGGTGAGATCAACGCAAAGCTTATCTGGAGCAACACCGGATACTTAATTCACTGGTATTTAACGGAAATGAAGCCGTTGTTAGGTGAAGAACTGCTGACCACGCTGCGCCAGACCTGCTTTTTTGAGAAACAACTTTCCTGCGGTCAGGATAATCCTCTATGGCGTACCGTTGTTCCGCGTGAAGGGCTGTTAGTGCGCAGAACCTGCTGCCAACGCTATCGCCTGCCTGACGTTCAGCAATGCGGAGACTGCACGCTGAAGTAAGCAAGGAGCCGTAGCCCCTCGCCAGATATTTATGCAACTTGCTGGTTTTCCTCTTCCATACGCTGCGCTTCTTCTTTTTCCTGCGCTAATAACTGCTTTTCGTAGACCTTAAAGAACGGGAAGTAGATAACGGCCGATACCAGCGCCAACAGCACCACCAGGATAGCCGCACGATAATCCCAACCTAACGCCCATGCGGCGCCAACCGGTGCCGGGGCCGTCCAGGGAACCACTGAAATTACCCGCCCAATTAAATCCAGTTTCATCGCCGCCCACGCCAGTACCGCATTCACCATCGGAGCCAGCAGGAAGGGGATAAAAAACACCGGGTTCATGACAATCGGCGTACCGAATATCACCGGTTCGTTAATATTAAAAATGCTGGGGACCACGCTCAGACGCCCAATCGAGCGTAGATGAGCGGAACGACTCCGCAGATAGCAAATCACCAACCCCATCGTCGCGCCGGAACCACCAACCACAATGAAGAACGTCCAGAACGCTTCCATAAAGATATGCGGCAACGGCGCACCCTGCGCCAGCGCCGACTGGTTCATCCCGAGATTGGTGAGCCAGAACATTTGCAGCATTCCCGACACAATAGCCGCGCCGTGAATACCGGCAAACCACAGCAGATGGCCGATCAATACCGCCAGCAGGATCGCCGGGAGAGAATCTGCAGCCGACACCAGTGGTTTGAAAATGGCCATAATGGCCTGCGGGATCAGCATGTCAAACTGCGACTGTATCGCCAGGCTTAGCGGGTACAGCGTCAGCACCACCACCAGCACCGGGATCAGCAGATCGAAAGAGTTTTTGATCATCGGCGGCACCTGATCGGGTAAACGGATGCCAATGTTGTGCGCCTTCAGGAAGCGCATCATTTCAACGCAGTAAATGGCTACCAGGATGGCGGTGAAAATCCCCGTTCCTCCCAGACTATCAACCGGCATCGTGCCTTTGGTTTTTGGCGCGGCAATCAGCAAAAAAGCCATGATTGATAGCATCGCACACATAAACGGATCTAACTGATACGACTTCACATAGTGCTTGCCCAGGTTATAAGCAATAGCCGCACATATGTAGACCGACATGATCCCCATCGTCATATCAAACGGTGTGAGGATTTGGCCTTCAAACTGTTTTGCTAAATCCAGCCACGCACGGGCGAATCCCCAGGTGGTATCGGGAGAAAACGGCGGATAGGCAAAAACCAGCAGAAAAGAGCCTACAATCATAAAAGGCATCGCCGAAATAAAACCGTCACGAATAGCCATGACATGACGTTGTGAAGAGATGCGCCCGGCAACAGGGCTAACATAGTTTTCAACAAAGCGGAAAATCACGTTAAACACAGCATGGTTAGTAGACATAGCCGTTCTCCCGTTGTGCAAAACCTTGCAACCGTGTTGGCATCAACACCACCACGTAAAGCCCATTACCACTTTTCGCAACCGTGCCGGGAGGAACACCAGCACTACCGCTATTCGAGTTAAGTTTCATAGATGGCTCTTATTATGTGATACAGAGGAAGTGACAACTTCAGTATTAATCGTCATTTCAGCATTCTGCAACCGGTTACTGTAACCGGTTTCTTTGATTGTGAAGACGATCGAAAAACTGCTGATGTTGCTATATTGTTACAATAAAATATTTACAGTGCGGTTGCCCCTATGACAAATTACATCCTGCATGTTTTCTGCTGTGCAGGGTTATCTGTAAGCGATAGGGAGAGAAGAATGAGTTTGCAATCAGTACGTCAATTCCTGGCGCAACATGCACCAGATATTGAGATTATCGAATTAGATCAGAGCACAGCAACCGTTGATCTGGCAGCAAAAGCCCATAACGTTGAACCTGGCCAGATAGCGAAAACACTTTCGCTAAAGGTGAAGAACGACATCATCCTGGTCGTGGCAAAAGGTGATGCCCGACTGGATAATAAAAAGCTAAAGAGTACGTTCGGTGCCAAAGCCCGTATGTTGAGTAGTGATGAGGTCGTGAGCGCGACGGGGCATCCCGTTGGCGGCGTTTGCCCCTTCGGATTAGAAACACCGATTTCAGTGTACTGTGATGTTTCTCTGAAGCACTACGCTGAAGTGTTGCCTGCCGCAGGTGCCATCCACAGCGCGGTTCGCATCACGCCTGAGAGGATGGCTGAACTGACTTCTGCCACCTGGGTTGACGTGTGTCAGTAATGCTTCACGCGCCAAATCGGCGACCAAACCCGGCACAAAGCACGTCAACGTTGCCTGTCACGAAGCCGCCTGCATAAAAGGCGCTGGCTCGCCAGCACGCAGGTACAGCAGGATATCGGCAGCATCCAGTAACCCGGCATCTGAGCTTACTCCCAGTTTGGACATCACATTAAATTTGTGTGCCCGAATGGTTTTAATGTTCCGTTCAAGCTGAGCGGCAATCTGCGGCATCGAATAGCCATTTGACATAAAGCGCAGTATTTCTCGTTCTGTCGGACTGAGCATGCGGCTTTGATTAATATACCAATGGTTTTTCGTGCTTTCGGTTCCTCGGCTTGGGCAGCTTAACGCCGTAAATAAAGCGTCCTGTAGCACCGTTAACGAAGAAGCTTTACTCACAACGCCATCCAGCGGCAAGGGGGACAAGGAGCCAATTAAACGCGCTTCAGCGTCATCATCGGCAATCACCACACGGCGAATCCGTGGAAAATTTATCGCCAGTTCCGTTAAATAGGCCAACCCAGCTCTGCGATCGCTTCTGATTGCAGAGAGAGAAAAAATAACTGCCGAAAACGACATCTTTAACATTACCTGACTAAAAGTGGGCTGGCTAGAAAAGAGATGAAGTTTATATTGGTCATCTGGCATGGTATTAAATAAACTATTAATACCTACACTGCTCATTGTACACTTTTCTACCAGTGCAACGTTTCTTTTGATGATTCTGCTTTCCATTCCGTGGTTTCTCCATAAACTGAAGGTAAATTAAGTTCTCGCGATCCTTGAGAACTATTTATCCAGGCATACATTTCTGCATTGCTATTTATCGACAAGCGACGCATAGCGCTATTCTTTTGGGCACTGATTGTTTTATTGCTTTTCTTCAGCAACATCGCAATCTGATTAATTCCCCAGCCTTTCCCAAGGAGGCGCAACACTTTCCTTTCAGAGAGAGTGAGGACTATTGAGCGCGCGCTATGATCTAACAATTGCGGCATGGCAGGTGGAGAAAGTAGTGTCTTACTTATTCTTTCTGCTCGCGCATTTCCTGCGTGAATGACGCTCACTAAACTTTCTATCGGCTCTGCATCAGAGAGCAGCGAACTGACAGGACACATCAGTAGCTCAATAGCCAAAGGATAAAAAATACGAGAGACGAGAAAGACCCAGTGAATATCACGGTATTGAGATAATAAAGAATAATATTGTTCGCAGACTGAACGAGGATAATTGCAGTCTCCAGTTAAATCAGCAATCACCAAATCAGCGTACCGTAGTTGTAATAATGTTAGTTCTTCAACAGAACAACAGTATGTAAGTTCGTAATCGGCAAACTGCGCCTGTATTATACCTTTAAGCCCGGTCTGTATAATCGGTGATTTACTAATAATAATTGCGTTTTTGCAGCGTCCTTGCAACATATCCCCTCCACACTCACCAGTCCGTAATCATACTTAATTCAGTTCTCCCGAATAAATTAATAGCCATTAATTCACGGGAAAATACTCCGAACAATAAACGGGGTGAATTGCTTATCCTTGGCGTTTATTAAAATAAAAGTATTGGCACTACAATCCAGATAAAGCCAAACTGTCAAGCTATTATTACATGATTACGCATAAATACGTTATTTGTAAAATTAAAATAACTACAATAGATCGTTAGCATGGCTTATGTATTTGCCATCCGGGTAAATAACGCTACATTACAGTCATGCGCCCTCTCATACCTCGGCGAGTGGGAAGTGTTAATATGCCATAACCGTATCGTCGGTGTCTTTTTTCGACACAAAGATTGATCTTAGCCAGAGCCAGCGGGCTCATGCTTCATGATAAAAGTAAACATTCGTCACTCAAAGAGATCCTTTTCAGTCAGAGCGAACCATGCAAACAGAGCAGTCGTCACAGCGAACGGTTACACGGTTATGTATTCAATGCGGTCTTTTTTTACTTCAGCATGGGGCAGAAAGCGCGCTGGTTGACGAGCTATCCACCCGCCTCGGGCTGGCGCTTGGCATGGATAGTGTAGAAAGCGCTATCTCCTCTAACGCTATCGTCCTGACCACCATTAAAGATGGGCAATGCCTGACATCAACGCGAAAAAATCAGGATCGCGGCATTAATATGCACGTCGTGACGGAAGTGCAGCACATTGTCATTTTGGCGGAACATAAACTGCTGGATGTTAAAGGCGTAGAGAAACGCTTTAGCCAGATTAAACCACTGCGCTATCCAAGATGGCTGGTCGCCCTGATGGTCGGTTTATCCTGCGCCTGTTTTTGTAAACTCAATAACGGCGGATGGGATGGTGCGGTGATCACCTTTTTTGCCAGCATGGTGGCGATGTATATCCGCCAGATACTGGCATCCCGGCATTTACATCCGCAAATCAATTTTTGCATCACCGCCTTTGTGGCGACCACCATTTCAGGTTTGCTGCTGACGTTGCCGACCTTTAGCAATACTCCGACTATCGCTATGGCCGCCAGCGTGCTACTGCTGGTTCCGGGCTTTCCGTTGATCAACTCCGTCGCGGATATGTTTAAGGGACACATTAATACCGGACTCGCTCGCTGGGCTATTGCCAGTCTGCTTACGTTGGCGACCTGTATTGGCGTGATCGTGTCGATGACCTTATGGGGGCTGCGCGGATGGGCGTGATCGATTTCATACTGGCGCTAATGCAGGATATGATCCTGTCGGCGATCCCGGCGCTTGGCTTTGCCATGGTATTCAATGTCCCCCATCGGGCGCTCCCATGGTGCGCATTACTCGGCGCACTCGGTCACGGCTCACGAATGGTGATGATGACCGCAGGGTTTAATATTGAATGGTCAACATTTATGGCGTCGCTGCTGGTCGGCTGCATTGGGATCCAGTGGTCGCGCTGGTATCTGGCGCATCCGAAAGTCTTCACCGTCGCGGCAGTAATCCCCATGTTTCCCGGGATCTCCGCCTACACCGCCATGATCTCAGCAGTAAAAATCGGCCATTTCGGTTACAGCGAAGTGCTGATGATTACCCTGCTGACCAACTTCCTGAAAGCCTCATCGATTGTCGGTGCGCTCTCCATCGGTCTGTCCGTGCCAGGATTATGGCTGTATCGCAAACGTCCACGCGTTTAACGGTGCACTTTCTTTATTACCGTGCAGAGAGGGGAATCTCCCCTCACCTGCTGCTCTCCTTCTTCTCTGTGTTACTATAAAAGCAGTCCCCTTCTCGGTTGTTGTTCAGTATTGAGAAACATTATGCCCTGCAAAATTTTGACGCCAGACGTCACGAGCATTGACGCCTTACTACACGATCACCACGCTGTGCTGGCCAAGTCTGCGGGTGGCGCCGTAGCCGTATTCGCTAACAATGCACCAGCGTTTTACGCGGTGACGCCTGCGAGACTGGCTGAGCTGTTGGCGCTTGAGGAGAAACTGTCACGCCCGGGAAGCGATGTGACATTGGATGATCAATTTTATGAAGAGCCGCAAACCGCTCCCGTTGCCGTGCCAATGGGGAAATTTGCGATGTACGCTGCCTGGCAGCCTGATGCCGATTTTCAGCGTCAGGCCGCTTTATGGGGCGTAGCGTTGCGAGAGCCGGTTACTGCTGAAGAACTGGCCTCATTTGTTGCCTACTGGCAGGCTGAAGGCAAAGTCTTTCACCATATTCAGTGGCAGCAAAAACTGGCGCGCAGCATTCAGATTGGACGGGCCAGCAATGGCGGAATGCCAAAGCGCGATGTGAACAGCGTCAGTGAACCTGACAGCCACATTCCACCGGGTTTTAGAGGATAACGATGAAAAACGTTGGCGACCTGATGAAACGTCTGCAAAAAATGATGCCACCTAATGTCGAGCCCGCCTTTAAAACGGGCGAGGAGCTGCTGGCATGGCAAAAAGAGCAAGGTGAAATTCGTGCCGCAGCGCTGGCCCGCGAAAACCGGGCCATGAAAATGCAGCGCACATTCAACCGATCCGGTATCCGTCCGCTGCATCAGAACTGTTCGTTCGAAAACTATCGGGTAGAGTGCGAAGGTCAGATGAACGCCCTGAGCAAAGCCCGCCAATACGTTGAAGAGTTTGACGGCAACATCGCCAGCTTTATCTTCTCCGGCAAACCCGGCACCGGCAAAAACCATCTGGCCGCCGCTATCTGCAACGAACTGCTATTGCGCGGCAAGTCGGTACTGATCATTACCGTGGCCGATATCATGTCGGCGATGAAAGAAACGTTCAGCAATCGTGAAACCAGCGAAGAACAGCTACTCAACGATCTGAGCAATGTGGATCTGCTGGTGATCGACGAGATCGGCATGCAGACCGAATCCCGCTATGAAAAAGTGATTATTAATCAAATTGTCGATCGCCGTTCATCCTCAAAACGTCCGACCGGCATGTTAACTAACAGCAATATGGATGAAATGAACAAGCTGTTGGGCGAGCGCGTGATGGATCGTATGCGCCTTGGCAACAGCCTGTGGGTCATTTTTAACTGGGAAAGCTACCGTAGTCGGGTCACCGGTAAAGAGTATTAACGTATTAGGACCACTCCTAAGACTGCCAGCGCTATACTGCGCTGAAAAGGCATAACACGAGTTGCATATAATGATGAAAACTACCAAACGTCTGCTGTGCTGTGCGCTTGCCGCCAGCACGCTCATCTCCACCAGCGTTTTCGCCGCCTCCTGGCAGGATTCGCTCTCCAGCGCGGCCAGTGAGCTAAGCAAACAAAGCTCCGGCTCGCAAAGCAGCTCGTCGCTCTCTTCCCTGACCAGCCTGCTGAATGGCAGCAATCAGTCGTTGACCTCCAGCAGCATGAATAACGCCGCCGGGATCCTGGAATATTGCGCGAAACAGAAGCTGGCCTCGGTCACCGACACGCAAAACGTCAAAAACCAGGTGCTGGATAAACTGGGGCTCAGTGCTCCTGAGCAGAAGCAAGACACCAACTATATGGACGGGATTCAGGGTCTGCTCAACGCCAAAGATGGTCAACAGCTGGACCTGAACACGATTGGCAACAGCTCGCTGGCGAAGCAGGTTAAAACCAAGGCCTGCGATCTGGTGTTAAAACAGGGCATGAACTTCATTTCCTGACGCACGACATGCCGCGTATAACCTGCGCGGCATCTATTTATTTCCGTCAATGCATTCACATTTCAAATAAATAGTAATTCCCCACAAAAACGCGCATATCTAAACCAATTCTGAATAACAACGTAATTTAATGTCACTACAATTGCAGCAATGTAACAACGCTATTACATTGTGCTTTCCCCCTAATGATTAGCCTGCCAGGCATGTGCCCGGTTTACTGAGGATCGACCGTTGTCAGAATTAATCTCCATCACTCTGTTTCTCGCTTCAGTGCTGATTTACGCCTGGAAAGCGGGTCGCAACACCTGGTGGTTTGCCGCCACGTTATCGGTGCTGGGGATTTTTATTGTCCTGAATATCACGCTGTACGCCAGTGACTATTTCACCGGCGACGGGATCAATGATGCGGTTCTGTACACGCTGACCAACAGTCTGACCGGCGCGGGGATTGGAAAATATATTTTGCCGGGGGTCGGCATCGCGCTGGCGCTGACGACGGTTTTTGTCGCGCTCGGCTGGATCCTGCGCCGCCGTCGCCATCACCCGCATCATGTGGGTTACAGTCTGCTGGCCCTGCTGCTGGCGCTGGCCTCCGTTGACGCCAGCCCGGCGTTTCACCAGATAACCGAACTGGTGAAGTCGCAGTCGCGCGATGGCGATCCGGATTTCACGACGTATTATAAAGAGCCGTCGAAAACCATTCCCAACCCGAAGCTGAACCTGGTGTATATCTACGGTGAGAGCCTCGAGCGCACCTATTTTAATAACGACGCGTTCCCGGATCTGACCCCGGAGCTCGGCGCGTTAAAAAATGAAGGTCTGGATTTCAGCAATACCATGCAACTGCCGGGTACCGATTACACCATCGCTGGCATGGTCGCCTCCCAGTGCGGTATTCCGCTGTTTGCGCCATTTGAAGGCAACGCCTCGGCGTCGGTCTCAAGTTTCTTCCCTAACAATATCTGTCTGGGCGATATCCTGAAAAACTCCGGCTATCAGAACTACTTTGTGCAGGGTGCCAACCTGCGCTTTGCCGGCAAAGACGTGTTCCTGAAATCTCACGGCTTTGACCATCTGTACGGTGCGGAAGAGTTAAAAAGCGTGGTGGCGGACCCGGCCTATCGTAACGACTGGGGCTTCTACGACGATACCGTGCTGGACGAAGCATGGAAAAAATTCGAAGAGCTTTCGCGCTCGGGCCAGCGTTTTTCACTGTTTACCCTGACCGTGGACACCCATCATCCGGATGGATTTATCTCACGTAGCTGCAACCGTAAACGTTATGACATCGACGGGAAGGCCAACCAGTCGTTCAGCGCGGTCAGTTGCAGCCAGGAAAACATTGCCGAATTTATCAATAAAATCAAAGCATCGCCGTGGTTTAAAGATACCGTTATCGTTGTTTCTTCCGATCATCTGGCGATGAACAACACCGCATGGAAGTATCTGAACAAGCAGGATCGTAACAACCTGTTCTTCGTGCTGCGCGGCGACCAACCGCAACAGGACACGCTGGCGGTAAAACGTAATACGATGGATAACGGCGCAACGGTACTGGATATTCTCGGCGGCGATAACTTTATCGGTCTTGGCCGTAGCAGCTTGTCTAGCGAATCCGTGTCGGAAGTATTCCTGAACATTAAAGAAAAAATGCTGGCGTGGAAGCCCGATATCATTCGCCTGTGGAATTTCCCGAAAGAGATGAAAGAGTTCACCGTCGACCAGGACAAAAATATGATCTCCTTCTCCGGCAGCCATTTCCGCCTGCCGTTGCTGCTGCGTGTATCGGACAAACGCGTCGAGCCGCTGCCGGAAAGCGAATACTCGGCCCCGCTGCGCTTCCAGCTGGCGGATTTCGCCCCGCGCGATAACTTTGTCTGGGTCGATCGCTGCTACAAAATGGCGCAACTGTGGGCGCCGGAGCTGGCGCTTTCTACCGACTGGTGCGTTTCACAGGGTCAGTTAGGCGGGCAGCAAATTGTGCAGCACGTCGACAAAGCCAAATGGAAAAGTAAAACCGTATTTAAAGATACGGTGATCGACATGGAGCGCTACAAAGGTAACGTCGATACGCTGAAAATTGTCGATAACGACATTCGCTACAAAGCAGATAGCTTCGTTTTCAACGTGGCGGGCGCGCCGGAAGAGGTGAAACAATTTAGCGGTATTTCACGCCCCGAATCCTGGGGACGCTGGTCCAATGCGCAGCTCAGCGAAGAAGTAACCATCGAATACAAAGCCCCGTTGCCGAAGAAATTCGATCTGGTCATTACCGCGAAAGCCTTCGGCGACAACGCTAATCGCCCTATTCCCGTGCGCGTTGGCAACGAGGAACAGACGCTGGTGTTAGGCCATGATGTCAGCACCACCACCTTGCATTTTGATAATCCGTCGGACGCCGATACGCTGGTGATTGTCCCGCCCGATCCGGTTGCCACCAACGAGGGCAATATTCTCGGCCACTCGCCGCGTAAGCTGGGGATCGGGATGGTTGAAATCAAAATAGTGGCTGCTCAGGGATAAAAAAAACAGCGCCCAACACCACACCGGGCGCTGCATGGCAACCTTATTCCAGACCGTTCACCGCCTGGCGCATACCCTGCACCAGAATCATCTCCAGGTTGGCCGTCACCTGCCCGGCAAGCCCAGGTAACAACGTCAAATCCTCTCCCCAGTGCTCCGCATCGCCAAGCACTGCATCCACCAGTTCACGCAGCGTTAAATCATTGCCAACTCGCGGCCACAGGCTGGCATAGAGGCTTACCCACTGCTCATCATCCTGTATCGGATAGCGTTCCCCGTTACGCTCTGCGCGATAAAACGCCAGCAGCGCAGCGAGGGCAAACGTTAACCGCACTGGCCAGCGCCCATTTTGCTCACCCGCCAACAGTTGCGGCAAAATTCGGGTGCGGAATTTAGTCATCCCGTTAAGCGCAATGGAAAGCAACTGGTGGCGAATGTAGGGGTTCTGAAAACGCCCGCTCACCGCGTCGGCAAATTCTCGCAGTTCGTCCGCCGGGAGATCCAACACCGGAATAATCTCCTCACTAATCGCCCGCTCGACAAAGCGGCGGATATCAGCATCCTGCATCGCCTCGCCAACGGTCTCCAACCCGCACAGCCACGCCACCGGCACCAGCGCCGTATGCGCGCCATTGAGAATAGCGACTTTGCGCTCTTTGTACGGTTTGATATCGCTCACTACACGGATATTCAGCGGACACTGCGCCAGCTTCAGCTCCTCTGCCAGCCACTGCGGCCCCTGGATCACAAACAGGTAAAAATGCTCCGCGGTATCGAGAAACGCATCGTGATAGCCAAGTGTAGCCTCCAGCGCTGCGGCTTCTTCGCGCGGGTAGCCGGTGACAATACGGTCAACCAGCGTGGAACAGAACGTGTTTGCCGTCTCCACCCAGTCGGCAAATGCCGGAGGAAGATGCCACTCCTGCGCATACCGCAGTACCAGGGTTTTGAGCGCCTCACCGTTATAGTCGATAAGCTCGCACGGGATAATTACCCAGCCCTTATCCACCGCGCCCTCAAAGTGGTTAAAGCGCTCCATCAGCAGGCGCGTCAGTTTGGCCGGAAAGCTCACCGGCGGCGCATCATCCACACAGTCTGCCGCGTGATAGCTAATTCCGGCTTCGGTAGTATTTGAAAACACAAAACGAATATCCGCATTGTGCGCCAGCGTCAGATACGCCGCGAAATCCTGGTACGGGTTGATTTCGTTATTCACCGACCGGATAAGCCGCGCCTCACTCACCGCCTCACCCTGCTCGTTTAGCCCGCGAATCAGCGTGGTATACAGCCCGTCCTGGGTATTCAGCGACGGCGGGAAATTGGTATTAATTGGCCGAACGATGGTCACGCCAGCGTTCAGATCGGTATGCTCGTTGAGGATATCCAGTTGCCAGTCGACAAACGCCCGCAGAAAGTTACCTTCTCCAAACTGGATCACACGCGTTGGGTAGCTGGCTCCCGGAAAATCACGTCGATTCAATGTTTTCATCCTGTTTTCCCTCTCAGAACGTGATCACGCCTTTAATCAGTTCACGGTTGTTGATCACATCCCGCTCGTAGATTTCAGCCAGTGTGGCAAACGCGTAACGGTGCGTAAGCATCATGTCGGCGGTCAATTTGCCTTCCGACATCAGGCGGCCCACTTTGGCGAAATCTTCCGGCGTGGCGTTGCGACTGCCCATCATGGTGGTCTCTTTCTTGTGGAACTCAGGGTCAGAGAACTGCAAATCGCCTTTAAACAACCCAACGAAAACGATGCTGCCGCCATGACGAATCAAATTCACCGTGTTATTCATCGCATGCTGATTCCCCGTGGCATCAATGACCTTTTGCGCCAACGAACCGCCAAACTGAGCGCGCAGCTGCGCATCAAAATCTTCAGCGGATGGGTCGATAACCGGAAGTCCCAGGCGGGAAACCACATGGTCTCGGCGTGCGGGACTGGTATCGGCGACCACCACCTGTGCGCCATCGGCTTTGGCAATCGCTGCAGCCCCCAGGCCAATCGGACCAGCGCCGACCACCAGCACCTGCTCACCCGGCGCCACCGCCGCCCGGCGTACCGCATGCGCGCTGATGGCATAAGGCTCAATCAGCGCCGCCGCCTGCGGGTCAATCCCCTGCGCATCCAGCAGGTTGGTCACCGGAACGGACAAATATTCACTGAAACCGCCATCCTGGTGCACGCCAATTACTGAAATCTTCTCGCAGCAGTTGGTGCGCCCGCTCAGGCATGCCGGACACTGCTGGCAGGCCACGTAAGGAATAACCGCCACCTGCTGACCATTTTTCAGATTCTGTATATTCTTACCCAGCCCGACAATTTCCCCACATATTTCATGCCCTAATACACGTGGGTAGCTGAAAAAAGGTTGATTGCCACCCCAGGCATGAATATCGGTACCACAAATCCCTACCGATTTAATTTTTATTAATGCTTCGCTCTCACCCGGAATAGGTATTTCGCGTTCTTTCCAGACTAATTTTTTAGGTTCCTGGCAAATCAACGTATTCATCGTAGACATGATTCTGCTCTCCTGTTTTTTGTTGCCTCAGATATCAACGAAAATAAAAAAGACGGAGAAAGCAGAAACACAATCTGTGAATCCCAGCGCATAAAAATGTTTTAAATCGGGTTTTAATAGATAAAAAGGAGAAGCCATGAGCCGTTCGCAGAACTTACGCCACAATGTGATTAACCAGATTATCGATGATATGGCGCGTGGTCATATCCCTTCCCCTCTCCCGTCGCAAAGCGCACTAGCGGAGATGTACAACATCAGCCGCACCACCGTGCGTCATATGCTGAGCCACTTAGGCGAGTGCGGCGTGCTGACCCAGGTCGGCAGCCACTATGTTATCGTGCGTAAACCCGACCATGACGACGGTTTTGCCTGCACCACCGCCTCCATGACCGAGCAAAACCGGATTTTTGAGCAGGCTTTTTTCACCATGATCAACCAGCGCCAGCTGCGTGCAGGCGAGAGCTTCTCCGAACTGCAGCTTGCCAGAGCCGCGGGCGTCAGTCCGGTAGTCGTACGGGAATATCTTTTAAAATTCGAACGTTACAACCTGATCAAAAACGAAAAACGCGGTCAGTGGAGCATGAAGCAGTTCGATCAGGCCTATGCGGAGCAGCTGTTTGAACTCAGAGAAATGCTGGAAACCCATTCCCTGCAGCATTTTCTCAATCTGCCTGACGATGACCCACGCTGGCTGCAAGCGAAAACGCTGCTGGAACGCCACCGGATCCTGCGCGACAGCATCGGCAGCAGCTTTCGTATGTTCTCGCAGTTAGACCGTGAGTTTCATGCCTTGCTGCTCTCTGCTGCCGATAATATATTTTTCAATCAATCACTTGAAATCATCTCCGTGATTTTCCACTTCCACTATCAGTGGGATGAGAGCGACCTCAAACAACGCAACATCATTGCCATCGATGAGCATATGACCATCCTCAGCGCGCTGATCTGCCGCAGCGACCTGGATGCCACCCTGGCGCTCTGTAACCATTTGAATTCAGCCAAACAATCAATGATTCGTTCCATCAACCAGAGTCATAGCGCCGCCCATTAAGTACCGATAAAAAACAGCAAATCATTACCGGGAGCACGATTTTATAAAAATAAAAACGCCTGAAAAATACCTCTTGCCTATGCTCACGCTAAGTCGACTGCATTAAAAACTTTTGTGAGCGGTGATGAGCAAATTGATTCATCACCGGTATTTTTTCAATACTGCACAGTTCTGCTGTGTGAAAAATAAATTATTGAGGTTCAGGAGTCCGGCGTGGAAAAAAATAATATTACCCTCGACCCGAGTTCTTCGTTTGGCACGTCATCATCTGTGGATATTAATGTTCCGCCTGAGGGCATGGTGCAACGCAGTAGCCGAATAAAACGTATTCAAACCACGGCAATGATTTTATTATTTTTTGCTGCGGTTATTAATTACCTCGACCGCAGTTCTCTGTCGGTCGCCAACTTAACGATTCGTGAAGAACTGGGGCTAAGCGCCACGCAAATCGGCGTGCTGCTGTCGGTATTTTCTCTCGCTTACGGTATTGCGCAATTGCCCTGCGGCCCGCTGCTGGATCGCAAAGGTCCGCGCATTATGTTGGGACTGGGGATGTTCTTCTGGTCGCTGTTTCAGGCAATGTCTGGCATGGTACACAGCTTCACCCAGTTTGTGTTGGTGCGTATCGGGATGGGGATCGGCGAAGCGCCAATGAACCCGTGCGGCGTAAAGGTCATCAACGACTGGTTTAACATCAAAGAGCGCGGCCGCCCGATGGGATTATTCAACGCCGCCTCCACCATCGGGGTTGCCATTAGCCCGCCGATTCTGGCTGCCATGATGCTGGTAATGGGCTGGCGCTGGATGTTCATCACCATTGGCGTGCTGGGTATTTTCCTCGCCATCGGCTGGTACATGCTGTATCGCAACCGCGAGCAAATTGAGCTGAGCGCCACGGAACAAGCGTACCTGAACGCTGGTAGCGTCAATGCCCGCCGCGATCCGCTGAGCTTTGCCGAATGGCGCAGTCTGTTTCGCAACCGCACTATGTGGGGCATGATGCTGGGCTTTAGCGGCATCAACTATACCGCATGGTTATACCTGGCCTGGCTGCCGGGCTACCTGCAAACCTCCTACAACCTGGATTTAAAAAGCACCGGATTAATGGCGGCGATCCCGTTCCTGTTTGGCGCAGCCGGCATGTTGATTAACGGTTTTGTCACCGACTGGCTGGTGAAGGGCGGTATGGCGCCGATTAAGAGCCGTAAGATTTGTATAATCGCCGGGATGTTCTGCTCTGCAGCCTTCACCTTCGTTGTGCCGCAGGCCACAACGTCAATGGCAGCCGTGTTACTGATCGGTATGGCGTTGTTCTGTATCCACTTCGCCGGTACCTCGTGCTGGGGCCTGATCCACGTCGCCGTCGCCTCACGCATGACCGCTTCCGTGGGCAGTATCCAGAACTTTGCCAGCTTTATCTGCGCGTCGTTTGCGCCGATCGTCACCGGATTTATTGTTGATACCACCAACTCTTTCCGCCTGGCGCTGATCATCTGCGGCTGTGTCACCATGGTGGGGGCCCTTGCCTACATCTTCCTGGTTCGCCAGCCCATTAGCGATCCACGTAAAGATTAATCCTCCAGATGCCCGATAACACCGTGCTTATCGGGCATGTTATGCTCCTCGTATGAACATCACCTTACGCGCAACTACTCTGGCAGATACAGCCGCTCTTCCCGCCATCGAACGATCTGCGGGGCAACGTTTTTTACAGATCCCGGAACTGGCGTGGATTGCTGATGACCAGATTATATCGGCTGCTCAGCATCAGGCATTTGCCGCCACTGGCTTGAGCTGGCTGGTGCTGGCCGATGAGCATCCGGTCGGCTTTTTAGTCGCCGAAACGCTGGATTCATCGCTGTTTATTGCGGAACTGTCGCTGCATCAGGAGTGGCAGGGAAAAGGAATTGGCCGCCGATTAATTTGCTATGTTGCCGAACAGGCGTGCGAGAAAGGTTACACGTCGCTCACGCTGACCACCTTCCGCGATGTGCCGTGGAATGCGCCATGGTACGCGCGTCTGGGATTTGAAATGTTGGCTGAAGAGACGCTGCCTGCAAAGTTGCGCCAGAAAAGAGAAGAGGAAGCGGCGCATGGACTGGCATATGAATCGCGCTGCGCCATGCGCCTGATGTTGCGCTAATTGCCCGATGGTGGCTACGCCTTATCGGGCCTACGTAACATTCCCGTAGGCCGGATAAGCGATAGCGCCATCCGGCATCACAGTCTTAGAACGTTTCCCAGTTATCCCCGGCATCCGCTACCGCGGCTTTACGCGGCTGGACCGTTGAAACCGGTTTAGCGGCCGCAACGTCACGCGCGCGCTGTTGGTCATGCTGAATACGGAACACGGCAACGGCTTGAGTCAGGCGGCTGGCCTGCTCTTCCAGCGCGGCAGCGGCAGCGGCGGATTCTTCCACAAGCGAGGCGTTCTGCTGCGTCACACGATCCATCTCGGCAACGGCCAGACCAACCTGATCAATACCGCGGCTCTGTTCATCAGAAGCAGAGGCGATTTCACCCATGATATCGGTCACGCGGGTCACCGCATTGACGATCTCATCCATGGTTTCACCGGCGCTTTCAACCAGCGTTGAACCAACATCCACACGGCTGACCGAGTCTTCAATCAGGCTCTTAATCTCGCGCGCGGCCTGCGCACTACGCTGGGCCAGGTTACGTACTTCACCCGCAACCACCGCAAATCCACGGCCCTGCTCGCCCGCACGTGCGGCTTCTACCGCGGCGTTGAGTGCCAGAATATTGGTCTGGAAGGCAATGCCGTCGATGACGCTAATAATGTCGGCGATCTTCTGCGAACTGGAAGCGATATCACGCATGGTTTGCACCACGTTGTCCACCACTTTGCCGCCTTTCTGCGCGGTTTCCGACGCACTCAGCGCCAGATGGCTGGCCTGACGCGCGTTTTCGGCGTTCTGCTTCACGGTTGCCGTCAACTGTTCCATGCTGGCTGCGGTTTCTTCCAGAGAGGCCGCCTGCTGTTCGGTACGGGAGGAGAGATCGTTATTGCCCATCGCAATCTCGCTGGCCCCGCTGTAAATCGCGTTGGCGCCGTTACGCACGTCACCCACGGTATTCATCAGCTCACCCTGCATGTGACGCAGGCTTTCCGCCAGTTGCCCAATCTCGTTGGAACCTTCCACTTCAATGCGCTTCACCAGATCGCCGCTGGCGATATGACGAATGCTGTCAATCAGACGGTTCATTGGGGAGATAAGGGTCAGTTTAATACCAAACCACACCGCAATAATCGCCGCCAGTACGGTAATCAGCACGCAGATCAGCACCCACATCGCCTGGCTGTAAGAACTGTTGTTATCTTCCACCGCGATGTCATACAGGCGATCGTTCTGCTGCATGTAACTCATATACTGCTTCTCAAAGCCATCCTGATAGCTCTGCGTCGGTTGATCAAAGAACGCGTTGATCTTCCCGTCACCCAGTAACTGGATCAGCTCCGCCAGCGCACCGTGATAGATGTCATAGGTGCGATTGATCTCCTGGAAAGCGGCTTCGCTTTGGCGCGGATCGCGCGGGAGCGACTCGTAAATCGCCCAGTTTTTTTCCGTCAGCTTCAGCGCCGTACTCGCCACCTGCATCAGCTCGGCAACGGTCGCGCCGCTGCCGATATTGCTCTGATCCATCATGTAGCGAATGCCTGCCCGGTTCAGGGTGTTACGCGTTTGCAGCAGCTCAACCCAGGTGGCGTTCAGCGCAGACTGTTGCTGGCGAATGGTTTGCAGAACGGTAAAGTTCTCTTTGTCATTCTTAAGTGAGTTAAAAAACAAGCCGCCCGAGGCGAGCTGTAAAAGGCCAAATAGCGCCAATACCAGCAGTAAGCTGGTAACAATCTTCATACGTTTTAACATGTTTTCTCTTTCCGCTAGACAGATGTCAGAATTTTCGGCCTGGAAAGGGAAAACTTTATGAAATTTGTGCTAGTTGAATCGATCTCAGCATCGACGATTCGTCGATCTACGCCGTCTGCTAAAGCGCTAAGCGGGTTTATTAGTGATCTCAATCACATAAATATACCCGTTAGTCCCCACCGCTTACCGCTCGCTGACACTTGGGACCGCTTAAGCTGACATACAACCGCTCACTTATTTACCTTACTTTACGCGCGTAATTCTCTGGCAAGATCCCCCCAACATAGCAGTCAAATAACCTCCTCAAACACAAGATCTAACCCACGCGGCTTCGGCCAATTATTAATTAGATACCAGGTTTTACTATGGATACGAAAAAGATATTCAAGCACATACCCTGGGTGATTCTCGGAATCATCGGTGCATTCTGCCTCTCGGTAGTGGCATTACGTCGGGGTGAACACATTAGTGCCCTGTGGATCGTAGTCGCCTCAGTTTCTGTTTATCTGGTGGCTTATCGTTACTACAGTCTGTACATCGCCCAAAAGGTGATGAAACTTGACCCGACGCGCGCCACGCCGGCGGTCATCAACAATGATGGTCTGAACTACGTTCCAACCAACCGTAACGTGTTGTTTGGTCACCACTTTGCCGCTATCGCAGGTGCAGGTCCGCTGGTTGGGCCGGTACTGGCCGCGCAGATGGGCTACCTGCCTGGTACGCTGTGGCTGCTGGCGGGCGTAGTGTTGGCCGGTGCGGTACAGGACTTCATGGTGCTGTTTATCTCTTCTCGCCGTAACGGCGCATCTCTGGGTGAGATGATCAAAGAAGAGATGGGCCCGGTGCCGGGAACCATTGCGCTGTTCGGCTGCTTCTTAATCATGATCATCATCCTCGCGGTACTGGCGTTGATCGTGGTGAAAGCACTGGCTGAAAGCCCGTGGGGTGTGTTCACCGTCTGCTCAACCGTACCTATCGCGCTGTTCATGGGGATCTACATGCGATTCCTGCGCCCAGGACGCGTGGGCGAAGTGTCGGTGATTGGTATTGTGTTGCTGGTTGCCTCCATCTACTTCGGCGGCGTGATTGCGCACGACCCGTACTGGGGCCCGGCGCTGACCTTTAAAGACACCACCATTACCTTCACCCTGATCGGTTACGCGTTTATCTCCGCGCTGCTGCCGGTATGGCTGATCCTTGCCCCGCGCGACTATCTGGCTACCTTCCTGAAAATCGGCGTTATCGTCGGTCTGGCGGTGGGGATTGTTATTCTCAACCCGGAACTGAAAATGCCGGCGATGACCCAGTACGTTGATGGTACTGGCCCGCTGTGGAAAGGCGCTCTGTTCCCGTTCCTGTTCATCACCATCGCGTGTGGTGCGGTATCTGGCTTCCACGCGCTGATCGCTTCCGGTACTACACCGAAGCTGCTTGCCTGTGAAACCGACGCGCGTTTCATTGGTTACGGCGCGATGCTGATGGAATCCTTCGTGGCGATTATGGCGCTGGTTGCTGCGTCCATCATCGAACCGGGTCTGTACTTCGCAATGAACACCCCGCCTGCGGGCCTTGGCATCACCATGCCGAACCTGCATGAAATGAGCGGTGAGAACGCCCCGCTGATTATGGCGCAGTTGAAAGACGTTACCGCACACGCAGCGGCAACCGTCAGCTCCTGGGGCTTTGTGATTTCACCTGAGCAGATCCTGCAAACCGCGAAAGACATCGGCGAGCCGTCCGTTCTGAACCGCGCAGGTGGCGCACCGACGCTGGCCGTAGGTATCGCCCACGTGTTCCACAAAGTGCTGCCGATGGCTGACATGGGCTTCTGGTACCACTTCGGTATCCTGTTCGAAGCGCTGTTCATCCTGACCGCACTGGACGCCGGTACCCGTTCTGGCCGCTTTATGCTGCAAGATTTACTGGGTAACTTCGTTCCGTTCCTGAAGAAAACCGACTCCCTAGTTGCAGGCATCGTGGGTACTGCGGGCTGCGTAGGCCTGTGGGGCTACCTGCTGTATCAAGGCGTGGTTGACCCGCTGGGCGGCGTGAAGAGCCTGTGGCCGCTGTTCGGTATCTCTAACCAGATGCTGGCTGCCGTGGCGCTGGTTCTCGGCACCGTGGTGCTGGTTAAAATGCAACGTACCAAATACATCTGGGTTACCGTTGTTCCGGCTGTATGGCTGCTGATCTGCACCACCTGGGCGCTGGGTCTGAAACTGTTCAGCACCAACCCACAGATGGAAGGCTTCTTCTTTATGGCAAGTCAGTACAAAGAGAAGATTGCTAACGGCGGTGAATTGACCGCGCAGCAGATTGCCAATATGAACCATATCGTCATCAACAACTACACCAACGCCGGCTTAAGTATTCTGTTCCTGGTGGTGGTGTACAGCATCATTTTCTACGGGTTCCGTACCTGGCAGAAAGCCCGCGCCATCGACGGTCGATCTGATAAAGAGACACCGTATGTACCGGTGCCGGAAGGCGGCGTGAAAACCTCTTCACATCATTAAGCCGTAATTGCCGGATGGCGCTGCGCTCATCCGGCCTACAAAATGTGCAGTATGTAGGCCGGATAAGGCGCAAGCCGCCATCCGGCTTTATTCATTAACAGGACGGCAGAATGTTTGGTACTTTAGGTCAGGCAAAAAAATATCTCGGTCAGGCGGCGAAAATGCTGATTGGCATTCCGGACTACGACAACTACGTCGAGCACATGAAGACCAACCATCCCGATAAGCCGTACATGACCTACGAAGAATTCTTCCGCGAGCGCCAGGAAGCCCGCTACGGTAGCGGCGGAAGCAGTTGCTGTTAGAAGGAGAAGTGAATGACCCCGATTGCAGTTACCCTACTCACCGGCTTTCTTGGCGCGGGTAAAACCACCCTGCTGCGCCATATTCTCAACGAGCAGCACGGTTACAAGATTGCCGTTATCGAAAACGAATTCGGCGAAGTCTCGGTGGACGATCAGCTGATTGGCGATCGCGCAACACAGATCAAAACCCTGACCAACGGCTGCATCTGCTGCACCCGTTCGAGCGAACTGGAAGACGCGTTGCTCGATCTGCTCGACAACCTCGACAAAGGCACCATCAATTTCGACCGTCTGGTGATCGAATGCACCGGCATGGCCGATCCCGGCCCGATTATTCAGACCTTTTTCTCCCATGAAGTAATTTGCGAACGCTACCTGCTGGACGGCGTGATTGCGCTGGTTGACGCGGTGCATGCCGACGAGCAGATGAACCAGTTCACCATTGCCCAGTCTCAGGTGGGCTACGCCGACCGCATCCTGCTGACCAAAACCGACGTAGCAGGTGAAAGCGAAAAACTGCGTGAGCGCCTGGCGCGCATCAACGCCCGCGCCCCGGTGTATACCGTCACGCATGGCGATATCGACCTATCCCTGCTGTTCGACACCAACGGTTTCATGCTGGAAGAAAACGTGGTCAGCGCCAAACCGCGCTTCCACTTTATCGCCGACAAGCAAAACGATATCTCCTCGATCGTCGTCGAGCTGGATTACCCGGTGAACATCAGCGACGTGTCCCGAGTGATGGAAAATCTGCTGCTGGAATCCGCTGAGAAGCTGCTGCGCTACAAAGGTATGCTGTGGATTGAAGGCGAGCCAAATCGCCTGCTGTTCCAGGGCGTCCAGCGCCTGTACAGCGCCGACTGGGACCGCCCGTGGGGCGACGAACAACCGTACAGCCAACTGGTGTTTATCGGCATTAACCTGCCGGAAGACGAGATCAGAGCCGCGTTTGCGGGGTTGAAGAAGTAGATTTTTTGTAGGCCGGATAAGGCGCAGCCGCCATCCGGCATTCACTGCCCCAGTATATTCTGACTATTTCTTATTTTGCTCGCGCAGCATCGCTTCGCGCAAAATGGCATTAAGGCGCGTCTGATATCCTTTTCCTGGACGTTTCAGCCACTCCATCACATCGGCATCAATACGCACCGAGGCCTGCGTTTTTAACGGACGGAAAAACTTACCGCGTGTGGCCTCTGACCACTGCTTATCTTCGGTCACGGGAATGTCACTGTAATCGATATCATCGTCCGGTTTATTCGCCAGCGCTTTCAGTTCAGCCTCATGCTGAGCACTCAGCGCAGATATGCTGCCGCGTTTATGCTTAACCATGTTCATAACGACTCCTCTCCTTACTGTCTGCTTTTCTGGCACTGATGATACGAATGACTTCAAAGCCACTTTCAAACCTAACGCTATGGGCAACCAGAATAACCACAATGCCATGAACGAGGCCGATGGTCTGCCAGCGATACTCACCGTTCTCATGCCGATCCTGCCGCGAAAGATGTTGGGGATCGTCAAACACCAGCACCGCATCCTCAAACCGGACACCGTGTTTTCTCAGGTTACTTTGTGCCTTGTTTGCATCCCATTCAAACTCCATTGGCATGTATTTCATCCCTAATTGTATATACAAAAATGTATCTACAATTATCTTATGATTATAGCGAAATTGTTGGAAATAACATCACATTTTGCTGTTGATAGGATGAACTTTAGTAGGCCGGATAAGGCGCAGCCGCCATCCGGCACAGGCAGTTTTCATTCCGATAAGTGATTCATCCCATGGAATTTTTCACCTGGTGTGGCAAGCTATTGCCATTGCACTCGTTAAGGGACCAACGTGAAAAATTACAAAGTGATTACCCCGCTTTTTCCGACCTACGCCCAGGTAAAAGCGATGATGAAAGCCGTTTCAGGCTATTCCCTGAAAGCCGTGCGCGATATGATTACTGCCATTCACGAGCAAACAGGAACACCGCAACAACCCGTTGACTGGTCCGAACCGGATCTGTGGATCAGCGAGCGCTTGTCAGGTGAAGATGCCGAAATCGCCCGCCGCATCTGGGATACCGATAACCATATTCTGAACCCTCGCCACAGCTACGGCTGCTACTTATTCCTTAACTATCCTCAGTTTGACCTGATGAAAAGCACGCCAGATGATGCCTGGCAACCCACTCCCCGTGGGCAACAATTTCTGCATGATGACGAAAAGACATTGCGCTCATTAGACGATCAGGAAGGCATCCTGCAGCTTCTGGAACTGCTGGCAGGCAGGGAAATGTCGCGTCGCGCGGATTTACTTCCCGAATGGCAGGCCTTTTTGCACCAGCACTCCAAATTCGCCTCTGCCAGTTCAGTAAAAAGCACACTCTACTCTCGCCTGTATAACCTGATCGACCGTGAGATGGTGAACCGCGAAGGCATGAGCTATCGCATCACCGATGCCGGACGCGTCTGGCTTGGAAAAGCGCTACCGGCACGAAAAAGCGATCCGCGTAAAGAGCTTTTGGACGCCGTGAAGCGCTACAACGAGCAGCAAAAAGAGCTGCTGCGCGAACAAATCAGCACCATGAATCCGTACAAGTTTGAGCATCTTGTTGGGCAATTGCTGGAAGCCATGGGCTACGAACAGGTTGAAGTGACCAAAGCCTCCGGCGATAAAGGCGTGGACGTGATTGGTCAGGTACAGGTGGGCATTACCACCATCACCGAAGTGGTGCAGGTAAAACGGATGCAGAACACCATCACGCGTCCGTATATCGATCAGCTACGCGGCGCACTGCCTTACCACAAAGCCATTCGCGGCACGCTGATCACTACTGGCAAGTTTGCCGCCAAATGCGCGGAAGCAGCACTGTTTCCGGGAGCCGCCCCTATCACGCTGATTGACGGCGATCGCCTGCTTGAAATGTTGATTGAAAATAACGTCGGGATTCGACGCAGCAATGCGGTCGAGCTGCTGGACGTGGATTTACAGCTGTTTGATGAGCTGGAGATTGAGTAACGTGCAAAGCGCGGTAGCAAAGCCATTTCTGTTCATGGCTTGCATAACAATATTGTGTAAAATCAGAGCAATCCCATTATCGGTAGAGAACGGACATGGCTGACCTGAACCTGAGTACCCTGACGGAAGCAGACATCATCACCAAACGCGTTATGCCCGCCATCCTTGATGCTGGCTGGAACGACACAACGCAAATCAGACAAGAGGTCAAACTCCGGGACGGTAAGGTCATCGTGCGCGGCAAAGTCGCGGCGCGTAGAACGGTGAAATCTGCCGATATCGTGCTGTATCACAAGCCGGGGATTCCACTGGCGGTCATTGAAGCCAAAGCCAACAAACACGAAATCGGCAAAGGGATGCAGCAAGGCATCGAGTACGCGCGCCTGTTGGACGTTCCTTTCGTCTTTGCCACTAACGGCGACGGTTTTATTTTCCGTGATGCCACGGTTGCTGACGGCGAATTAATGGAAAAACCGATTACCCTCGGCGAATTCCCTTCTCCCTCGGAACTGTGGCAAAAATTCTGCTTATCAAAAGGCTACACCGCCGCTCAGCTCCCGGTGATTACTCAGGACTACTACGACGACGGCAGCGGCAAAGCGCCGCGTTATTACCAGCTACAGGCCATCAACAAAACCATTGAAGCCGTCTCCGCCGGGCAGAACCGCGTTCTGCTGGTGATGGCGACCGGAACGGGAAAAACCTATACCGCCTTCCAGATTATCTGGCGCTTATGGAAAGCGAAAAGTAAGAAGCGGATCCTGTTCCTCGCCGATCGCAACATTCTGGTCGATCAGACCAAAAATAACGACTTCCTGCCGTTTGGCACGGCGATGACCAAGGTCACCGGGCGTACCATCGACCCGGCATTTGAAATCCACCTCGCGTTGTACCAGGCCATCACCGGCCCGGAGGAAGATCAAAAAGCCTTTAAACAGGTAGCGCCGGATTTCTTTGACCTGATTGTGATTGACGAATGCCATCGCGGCAGCGCTTCCGAAGACAGCGCGTGGCGCGAAATCCTCGACTACTTCAGCGCCGCCACGCAGATTGGCTTAACCGCCACGCCGAAAGAGACCCATGAAGTCTCCAGCACCGATTACTTCGGCGACCCGGTGTATATCTACTCGCTGAAAGAAGGCATCGAAGACGGCTTCCTTGCCCCATACAAAGTGGTGCGCGTTGACATCGACGTCGATCTCCAGGGCTGGCGCCCGACCAAAGGCCAGACGGATAAAAACGGCGAGCTGATCGACGACCGCATCTACAACCAGAAAGATTTTGACCGCACGATGGTGATTGATGAGCGCACCGAACTGGTAGCGAAAACCATCACCGATTACCTCAAGCGCACCAACCCGATGGATAAAACCATCATCTTCTGCAACGACATCGATCACGCGGAGCGGATGCGCCGCGCGCTGGTCAATCTCAACCCGGAGCAGGTCAAGAAGAACGACAAGTACGTGATGAAAATCACCGGCGATGACGACATCGGCAAAGCCCAACTGGATAACTTTATTAATCCCAAAAAGGCCTATCCGGTTATCGCTACTACTTCCGAGCTGATGACCACCGGCGTCGACGCAAAGACCTGCAAACTGGTGGTGCTGGACCAAAACATTCAGTCGATGACCAAATTCAAGCAGATCATCGGCCGCGGCACCCGCATTGATGAACGCTACGGCAAGCTATGGTTCACCATCCTCGACTTCAAAAAGGCTACCGAACTGTTCGCCGACGAGCGCTTCGACGGCATCCCGGAAAAGGTGATGGACACCACGCCGGAAGATATCGCCGACCCGGAGTCTGATTTTGAAGAGCAGTTCGAAGAGCACGACGAAGAGGTTGAAGACGTTGTTACCGGTGCCGATGAAGATCCCGCGCCGTATACCGTCACCGGTGCAGACGATGTCGGCCCGCTGCCGGAAGACGAAGAAAACAAAGTGCGCAAGTTTCACGTCAACGGCGTGGCCGTCGGCGTGATCGCCCAGCGCGTGCAGTATTACGACGCCGACGGCAAGCTAGTCACCGAATCCTTCAAAGACTACACCCGCAAAACGCTGCTCAAAGAGTACGCCTCGCTGGATGATTTCACCCGCAAATGGCAGGACGCCGAGCGCAAAGAGGCCATCATCAAGGAGCTGGAGCAGCAGGGGATCATCTGGGAAGTGCTGGCGGAAGAGGTCGGGAAAGAGCTCGACCCGTTCGACATGCTGTGCCACGTGGTGTATGGTCAGCCGCCGTTAACCCGCAAAGAGCGGGCGGAGAACGTGCGTAAGCGCAATTACTTCACCAAATACTCCGACGCCGCGCAGGCGGTACTGAATACGCTGCTGGATAAATACGCCGATGCGGGCGTGCAGGAAATAGAGAGTATTCAGGTGCTGAAGCTCAAGCCGTTCGACAGCATGGGTACGCTGCCGGAGATCATTAAAAGCGGATTCGGCGACCGTAACGGGTATAATCAGGCCATCAGCGAGCTGGAGAGCGAAATCTACCACTTACCGCCCCGCTCCGCGTAACCACTCCCCTTTTGCGCCTTCTGCTGCCACCGCGTAGCAGAAGGCCTTATTGTTAATGAAACATGGAATACATCATGTCAATCAGTTCAGTTATCAAATCCTTACAGGACATTATGCGCAAAGACGCCGGCGTGGACGGCGATGCGCAGCGCCTCGGCCAGCTCTCCTGGCTGCTGTTTCTGAAAATCTTTGACGCCCAGGAAGAGGCGCTGGAACTGGAGCAGGATAACTATCAGTATCCGATCCCACAGCGCTACCTGTGGCGCACCTGGGCGGCAAACGCCGAAGGCATTACCGGCGATTCCCTGCTGGAGTTCGTCAACGATGACCTGTTCCCGGCGCTGAAAAACCTCACCGCCCCCATCGATAAAAACCCGCGCGGCTTTGTGGTCAGACAGGCGTTCAGCGATGCCTATAACTACATGAAAAACGGCACCCTGCTGCGTCAGGTGATCAACAAGCTCAACGAAATCGACTTCACCAGCGCCAGCGAACGCCACCTGTTCGGCGACATTTACGAACAGATCCTCAAAGATCTGCAATCAGCGGGTAATGCCGGTGAGTTTTATACCCCGCGCGCCGTCACCCGCTTTATGGTCGATCGCGTTGATCCGAAGCTCGGCGAGTCAATTATGGACCCGGCCTGCGGCACCGGCGGCTTCCTCGCCTGCGCGTTCGATCACGTAAAAAACAACTACGTAAAGAGCGTGGCCGATCACCAGACGCTGCAACAGCAGATCCACGGCGTGGAGAAAAAGCAGCTCCCGCACCTGCTGGCGACCACCAATATGCTGCTGCACGGCATCGAAGTGCCGGTGCAAATTCGTCACGACAACACCCTCAACAAGCCGCTGTCGTCGTGGGATGAACAGCTGGATGTGATCGTCACCAACCCGCCGTTCGGCGGCACCGAAGAAGACGGCATCGAGAAGAACTTTCCGGCAGAGATGCAGACCCGCGAGACGGCGGATCTGTTCCTGCAATTGATTATTGAAGTGCTGGCGAAAAACGGCCGCGCGGCGGTGGTGCTGCCGGACGGCACGCTGTTTGGCGAAGGTGTGAAAACCAAGATCAAAAAGCTGCTCACCGAGGAGTGCAACCTGCACACCATCGTGCGTCTGCCAAACGGCGTGTTTAACCCGTACACCGGGATCAAAACCAACCTGCTGTTCTTTACCAAAGGCCAGCCGACGAAAACGATCTGGTTCTACGAGCACCCGTACCCGGCGGGCGTGAAGAACTACAGCAAAACCAAACCGATGAAGTTTGACGAATTCCAGGCCGAGATCGACTGGTGGGGCAACGAGGCCGACAGCTTCGCCAGCCGCGTCGAGAACGAGCAGGCGTGGAAGGTCAGCATCGACGAGGTGATTGCCCGCAACTTTAACCTCGATATCAAAAACCCGCACCAGGCGGAAACCGTCAGCCACGACCCGGATGAACTGCTGGCGCAATATGCCAAACAGCAGGAAGCGATCCAGACCCTGCGCCACCAGCTGCGCGATATTCTCGGCGCGGCGCTCTCCGGTAAGGAGGTCAACTGATGGCGGTGGAAAAACTGATTGTCGACCACATCGATACCTGGACCACGGCGCTGCAAACCCGCTCCACGGCAGGGCGCGGCAGCTCGGGCAAGATTGACCTGTACGGCATTAAGAAGCTGCGCGAGCTGATTCTTGAGCTGGCGGTGCGCGGCAAGCTGGTGCCGCAGGATCCGAACGATGAACCGGCGTCGGTGCTGCTCAAACGCATTGCGGTGGAAAAGGCCGAGCTGGTGAAGCAGGGGAAAATTAAGAAACAGAAGCCGCTGCCGGAGATTAGCGAGGAAGATAAACCGTTTGAGCTGCCGGCGGGGTGGGAATGGGTGCGACTAGGGGAGGCATTTTATATTGAAATGGGTCAAAGTCCTTCCTCACAATATTACAATCAAAGCGAAGAAGGGATTCCTTTTTTCCAGGGGAAAGCGGATTTTGGGAAAAAGTATCCTACCGCCAGATATTGGTGCACATCACCAACAAAGCTAGCGCAAAAAAATGATGTTTTACTTTCTGTTAGAGCACCAGTCGGTCCAACTAATTTATCACCTTATCATTGTTGTATTGGTAGGGGATTGGCGGCAATACGTTGTTTGAGTGATGCACCACATGAATATCTTTTGTACATACTCAAAGCATCCCAACGACGTCTTGAGGAATTAGCCACAGGTACAACCTTTGTTGCCGTATCTAAAACAGATATTGAGCCTTTGCTCATGCCCATTCCTCCGTTAAATGAGCAAATACGTATTGTCGACACTATAGATAGGCTTATGTCTCTCTGCGACCAACTAGAACAGCACTCCCTGACCAGTCTGGACGCCCATCAACAGCTGGTTGAAATCCTGCTAACCACGCTAACCGACAGCCAGAACGCCGATGAACTGGCCAAAAACTGGGCGCGTATCAGCGAGCATTTCGACACGCTGTTTACCACCGAAGCCAGCATTGACGCCTTAAAACAGACCATTCTGCAACTGGCGGTGATGGGCAAATTGGTGCCGCAGGATCCGAACGATGAACCGGCCTCTGAACTGCTCAAACGTATTGCTCAGGAAAAAGCGCAACTGGTGAAAGACGGGAAAATTAAAAAGCAAAAACCGTTGCCACCGATTAGCGATGAGGAAAAACCGTTTGAGCTGCCGGATGGGTGGGAATGGTGCTGTATTGATGACTTAACGTTTGTTTCCGGCGGAATACAAAAACAACCCAAGAGACGACCTATTAAGAACCATTTTCCTTATTTACGGGTTGCTAATGTTCAAAGAGGCAATATTAATATTGATGAGCTTGAGAGATTCGAACTAGAACCTCATGAGTTAACTTTTTGGTCGTTGAAAAAAAATGACATTCTAATTGTTGAAGGTAATGGTAGTGCTGATGAAATTGGTCGTTGTGCTATTTGGCTGGCTCCAATAGAAAAATGTGTTTATCAAAATCATTTGATAAGAGTTCGAGGAATAATGGACGGACATCAAGAATTTATTGCATTATACCTAAACTCTCCATCTGGTATTAAAGAAATGCAACGGCTCGCTGTTACCACCAGCGGTTTATATAATCTCAGTGTAGGTAAGATCAGAGGTATAACAATTCCATTACCACCTCTTAATCAACAAAATTTGATCTTGTCAAAAATAAGAGAATATATTTTTATCTGTGAAAACCTAAAAATCTCGCTCCAATCCGCCCAACAAACCCAGCTCCACCTGGCCGACGCCCTCACCGACGCCGCCATAAATTAACCCGCTCACAGAAATCAATAAAGCGGCTAAATAGCCGCTTTATTCCCATCACCAGAAATAATCCATCCCCGCATCCACGCCGTTATTTTCATTCATTTTCAGCTGGACTTTCCTTCTATTCCCTGATGATATATCCAGGTATTTATCGCAAGACGCCCGTGCTGCAACACGAGCGCCTCGCTAATCACAATCCCTATTTCGAAGGAATAGCAATCATGACTACCCCGCATTCTATTGCAGAATTCACCGATCCAGAAGTCTCCCCGGCAAATAATCGTCTGGGTACCGTCAGCTATGCGAGTCGTTATCCGGATTACACGCATGTTCCGGCAATTATTATGAAAGGCCAGTGGCTGGCCGCCGCCGGTTTTACCACTGGAACCCCATTCGATGTCAGAGTGATGCCAGGCTGCATTGTGCTGACGGCAAAACTGCCGGAGCCGGAAGAACCGGCGTTATTACAGTCGCTGCGTCGGGTGTGCAAGCTGTCCGCGCGTAAGCAACAGCAGGTGCAGGAGTTTATCGACGTAATTTCAGCCAAGACACGCAGACAGGGATAATCCCCGCGCGCTGCGCTTACCGGGCCTACAAACCTTCTTCTGTAGGTCGGATAAGGCGCAGCCGCCATCCGGCACTGGCCCCCCACTCACTCGGTGATCACAAATCGTGTCGCCGCAAAGCAGTTCAAAACGCGGTGCACCAGAAATACCATCGTTAACGTGGCCAGCAGCGCGACGGTAACGGAAGTGATGCGATAGAGATCGCTGAACACCAGGTCCTGATCCGGATGCAGGTTCTGGCCGAACATAATGCCGATGGTGGTGATACTGGCAAAACCCACGCCCGCACCGACTTTTTCCATCACGTGCAGGCGGGCGCTGAACGCCAGTCCAAGGCCAATCAGCGGCATCATCAACAGCATATGGTTGCTGAAATCATAGATAAGCAGTTGCACCAGCAGAATATACAGGCAGGCCAGCACCACGCCGACCACGCGCCAGAGAGAGCTCAACACCGCGCCGCGATAATGCATCGGAAACAGGATCAAAATGCCCGCCATCAGCGCCGACAGCGAATCGCTCAAGTCGCAAATCTGAAAGACCACAAAAATCATTGTCGCCACCGAACCAGAAAGCAGCGACTCGTGGCGAACCCGGGCGTCATCTTTCTCAATGCGCGGCGGCGGCTGGCGGGGTTCCACGTCCGGGATCAGATAATGCAGCAACGCGCTTAGCGCCACCGCCATGACGCAGGCTTCCATATTGGAGAACATCAGCGTATGCCAGTTGGTGGTGGGATAGCTCATAAAATTGAGCATCGTGCTCTGGCACACCACGCCCATTGAGCCGAACAGAAACAGCGGTCCTTTGCTCATCAAACGAAAACGCATCACGTACAGGCCAAATACCACCAGCGTCATAATCAGCGGCCATTGTGAGAGATAGCCGACAATCAGCACCATTTCGACGCAATTCACCGCCGCGCTGAACACAAACTGTTTGGCCACATGGCGGTTGAACACCGGTACCAGCGACAGCAGCATCAGCGGATAAACCACAAAGAACACGCCGTACTGCACGTTATAAAAGGTCGAGATACTCAGCGCGATTGTCCCGGCAACCGAGATACGCAGGGTCTGGCGAAAATCATTGGCGGTGTAGACAATATTCCCGTGCGGCGTAAAGACGTGAGCCAGGGTGTTAATAGACATAATGCAGCCAGCTAACGAGATGGATCTGCGCTCCGGCAAAGGTGCGGGCGAACATCCCTTCGCTGTTATACAACTGCACTGTGGCGCGTGCCCCGGTCGGCAACGGCGTGTCGAGCGGTTCGTTCAGCGCGACGTGAATACGCATACGCTGGGCATCGCGCACCCAGCGGGTAGACTGTTCCGGTTGCGACAGCTGGCCGTTAACCTGCTCCTGACCTGCCAGAATACCGGCATCGCTGCTGGTAACGCGAGCAGAGAAAACCTTGCCCGGCATGGCGTCGAACACTACGGCGGCATCGGTATCCACCCGGGTGTGGCGCAGGCTTTTCTCGCGAAAGTCGGCCACGATATCGGTCTGGTGGCTGACCAGCGCCAGCAATGGCGTGGCGGCAGTGGCATAAAGTCCGGGACTAAGCTGGAGATTGCTCACCGTGCCGTCGGTCTGTGCATACACTTTGCTCCAGCCGAGGTTCAGTTGCGCCTCTTCCAGCGCGTTACGGTATTTTTGCAGCGTCACGTTGCGGTTTTCATCGCGCTCGCCCCGTTGGATCAGCAGGTTCTGAATACTGGCATTGAGCGCCGACACCGACTGCTCGCTGGTTTGCCAGGCGGTGCGCACCTTGTCGAGATCGGCTTGCGACACGTTCTGCATGGCGCTCAGGCGCTGATAGCGGTCAAAGGTGGTCTTGTCGTTCCGGGCGTTGAATTGCGCGGTGCGCAGGTTGGCACGCACAGAGGCGATCTGCGCATCCAGCTGTTGGTTGCTCAGCTTTGCCTGCTCAAGGGCGATTTGCGCAGCCTCGACCTTATTGATAAACGGCGTCGGATCCAGTTCGTACAGCAAATCGCCCTTTTTCACCTGGCTATTGTTATGCACATGCACCTGCGAGACGTAGCCGGATACGCGTGAGGAAACAGGCGTTACTACACGCATCACCGTAGAGTCCGGTGTTAGCGGGATCCAGATATCGGCAACGATAAACCAGGCGAATATTACCAGGAAAGCGGCAATACTCACCCTTACCCAACGGGCAAATTTTTGTTCTGGGGTCATCATAGTTTTTTAGTGTTGATTGTCTTCTTCGCGGATTGTCCGCAAATTGCAGGCGAGTTGATTTAAGGTCGAGCTAAAGGCGGCAAGCTCCGCTTCGGGGATGGTACACGTGACACGATGTTGGTAGTTCTCAATCACCCGGTTTAGTTCTTCCAGCCTTGCGCGGCCTTGCTCGGTCAGCGTGAGCAGGCGAATGCGTTTGTCATAAGGCGATGTGGAACGCAGCAGATAGCCGTGTTTTTCCAGCTGTGAGAGGGTGCGCATCAGCGGCGGCAGTTCAATACCCTGCACCTCCGCCAGTTCACTGACCGAGACGTTGTCTCCCAGTTGATACAGCTGCATCAGTACCGTCCAGCTTGACTGCGTCAGGCCAGTGTCGGTAATGGCTGCATCAATAATGGCCCGCCACTGGCGCACCACCATTGCCATGCGCATCCCCATCGGGCGGCGGGCAAACAGTTCATCTTCAGTCATGTATCCTTCCCCTCATCGCTGAGAAGAAAATAATACTTATCAGGGTAAGTATCAAGAAACACTGCATTCAGAAGCATGAATTGATAAATCTCATGAATACAAAAGAGGCCGGGCGATAACCCCAGCCTCTGTCGATGAAAGAAAATCACTCCACCTGATCGCGTCGCAGTCCGACGTCCCGCAGCCGCTCGTCGCTCATCTGTTGCAACAGGCGCCGCGTTTGCGCTCGCAGCCGCCACGCCTTGTATGCCCGCCAGATCAGTACAAACCCAATAAACGGCTGTTTTGCTTTATTCTCGTGAAATTCCATACCTTGCCTCCCCGCCTTGCCAGAGGCTTTATCTTCACGGATTTGGCCCAAAACAATACAGACTCACAAAGTACTTTTATTTAACATACAGATTGGTTAAAAAGAGTTCTGCATCGCTTTTTTCACGCCAATCTGTACCGGTTTGTTAATCTGTATGGTACCCATGAGGGATACAGCATGACGCGTTACCAACATCTGGCCAATCTGCTGGCCGAACGCATTGAGCAAGGTCTGTATCGCCATGGCGAAAAACTGCCTTCGGTACGCAGCCTGAGCCAGGAGCACGGGGTCAGCATCAGCACCGTCCAGCAGGCATATCAGACGCTGGAACAACTACGGCTGATCACGCCGCAGCCGCGTTCCGGTTATTTTGTCGCACCACAAAAAGCACAGCCGCCGGTGCCGCTGATGTCGCGCCCGGTCCAACGTCCAGTCGAGATAACCCAGTGGGATCAGGTGCTGGACATGCTTGCAGGTCATGCAGACAAATCGATAATCCCTTTTAGCAGTGGCGTGCCCGATATCAATCAACCCAGCCTGAAGCCGCTCTGGCGCGAGCTAAGTCGCGTGGCGCAGCATAATCTCAAGGCGGTTCTGGGCTACGATGAATTACCAGGCTGTCGCGAATTGCGTCAACAGATTGCCCGGCTCATGCTGGACGGAGGTTCGGTCATCAATGCGGATGATATTGTGATCACCAGCGGGAGTCAGAGCGGGATGTCACTGGCGCTGCTGGCAGTCTGCCAGCCAGGGGATATCGTCGCCGTAGAATCGCCCGCCTATTACGGCACGATGCAGCTGCTACGCGGATTAGGGATCAAAGTTATAGAGATCCCAACCGATCCGGATACAGGGATCAGCATTGAAGCGCTGGAACTGGCGCTGGATCAGTGGCCGATTAAAGGGGTGATTCTGGTTCCTAACTGCAATAATCCCCTCGGATTTATTATGCCGGATGCGCGTAAACGGGCGGTGCTCGCCCTCGCCCAGCAGCACGATATTGTTATTTTTGAAGATGATGTGTACGGAGAGCTTGCCACGGAATATCCCCGTCCGCGCACAATACACTCCTGGGACAGCGATGGTCGGGTGCTACTGTGCAGTTCATTTACCAAATCCGTGGCGCCGGGGTTGCGCGTCGGTTGGGTTATTCCCGGTCGTTATCACGATAAATTTCTGCATATGAAATATGCCGTCATCGGCACTAACGTTCCTGCTACGCAGCTGGCGGCCGCCGCTTTCGTGCGCGAGGGGCATTATCATCGGCATGTTCGCCGTATGCGTCAGATCTACCAGCGCAATATGGAGATCTACACCTGTTGGGTACGGGAATACTTCCCCTGCGGGATCTGCGTCACCCGACCAAAAGGCGGCTTTATGCTGTGGGTTGAGCTGCCGCACCAGGTCGATATGGTCTGTGTCGCTAAGCAGCTCTGTCGCCTCAAAATCCAGGTTGCGCCGGGTTCGCTGTTCTCCGCATCAGGAAAGTATCGCAACTGCGTACGCATCAACTGCGCGTTGCCGCCAAACGAGAAGCATCGGGAAGTGATGCAGAAGCTCGGCGAGGCGGTAAAGTTGGCGATAGAGTAAATCAGACCGCCCGGTGCTACCGGGCTGGCGATAGCACGGATTAAGCCATTTTTAATGGCTTACGCCCTGAATATCGTCAACGGAAAGTCGGGTAATTTTTTGCACCGTGCTGAGATCAGTACCGTCGGCCAGCATGGTGCGGGCAATACGCAACGCTTCAGTACGTTGCCCCTCAATAAGACCTTCCTGCTTGCCTTTTTGCGCGCCTTCCTGCTGACCTTCGAGCCACCCTTTTTGAAATCCAGCCTCATGCAATCTGTCCGCGATCGTCATCAAATGCTCCTTATGCTGCGGTGAACGTTCAGCAACCCCACGAATAAACTCACTGAAGCGAGGTGCATCGCCAGTTTGCAAAATATAATTAAACAGCGTCTTTATCTGGCTGTCATTAGTCACTCCAGTAAGTAGCAAGGAAACAATTTGCTCAACAAACCCCATAAGGAAGCCACACCCTCACCTGCAACTTTCTCTGTTTGCGAGACGATTTCCGGGATGAAAACGTCCCTATGTAACGTCTGCATTTGTCTGGAACCCGTCACGCAGAATCGCTATCTCAATGCACATTCCCACTTTTTCACCACTCGGCCTGTGCTATAACGAATCATTACTTTCAGGGAGGACGCGATGTGACGCACACCCGGGATATTCCACAATCGTTCTGGCGTGATGAACAGCTCCCGTGGCTGGAACTGCGCAGCACCTGGCAAAGCCAGCAGGCCTATAAGCGGCATCACCACTCTCAGCTCTCGATTGGAGCAATTCTCGAGGGGGAAACGTGCTGCCTGTGCGATGGCAAGGAATACCATCTGCAGGTGGGCGATCTGATTGTGATCCCGCCACTGGCACCCCACAGCTGCAACCCCGTTAACGGGCAGTTTCGCAGCTATCACATGCTTTATCTTGATGCCCGATGGTGTCTTGCTAGTCTGCCTGCGCAGAACAACAATCAGCGGCTTTGCACGCGCGATCCCGTTATCCGCGATCGGCAATTGTTCCAGCACTATGTAAACCTCGTGGCACTTATGCAGCAACGGCAAACGACGCGGGTAACGGATGCCGCACAAGCATTGCTACGTTCGCTGCCGTTGCAGTCGGTAGCACCGGAAAACCTAAGCGCCGCCAGCCAGTATCTGCGCGAACGGTTGCAGTCCAACCTGCAGGCTCCGCCCTCACTCGATGAGCTGGCACATGAGTGTCACATGCGTAAAGAAACGCTGATCCGTACCTTTAAGCAGGACACCGGGCTGACGCCAGGAAGTTATCTGAACATCATACGGATTGACTATGCCCGCCAGCGGCTGCGGGCCGGGGACGAAATTGCCGATGTCGGCTATCAGAGCGGGTTTGCCGACCAGAGCCATTTCCATCGCACCTTTGTTCGCTACACCGCCGCCACACCGCGCCAGTACGCGTTGGGGCGATCAATATCAGACAATAATTAGCGCTGCGTCAGGCGTACGGTGATCTCAGATTCATTGTCTGAGGTCGCTATGTCGCTGCTTTCTGTACTTTTTCCGTCTGCTTTTCCCGCGCTGGCGCTGGCACATTTTGTCGCACTACTCAGCCCCGGTCCGGACTTCTTTTTACTGGTCGGTTATGCCGTACGATACCGGATGCGCGACAGCACCGGGCTGTGCGTGGGGATCGCTATCGGCAACGGGCTGTATATCCTGCTGGCAATTATCGGTTGGGGGATCCTGCGCCAGCTTCCCCTGCTGTTTACCATTATTGAGCTGCTGGGCGCGCTCTATTTATTGTGGATAGGCAGCCTGCTGATACGCAGTCGCCCGCAAACTCTGACCGGAACAGATGCCCGGTCTACCTGTCCAGGATTTGGTAAACAGCTGCTGCTGGGATTGGGTTCGTCACTGCTTAACCCAAAAAATGCACTGTTCTATCTGGCGCTAATGACCGCCCTGCTCGGCCCGTCAGTGACGCTGCTACAACAAACCATGAGCGGGATCTGGATGACCAGCGTGGTGCTGTGCTGGGATCTGCTGATCGTGATGTTCATCGGCTTACCGCAGATCCAGCGGCGGTTAACCAGAGGGATCTTGTGGGTAGAGCGTATAGCTGGCGGTGTATTGATTATCTTCGGCTGTGCTATCGCGCTGCGGTTTTTGCAGAGCATCGTAGTCTGATTTGCGGTGCGATTTTCTACACATAAACAGGATAAACTCGTTTAATTAATATCCAATCCGCATTACACTGCGGATGGTTATTACCCGTTCAACCTACTCTTCCTGAGGTGCGATGTGCTGATTGTTACCTGTAATCGTTACGTTTTCTGACCCCGCGTTAGTGAGCGTTTCTCCTGTTTGCGCTTCACGCAGGCAGCGTTTTTGATTACATGAAATTCAGTACATTTGCAGTCTGCTTTTATTCTGTCATCGGCCTGACGTCTCAAAGACGGTATTGAATTTCGCTATTCCCGTTGAGGGTTTTCTCCCGACAAGGAGCTGTTTTATGCAACGGATTCTCGCGTTTTTCTCCCAACGCGCTACGACGCTATTTTTTCCTATTGCGTTGATTTTGTATGATTTCGCCGCCTATCTGTCGACGGACTTGATTCAGCCCGGCATCATTAATGTCGTACGCGATTTCAACGCCGACGTCAGCCTGGCGCCCGCTGCGGTGAGCCTCTATCTGGCAGGCGGCATGGCGCTGCAATGGCTGCTGGGGCCGCTTTCCGACCGGATTGGCCGTCGACCCGTGCTGATTGCGGGGGCGTTAATCTTTACCCTCGCCTGCGCTGCCACGCTGTTTACTACTTCAATGACGCAATTTCTGATCGCCCGATTTGTGCAGGGCACCAGCATTTGCTTTATCGCAACCGTTGGCTATGTCACGGTACAGGAGGCGTTTGGGCAAACGAAGGCCATTAAGTTAATGGCGATAATCACTTCCATTGTTTTGGTTGCACCGGTTATCGGCCCGCTCTCCGGAGCAGCGCTAATGCACTTTGTACACTGGAAGATCCTGTTTGCCATTATCGCCGTCATGGGGCTTATCGCCCTGATTGGGCTAGCGTTAGCCATGCCGGAAACCGTCCAGCGCGGCGCGGTGCCGTTCAGCGCACGCGGCGTACTGCGTGATTTCCGCGACGTTTTCCGCAACCGGGTATTCCTGTTTGGCGCAGCCACGCTATCGCTAAGCTATATCCCGATGATGAGCTGGGTGGCAGTCTCGCCGGTGATCCTGATTGATGCGGGCGGCATGACTACATCGCAGTTTGCCTGGGCACAGGCCCCGGTGTTTGGTGCAGTGATCGTCGCCAATATGGTGGTGGTGCGTTTTGTGAAGGATCCAACCCAACCCAGTTTTATCTGGCGCGCCGTGCCTGTTCAACTGAGCGGGTTAGCGGTGCTGATCGCGGGCAATTTGCTGTGGCCGCACGTCTGGCTGTGGTCGGTGCTGGGAACCAGCCTGTATGCGTTTGGTATTGGGATGATCTTCCCGACGCTGTTCCGCTTTACACTTTTTTCCAACAACTTACCTAAAGGAACGGTCTCGGCATCGCTGAATATGGTGATCCTGACGGTGATGGCGGTTTCTGTCGAAATTGGGCGTTGGTTATGGTTTAACGGCGGCAGGATTTCGTTTCATCTGCTGGCGGTTGTGGCGGGGCTCGCTGTCGTGTTCACTCTGGCAGGCTTACTCAAACGGGTACGCCAACATGAGGCAACGACGTTAGTCACTGAAAACTAACCTGCCCGCTTATCCGGCCTACGACAACTATGTAGGCCGGATAAGGCGCTTGCGCCGCATCCGGCTACGCTCACATCACCTTACGCAATGCGTGCAAATCCCGCTTCGAGATCGGCAATCAGGTCGCCAATATCCTCCAGGCCAATATGCACCCTGACCAGCGTGCCGCTGAAATCCACCTCTCCAGCCGGGCGAATGCTGTTCAGCTCTTCCGGCTGGTTCGCCAGAATGAGCGACTCAAATCCACCCCACGAATAGGCCATATGGAACAGCGAGAAATTATCGAGGAAATTCGCCATCTGTTCGTCGGTCAGTCTCTTTTTCAGCACAAATGAGAACAGGCCTGAGCTTCCGGTAAAATCACGCTGAAAATACTCATGGCCCGGACATTCCGGTAACGCCGGATGGTTCACCCGCGCCACTTCCGGTCTTGCCGACAGCCAGCGAGCAATATGGATACTGCTCTCCTGATGCTGCTTAAGGCGTACCGCCAGGGTACGCAATCCGCGGCTGCCGTTGTAGGCGGTATCGGCATCCAGCGTTTGCCCCATCAGATAGGAGTTCTCGCGCAGACGATCCCAACAACGGGCGTTAGACACCGCCGTGCCCAGCATGCCGTCCGAATGACCGATGGTGTACTTCGTTCCCGCCTGAATGGAAATATCCACGCCATAATCCAGCGCTTTGAACAGCACACCCGCCGCCCAGGTGTTGTCGATCATAATGACAATCTCCGGATTCACCGCGCGGATAGCCTTCACCATCCCCGGCACGTCCTGGACTTCCATAGTGATAGAACTTGGTGACTCAAGGAATACAACCTTCGTTTCCGGACGCAGAAGATCGACGATACCTGCACCAATCAGCGGATCGTAATACGTTGTTTCAACATTGAATTTACTCAGGATCTTATTGCAAAAATCCTGGGTTGGCTCGTAGGCCGCGCCGGTCATCAGGATATGATCGCCACCCTGAACAAACGCCAGAATCGCATTGGTCACCGCCGCAGCACCACATGGGTACAGCGCGCAGCCAACGCCGCCTTCCAGTTCGCTCATTGCCTTCTGGAAGGCAAAGTGGGTATAGGTTCCGCGACGACCGTAAAACAGCTCACCGTTTGCGCGATTGGCGGTGGCAAATTTCTTGTCCTTCACGGTATCAAATACCAGTGAAGAGGCACGTTGGATAACCGGATTCACCGCTCCCTGGGTGTAGCGTTTGTCACGACCAGCAACAACCAGTTGCGTCTCAAGCTTCATTGCGTCTTTCATAACATCTCCTGTTCTTAATCCGTGTGAAACCTATACCACCGCAGCAGTAGAGTTTATTTCAGTGTTGGTCTGCTTTTTTCCAGCGAACCGTTCAACAATCTGCGCCGCATTCAAATCATGGATAACGTTAATCAGTGTGGCCGGCGCATCGGTAATGGTGCCCAGCACCACCAGCATCGGGATTGCCTCCATCGGCAGGCCCAGCGTGGTGACGATAAAGATTTCACCGAGGAACGCCCCGCCCGGCACGCCACCAACGATAATGGCGGAGAGCACCGCAATCAGCATCGTCAGGAAGAAGGTTTCGGTGGTGAATTCCATGCCCAGCACGGAATAGATAAAGACGATTTTCAGCGCGGCAATCATCGCCACACCGCCTTTGTTCAGGTTAACCAGCAGTGGAATGGAAACATCAACGATTTCCGGGTTAATCCCCATCGCCTTACCGGCACGCAGCGTCACCGGGAGCGTCCCCAGCGAAGAGCAGGTCCCCAGCGCAGTTGCAGACGGTTCAATCGCGTTACGCCAGAAGGCTTTGACCGCCGGAATACCGCCGCCAATATACGAATAGAGAATCGAGCCAAAAACAAAATAGACCAGCGTGGCAACCATAAACAGGCCGATGGCACGGGCAAAGGTTAACAGTAGTGCAGAGTCCTGACTGGCCATGGTGGCGGCGAAGTAGCAGCCCAGACCAATCGGCGCGACCTTCATAATGATCGAAACGATCTTCATGATCACGGTATTGGCGTCTTCCAGCAGCGACGCAATGCGTTTACCGGCCTGATCCGACTGGCCAATCGCCACACCGGCGATGATCGCCATCACGATCAGTGCCAGAATATTGGACTTAGAGAACAGCCCAATAAAGTCGCTGGTGGTGATCATGCTGACAAAATCCATCTTGCCGCTGCCCGCCTGCACCGACTGCGAGAGATCGATAGTGACGCCCTGCGCCGGGTTATACCAGAGCGCCAGCGCGACGATCCCTGCCGCCGGAATAAAGGCCATCGCGATCGAAACAATAAAGATAATCGCCATAATACGCCCCAACCTTTTCAGGTCGGTCATACTGGCGATCGAAGACATGACGCTGATCCCCACCAGCGGCACAATAATCATAAATAACAGGTTTAAGAATATCTGACCTATTGGCTGGAGTTTACTTGCAAACGATGGGGCATAAATACCTAATAAGCCGCCAATCACCAGAGCAACTAATAAAATAATCGACGATCTGTAGGGTTCTAGTCGTGACCACATAATCGGTACCTTTAGAATAATAATTAATGAGATTAAATTCACAATGTGATGAGTTTCCGTTTCGCCTCCTTTTAATTTGTGACGTAACTCACCTAAGTTGTTATTTTTTCATTTTGCCAGCAAGTTGTTTCCTGTGATTCAATAGTTGCATGTTTAAAAGGCGAATGTAACGGCCTATTCGTACCGTTTTTGCAAATCACTTGTGAATTTAAGGAAATTATGAGTACGCCGATTTCACTCAAGCATCTGGAGTTTTTTACTAAAATCGTCGACTGCGGAGGATTGTCAGAAGCCGCGGCGCAGCTCAACGTCTCGCCGTCTGCGGTCAGCAAAAGCCTGACAGCGATGGAAGATACGTTAGGCACGACATTAATTAAACGCACCACCCGCAGTATTACTCTGACCGACGCCGGGCAATATCTCTTCAACCGCGCTAATAAGCTGTTGAAAGAATTCGATGAAACGCTGAATACCACCTCCGGTTATTACCACAGCCCGCAGGGTGAATTACGCATAACCTGCTCAATTGCGTTTGGTTATTCCCGGCTGGTGAACCTGGTGGATAAATACCGCTCCCAGTTCCCGGATGTGAATCTGTATATCGATCTCAACGATAACTTCGTCAATCTGAACGAAACGGATTTCGACATTGCCCTGCGAATTTCCACCGCGCCGCCGCAAAACTATGCGATGCGCAAGCTGGTGCCCGTTCGCTGGGCGTACTGTGCCTCACCCGGCTACCTCGCTAAAAAAGGCATGCCCCAGCGTCGCAGCGATCTGGTAGATCATGATTGCCTGGTTTACCCGGGCCTCACGCCGGTACTGAAGGTGGCAGATGAACAGGATCGACTGCATCAGTTGAAACTACATATGCCGATCCAGGCCAACAGCAGCCTGGTGCTGTTGAAGTCGGTGTTAGAAGATCAGGGGGTGGCATATTTGCCCACTTATTTGATTGGCGATCATATTCAAAAAGAGGAGATCACGCCGCTGATGCTCGACGGCACCATCACCTGTGAAACTCATGCCCTGTATGCGCTGTACTTTCCCAGCAAGTACAGCAATCCGAAGGTGCGATCGTTTATCGATTTTCTGGTCGCAGAACTTGGTCCCTTACCGGCGTGGGATAACTGGATCCCGGAGTAAACCCAGCCCACCTGAAAATGGGAGGCGCACCACATTTTTTGCGCGATCCCCTCGTCTGGCTCTATCCTTAAGCCTATGAATAAAATTGCTGAACTCAAACGTGCCAAGCGACTGGCGCTCTCATTGCTGCTGATCGCTGCCGCGACCTTCGTCATCACGCTATTTCTGCCACCTAACTTCTGGGTACTCGGGATCAAAGCGATTGCCGAAGCGGCGATGGTCGGCGCGCTGGCGGACTGGTTTGCCGTGGTGGCGCTTTTTCGCCGGGTGCCGATCCCGTTTATCTCGCAACACACGGCTATTATCCCGCGCAATAAGGATCGGATCGGCGAAAATCTTGGTCAGTTTGTACAAGAGAAATTCCTCGATACCCAGTCGCTGATAGCCCTGATCCGCCGCCATGAACCGGCCTTGTTGATCGGCACCTGGTTCAGCCAGCCGGAAAACGCCCAGCGCATCGGCCAGCATCTGTTGCAGATCATGAGCGGTTTTCTCGAACTGACCGACGACTCGCGCATTCAGCGGCTGATCAAGCGGGCGGTGCACAAGGCTATCGACAAGGTCGATCTCTCCGGAACCAGCGCGCTGATGCTGGAAAGCATGACCAAAAACAATCGCCATCAGGTGCTGCTCGATACGCTGATCGCCCAACTGATCGCCCTGCTCCAGCGCGACAGCTCGCGAGCGTTTATCGCCAGACAAGTAGTGCACTGGCTGGAAACCGAACATCCGCTGAAAGCGAAGATCCTGCCAACCGAATGGCTGGGCGAGCACAGCGCCGAGCTGGTGTCTGATGCCGTTAACTCCTTGCTGGATGACATCAGCCACGATCGCGCGCATCAGATCCGCCATGCCTTCGATCGCGCTACATTTAAGCTCATCGATAAGCTCAAACACGATCCGGAGATGACCGCGCGGGCCGAAAGCATGAAAAGCTATCTGAAGGAAGATGAAGCCTTCAACCGTTATCTTGGCGAGCTGTGGGCAGACCTGCGTCAGTGGGTGAAAACCGACATTAACGCAGATGATTCCCGCGTGAAGCAGCGCATCGCCAGCGCCGGGCAGTGGTTCGGCGAAACGCTGGTAGCCGACAGCGCCCTGCGTGCCTCACTAAATGGGCATCTGGAGCAGGCTGCGCATAAAGTTGCCCCGGAGTTCGCCACCTTCCTGACGCGCCATATTAGCGACACGGTGAAAAGTTGGGATGCACGCGATATGTCGCAGCAAATTGAGTTAAACATCGGTAAAGATTTGCAGTTTATTCGCGTCAACGGCACGTTGGTTGGCGGTTCAATCGGGCTGGTGTTATATCTGTTGTCGCAAATTCCGTCCCTGCTGACGCTGGCGAATTTTTAAGGAGAAAGATTCAATGACGATGAACATCCGCATTTTTTCCCTGCGCGAGACGCCAGAAAAGCTGCACGAGATCACCGCTTACTTTCAGCAGCAATGGGCCTCAGAAGACTCCATGGCGGTATACGAGGATGCATTGCGCCGTTGTATTGGCGCAAAGAACCCGCTACCGCAGTGGTACTGGCTACAGGATGGTGGCAGCATTGTTGGCTGCGCTGGATTGATCACCAATGATTTTATTAGTCGCGGCGAACTGTGGCCGTGGCTATGCGCGCTCTATATCGATCCTCGCTATCGTGGTCACGGTCTGGCGTTTCGCCTGATCGAACATATTGCACAGCAGGCCAGACAGTTGGGTTTTACACAGCTCCATCTGTGTACTGACCTGAAAGGTTTATACGAGAAAGCAGGGTTTTACTTCAACGGGCCGGGCTATCATCCGTGGGGAGAAGCCTCGCGGGTCTACAGCCGTAACCTTTGATGGCATTCAGCGTTACGCGGTTTTATTTTTACTTTTCATTATCATTTACGTATGTAATATAACAATTATCAGCTAACAGCGCGAAATGAGAGTCCGTATGCCCCAGGGAAGCCCAGATTCAAATCGCCATGCCATCAGTGTCGCGCTCTTTGGCATGCTGGTCTTAACGCTGGGCATGGGGATTGGGCGCTTTCTGTATACGCCAATGCTGCCGGTACTGCTGTCAGAAGGTCAATTTACGTTTGACCAACTCTCGTGGATTGCCAGCGCCAACTACGCCGGGTATCTGGCGGGAAGCCTGCTCTTCTCCTTTGGGCTCTTTCATCTTCCCTCACGCTTACGTCCAATGTTGCTAACGTCCGCGCTCGCTACCGCAGGGCTGATTCTGGCGATGGCCAGCTTAACGCAGCCCGCGCTGGTGATGCTGATCCGCTTTCTGGCGGGCGTCGCCAGTGCCGGTATGATGATCTTTGGCTCGATGATCGTTCTGCATCATACCCGGCATCCCTTTGTGATCGCGGCGTTGTTCTCCGGCGTTGGCGCAGGCATTTTGCTGGGCAATGAATATGTCATTAGCGGTCTGCATTTTGCGCTGTCCTCGCACACGCTCTGGCTGGGCGCGGCGGCAGCCTCGGCTCTGTTCTTTGTGCTACTGGTTATACTCCTGCCATCTCGCGACCACGTGCTCCCCGCCGCGGCCCCGGTAAAAACAGAGCATCAGCCTATGTCCTGGTGGCTGCTGGCGCTGCTGTACGGGCTGGCCGGATTTGGCTACATCATTGTCGCCACCTACCTGCCGCTAATGGCGAAAAGCGCCGGTTCGCCGCTGTTGACTGCCCATCTCTGGTCGCTGGTCGGCATATCGATAATTCCGGGGTGTTTCGCCTGGCTGTGGGCCGCCCGACGCTGGGGAGTATTGCAATGCCTGACGGCGAATTTGCTGATTCAAAGCGCCTGCGTGCTCATGACGCTCGCCAGCGGCTCTTTGCCGCTGCTGGTGATAAGCAGCATGGGTTTTGGCGCAACGTTTATGGGAACCACTTCACTGGTGATGCCGCTTGCCCGACAACTTAGCGTACCGCGCAATATTAATCTGCTGGGCCTGGTCACTCTGACTTACGGCATTGGGCAAATACTTGGTCCGCTATTAACCAGCCTGCTGGGAAGCGGCGCACTGGCGATCGTTAACGCCACGGTGTGCGGCGCCGTCGCGTTGTTGATTGCGGCACTTATCAGCCTCACGCAATTATACAAACAGCGTTTCGCCTCGCCAAAAAGGGTATAACCGGCAACCTTCTAAAGAAGGTATATTCGGATTAGTCCGCAATTAAATGTCAACATTTAATAAACCTAAAATAATCGGTAATGACCCGCCAGACAATTTATAATTCCCGTCCGTTCATTTATAAACTCAATTTAAAACGCGTAAAAATGGACATGTTAATTCAACATCAACACTATCTTCGGGAAAATACATGTCGTGGTTTAAAAAAATATTACTGGGGTTGATTATTTTGGCGGGTTTAATTGGCACGCTAAAGGATTATAAAGACTTTGGCTGGTTTGGCGCACTGGGATTGTTTATTATCTTCCTGTTATCAACAACATTTTTATGGCAATGGGCCTCTGGCAATGGCTGTTTAGCGGTGTACAGCAGGAAGAGAGTCAGCCGGTTTAAACGCCGGCAGATATAAAAAAAGGCGTCTTAACCAGGACGCCTTTTTCATACCAGAACAAAAAGTTAGAACTGATAGGTCAGACCCGCAGCAACCTGGTTATCGCTGTCTTTACCATCGAGCAGGTTAATTTTGTAACCTACATCAGCCACGATGTTTTTGTTGAAGTAGTAGTCTGTACCCAGCGCGACGTATTCGATCAGGTCATTATTGTTGTTATCACGCGCGTGGACGTAAGCCACGTTCGGACGCAGACCAAAATCAAACACATACGCAGCCATCGCTTCAAAGTGCTCAGCTTTGTCCGCATCCTGAATCAGGTTGTGGGACTCTCCGTACATAGTCGCTACATAGATAGCATTAGCATCATATTTCAGACCCGCGCCCCAGAACTCTGCGTTTTCGCCATTCCAACCTTTTTGTTTCTGCTGAGCAGTCACAGAACTGTTGGTATAGGCCGCAATTGCAGATATGCCAGAATCCGCAATGTTGTCATAACCCAGGGAGAAGCCGTGGCCATTGCCGTGTTGTTTCGTCGGATCCTTATTGGTATCGTCCTGACCCTGATATTGCGCGCCAACATTCAGACCATCAACGGCACCGAACAGATTTTTGGTGCGAAGTGTTGCAACGCCAGAAGTGCGTGTAGTAAGGAAGCGGTCAGTATTTTCAAAGGAGTCACCGCCGAACTCTGAGAGAGTATCAGTATAAGCTCCCACATCGTAAGCGATACCATAGTTGCGACCATAGTCAAAACTGACGTCATGACCATAATCCAGGCCAGCAAACGCCAGACGTGTATTAACGCCATTCTGCGAACCTTCTGCTTTAGCGGCATCAAACTGACTTTCAAATTGCCCGTAACCGGTCAGTTGATCGTTGATTTGCGTCTCACCGCGAAAACCCAGACGTGCGTAGGTTTCATCAGCATTAGTACCATCAGTCCAGGAATGGGCTGCTTTTACTTTGCCGTAGAGATCCAGCTTGTTGCCATCTTTATTATAAATTTCCGCTGCATGAACGGAGGTTACCCCTAATGCCATTACAGCTATGGATTAAGGGGCAATACCAATAACACACCAAAAAAATACCAATGAAGGTAATAATGAAGTGGCAAGACATAATTCATTTTTGGATTTTCAATCAAAACCGGACAGCGATAATTACTCGAGACTTTCACTCTCATTAACTGAGCGATGCAACATTAATGCTTCAGCAATAATATCTTGTTTACTTTTACGGGTTTCAAATGCCAGCGTTCGCACATATTCCCACAAAGAGGTATCGACACGGGCACTTAAAAGAACCATATCTTTTGATCGGGTCCCTCTGGGTTTTCGAATATCGGGATAGTCTCGAGATGGCATTTTCAACTCCTGAACGTAATAACACGCTTATGGCGATGAAATATGCAGTTAGTGTAAAAACATGTCAACGGCAAAATACAGGCATAATAGTAATGAAACTGTTAATAAAAAGCAGAAAAATGGAACGATATTTCAAATGAAAGATAACTTGATTATGGAATAATGTGTAATGTTAACTTTACGCATATTGTCTTTTATTCATTTGATTAAAAAAACATGAGGAATTTACATTAGACATATCACAACTCAAAACATCATTATGACCAATAAGTTACGCATCGTTATTAATGTCTACATTTACGCGAACCGCTTGTTTTTATGTGTAGTTATGCCGGTAAACCTTATCCTGATTACTGCAGAGATCGCGTTGATTCTCACTTGACCCAGACCCGTTTTGTCTAAAAATAAGCACGGAAAGGTAAAAATAAGGTAAATAACACATTTTTTCGCATGCGAAAATAAGTTGTTTTTAATTGATTTAAATCAATTTACACCGCACAAAGGGGACGAAAAAATGTTCATCCGAGGCGATGGAAACAATTTTTTACGTGACTTTCAGAACGTGAAAAGCGGCCCTGCCGGGCAATGAATGAGAATGCGGAAAACGCGGTGCGGGCCGCAATAGCCCGCGTATGAGAGGAAGGGAAATCAGGCGTTAACTTTATCCAGCGGCCAGGAATCAAACAGATAACCATCAAAATCAATGTCATCGACATTTGAAAACTCCAGCAGACGCTGTTTGACGTTTTCCAGATGCTGCCACATGGCCAGCTTGGCCGCGCGGGCATCTTTTTTGATTAATGCAGCCAGGATCTGTTTATGGTCGCCCATCCACTCTTTCCGGTAGTGGGTATCGTCGAGGTGGCTATGGAGCTGGATCCACATCGGGTTGTTCTCACGCCACTGCCATGACTGGCGAAACAGCTCCACCAGCATGCTGTTATGCGTGGCTTCAGCTATGGCGAGATGGAACTGCATGTCGCCGCTTTCAGAACCGTTCGGCTCGCTGGAAGCCAGCTCCCGCTCTTCCAGTTGCAACGCCTGGCGCATTTTGACGATATCTTCGCGGGTAGCCTGCAGCGCGGCAAATTCGGCAATGTTGCTTTCCAGCAGCTGTCGCGCCTGCAACAGTTCAAACGGGCCCGCATCATTGCAATGATTTGCATCCGTACTGTCGATAGTCTGCGCATCCGCATTGTCGAGCACGTAGATCCCGGCTCCGCGGCGCACGTCCACCAGGCCTTTAATTTCCAGCATGATTAACGCTTCGCGAACCACCGTGCGAGTGACATTGAGCATCTCGGCAATTTCACGCTCTGGCGGCAAGCGTTCACCGGGCTGGTACGGCGTCTGGACAATCAGATCGCGGATCATGGCACCCACTTCCTGGTAGGGTCTTTGCTGAGAAGTGTTCGATTTCATCGTGTTATGTCCGTCAGATGCGTGTAATCAGATACGGGGAATAGGTATCGAACTATAGCATTTGCGGGAGGGCAAAAACAGAAAACGGGTCAACCAAACCAATATTTTGATTGACCCGTCATAGTTCGGAGGTTATGCGTCAGCGCTTAATGCCGCAACGCACTCACGTGCGCCGTGTTCACATAGCTGTTGATACGTCGCGATAATGGTCTCCACAAAGCCAGCGTTTTCCGCCAGGTCATGACCAAAAATGCCAGACAGCCCCAGCAGCGCCGTCACGCGCTCGGCGCCCTGGTACTGTTGGTTAATGTGCTGGAATTCAGCCAGCATAGGGTCGACAACATCAATGGCCTGCCCTTGCTCATCCACACCGTGGGTGTAACGCATCCAGCCCGCCACGCCCAGCGCCAGGTGACGCCAGCCGCTGGCATTTTGCAGGTGCAGACGCACCGGATCCAGCAGGCGCTGCGGCAGTTTCTGGCTGCCGTCCATCGCAATCTGCCAGGTACGGTGGCGCAGAGACGGGTTGCTGAAACGCTCGATCAGCAGTGTCGCGTAGGCGTTGAGATCGGTGCCTTCCGGCATCGAGAGCGTCGGCGCCTGCTCCTGCATCATCAGCGCAAACGCAGCTTTGCGGTACGCCGGATTGGTCATGGTATCGGCGATGGTTTCATAGCCGCCGAGATAGCCCAGATATGCGAGGAAAGAGTGGCTGCCGTTGAGCATGCGCAGTTTCATCATTTCAAACGGCACCACGTCGGCCACGAACTGTGCGCCAACCTTGTCCCAGTCAGGACGACCGTTGACAAAATTGTCTTCAATTACCCACTGACGGAACGGCTCACAGGCGATAGCACACGGATCGTAAACGCCCAACTGGTCGGCAATCTCCTGCAACGTTTCCGGCGTCGCCGCCGGAACAATGCGGTCGACCATAGTGCACGGGAAAGTCGCATTAGCTTCAATCCACTGCGCCAGCTGCGGGTCGCGCGCCTGCGCCAGCCCCAGTACTGCGACTTTCGCCACATGCCCATTTTCACGCACGTTATCGCAGGACATCACGGTAAAAGCCGCCAGCCCCTGCTCACGGCGCAGGTACAGCGCTTGTACGATGTAACCAATCGCCGATTTCGGCGCGGTCGGATTCGCCAGATCGTGTTTAATCAGCGGGTTATTGAGATCTAACTGACCGCTGGCCGCATCGGTGCAGTAGCCTTTTTCGGTGACCGTCAGCGAAACAATTGCCGTCTGCGGGCGCGCCATCGCCTGTAAAATACCGTCACAGCCGTCAAGATCCGGGTGCAGCGCTTCTTTCATTGACCCGATCACTTTCAGCACGGTGTTGTCCGCGCCTTTTTCCGCCACGGTATACAGCAGTTGCTGCTTGCGCAGATTTTCAATCAGTACGCAGTCGTTACCCGGCATCAGGTTAACTTCACAGATCCCCCAGTCGCTGTCAGTGGTTTCCAGCAAATGATGGGTGTACAGCGCCTGATGTGCGCGGTGAAAAGCGCCACATCCCAGGTGAACAATGCGGGATTGCAGGCGCGAGCGGTCCCATGCAGGGCGCGCAACCGGCAGGTCGCTATTGGCAATTGTCGTTGTCATCGTGAACTCCAGAACCCGTTGAAAGGCCAACGGATGAGAAAAGAAAAAGCCGGCCAGACAGGTGGCCGGCAACTCGCTTTAGCGGCTAAAGAAAGCGCGCTGGATAGCCATCTCAACGCCGCGCACTTCCGCCAGCCCTTTCAGGCGACCAATCGCGGAGTAGCCTGGGTTGGTTTTCTTTTTCAGATCGTCCAGCATCTGGTGGCCATGGTCCGGACGCATCGGGATCAGATCCTCTTTACCCTCGGCTTTACGGCGTTGTTCTTCTTCAACGATCGCTTTCACCACCTCGTACATGTCGACATCGCCATTAAGATGCGCCGCCTCATGGAAGGTTTTCGGGTTATCTTCACGCAGCGTGGAGCGCAGATGGGTGAAGTAAATGCGTGGACCAAACTGTTTGATCATGTCGACCAGATCGTTGTCCGCCCGCACGCCGTAGGAGCCGGTGCACATGGTGAAACCGTTCGCCATACTGTTGACCGTATCGACCATCCACTGCATATCTTCCACGGTGGAAACAATGCGCGGCAGGCCAAGGATCGGGCGCGGCGGATCGTCCGGGTGTACCGCCATGCGTACGCCTGCTTCTTCCGCCACCGGAATAATCGCCTTCAGGAAGACGGCAAAATTCTCACGCAGCGCGGCTTTGTCGATATCTTTATAGCGCGCCAGATGCTGGCGAAACTGGTCAAGCGTGTAGCCCTCTTCCGCACCCGGCAGACCGGCGATGATGTTGCGGGTCAGACGCGCTTTGTCTTCATCGCTCATGGTGGCGAAGCGTTCATTTGCCTGAGCAATCTCTTCGGCGGTGTAGTCCGCTTCCGCGCCCGGACGCTGGAGGATATGCAGCTCAAAGGCGGCAAACTCAATCTGGTCAAAACGCAGCGCTTTGGAGCCGTCCGGCAGAACGTATTCCAGGTCGGTACGGGTCCAGTCGAGAACCGGCATGAAGTTGTAGCACACGGTACGAATACCGCACTGAGCCAGGTTACGCAGGCTTTGCTGGTAGTTGGCGATCCACTGCAGATAGTTGCCGGAACGGGTTTTAATGTCTTCGTGGATCGGCACGCTTTCGACGACCGACCAGACCAGGCCCGCCTGCTCAATAATGGCTTTGCGTTTTAGGATCTCATCAACCGTCCACACTTCCCCGTTCGGGATATGGTGTAAGGCGGTGACAACGCCTGTGGCACCCGCCTGACGTACATCCGCTAAGGTGACCGGATCGTTAGGACCATACCAGCGCCATGTCTGTTCCATGTTTTATTCCTCGTTACGTTATGGACTCGACGATATGGCACATAAATTCCTCCTTTTGGTATGACATGTCAACCTGAAGCTTAAAATTGGTTAACCAAATCACGATTTATTCTATTGAGATCGCCATTTTACGGCCCTGTTGCTCAGTAATAATGTAAACATGTAACGCAATGTGACATTCATCGCATCAATGGTTAACCAATATATGTAACATCTCAACCAAAATCATAATAGTTCAACCAATAAAGGTAGACGTTATATGCACGTTCTCAATATTCTGTGGGTCGTATTCGGCATCGGTCTGATGCTGGTGCTCAATCTAAGATTCAAAATAAACTCGATGGTCGCCCTGCTGCTGGCGGCGCTCTCGGTCGGTATGCTGGCGGGTATGGATTTAATGGAGCTGCTGCACACCATGAAATCCGGCTTTGGCAGCACGCTGGGTGAACTGGCGATTATCGTGGTATTCGGGGCGGTCATCGGTAAGCTGATGGTTGATTCCGGGGCGGCGCATCAGATTGCCCATACGCTGCTGGCGCGCCTCGGCCTGCGCTATGTGCAGCTGTCGGTAATCATTATTGGTCTGATCTTCGGCCTGGCGATGTTCTATGAAGTGGCATTTATTATGCTGGCGCCGCTGGTGATCGTCATTGCAGCAGAAGCGAAGATCCCGTTCCTCAAGCTGGCGATTCCTGCCGTTGCCGCCGCCACCACCGCCCACTCGCTGTTCCCACCACAGCCGGGTCCGGTGGCGCTGGTTAACGCCTACGGCGCGGACATGGGCATGGTCTACATCTACGGTATTCTGGTGACCATTCCGAGCGTGATCTGCGCCGGGCTTATCCTGCCGAAGTTCCTCGGCAACCTCGATCGCCCAACGCCGTCATTCATGAAGGCCGACGTACCGGTTGACCAGAATAACCTGCCATCCTTCGGTGTTTCTATCCTGGTGCCGCTGATCCCGGCGATCATCATGATCTCCACCACCATAGCCAACATCTGGCTGGTGAAAGGGACGCAGGCGTGGGAAGTGGTCAACTTCTTAGGCTCTTCACCGATTGCAATGTTTATCGCTATGGTTGTCGCCTTCGTGCTGTTTGGTACCGCGCGTGGTCACGACATGCAGTGGGTGATGAATGCCTTTGAAAACGCGGTGAAAAGCATCGCCATGGTGATCCTGATCATCGGCGCGGGCGGTGTACTGAAGCAGACCATTATTGATACCGGCATTGGCGATACCATCGGCATGCTGATGTCACACGGCAATATCTCTCCGTACATCATGGCGTGGTTGATAACCGTGCTGATTCGTCTGGCAACCGGTCAGGGCGTGGTCTCCGCCATGACGGCTGCAGGGATTATTAGCGCCGCCATTCTCGACCCGGCAACCGGTCAACTGGTGGGCGTCGATCCGGCGTTACTGGTACTGGCAACGGCGGCGGGCTCCAACACCCTGACCCATATCAACGATGCCTCGTTCTGGCTGTTCAAAGGCTACTTTGACCTGTCGGTGAAGGATACGCTGAAAACCTGGGGTCTGCTGGAGCTGGTGAACTCCGTGGTTGGCCTGATTATCGTATTGATCATCAGCATGATTGCATAACGTCGATACCGCTCTGGTCCGCAGCGCCAGAGCGGTTATCCATCCTGCCTCAACAATCCTCAATAATCAGATACACCGCCTTCACCGGGCCATGCACTCCAACCACCTTGATAAGCTCAATATCCGCCGTCGAGCTGGGCCCACTAATGATGTTAATGCACGATGGCATACGCTCACCGGCCTGCGCCTTCTGATGCAGTTTTTCTGCCAGTTGCGCCACGCGCGGCAGGATAGTGCTTTTACGCAGCACGAAAATTGAGGATTCCGGCAACAGGCTCAGGGAACGCCCGCGCTCCGGCGCGGAAAACAGCACCACGCCGCCGGACTCGGTCAGGCCATACTCGGCATACACCACGCCCACTTTCGCCTTTTCGGCCTGGGTAATATTTTCACTGCCACGCGCCGGATCCCAGACCACGGCGTTGCATTCCTGTTGCAAGCGTTCGGTAATGCCCAGTGCCGCCAGCCGGCTGTCGCCGCTCAGCACCACCGGCTGCTGACCCAATTCTTCGCACAGACGGAGCGCCGCGTCTGCGGCCTGATCTTCGCGAGTCAGCTCACAGCGAGCCAGCATCACTTCACTGGCAAACTGGACAAACGCATCGCAGCGCTGCTGCGGGCTAAGTTCGGTCAGGCGCTCGTTAGCATAGTTGTTAACCGGCGCGACATCCGCTTGCGGTTCGAAGCGCAGCGGGCGACCCAGCGCCTGGGCGATGGTATTTAAAAACGCGGTACGGTTATCCATTCTTTTTCTCCTGCGCCTGATGTTTCTTAAACCAGCTACGGAAGCTCTCGCCGTCGGCATCAGGCAGATCGCGCGCCTCCATCCAGTCACCAATCGCGCCAACCTTGAGCGGCGTTTTGCCACCATTGATAAACCAGCTCGCCGCATGTGCGCCCGCCATCATCCCGACTTTCCACAGCCCCGGATGGCTATTGGCGTAGGCGAACATTTTGATCGCCCGTCGCTCGGCTTTCGGCGTTATGCCCTCCTCGGCCATCACCCGGCGATGACGCAGGATCAGTTTTGACAGCGGAATCTTAACCGGACAAACGCTGTCACAGGCCGTGCATAATGAACAGGCGTATGGCAGATCTTTAAAATCTTTATAGCCGCCGAGCAGCGGAGAGATCACCGCGCCGATAGGGCCGGGATAGATAGAACCATAACCGTGTCCGCCAATGTGGCGGTACGCCGGGCAGGTGTTCATACAAGCCCCGCAGCGGATGCAGCGCAGCACATCGCGAAACTCTGAGCCCAGCACCTGCGAGCGGCCGTTATCGACAATCACCAGATGGAACTCTTCCGGGCCGTCGACGTTATCCGCCTCGCGTGGGCCGGTCAGCCAGGTGTTGTAGCCCGTCAGACGTGCGCCCACAGCGCTGCGCGCCAGCATGGTGATCAGCACATCCACCTCGGCAAAGGTCGGCGCGATACGCTCCATGCCCATCACCGCAATGTGCGTTTTCGGCAGCGTGGTACACATGCGCGCGTTGCCTTCGTTGGTCACCAGGCAAACAGAGCCGGTTTCCGCCACGGCAAAGTTACAGCCGGTAATACCGATTTCGGCACTGAGGAAATCCTCGCGGATCTTTTGGCGAATGAACAAGGTCATGGCTTCCGGGGTTTCCGGGCCGTCGTAGCCCAGACGTTCGTTCAGCACGCGGCGGATCTGGTAGCGATCTTTATGAATAGCCGGGACCACGACATGCGAAGGCGGATCCTGATCCAACTGCAGGATATATTCGCCGAGATCGGTTTCGATCACCTGAATTCCGGCATCCTGCAGCACATGGTTGACACCGATCTCTTCGGTCACCATCGACTTGGACTTCACCACCTTCTTCGCATTTTTACTCTGCGCAACCTGCAAAATGTAGCGGGTGGCGTCTTCTTTGGTTTTGGCGAAATAGACGTGCCCGCCGTTTTCCGTCACTTTCTCGGAGAGTTGATACAGGTAAGCATCGAGGTTGCTCAGAACGTGATCGCGGATCTGGCTGGCACGATCACGCCAGTCTTCCCAGTGGCCTAGCTCATCAACCATTTTCTGCCGATTCGCACCAATACGCTCCTGCGCGTTGGCCACGGCTTTGCGCATGATCGGATCTTCGATCTGCTGACGAATGCGCAGTTTAAATTCTACATCGCTGGTTTTTATCGACATCTCTTTCCCCTCAGCGGCTCATCAGCACTTCAGCAATATGCATCACTTTGACCGGCTGGCCTTCGCGTTGCAGTCGGCCGCCAATGTTCAACAGGCAGCTGAAGTCAGCGCCGATCAAAAACTCCGGCTTCGCATCCATCAGATGTAAAACTTTCTCTTTCACCATCTCGCCGGAGATCTCGGCCATCTTGACCGAGAACGTCCCGCCAAAGCCGCAGCAGGTGTCCTGATCGGCAAACGTCAACAGCTCCAGTCCGCGCACGTTTTTCAGCAGCGTGAGCGGCTCTTCCTTCACCCCCAGTTTGCGGGTCAGGCTACAGGAAGGGTGATACACAGCGCGGCCCTGCAGGCTGGCACCCACGTCCACCACACCCAGTTTGTTGACGATAAAAGAGGTGAGATCCTGCATACGTCCGGCAACCTTCTCGGCGCGCAGCGCCCATTCAGGCTCATCCGCCAGATACGTCGGGTAGCTTTTTACCGCGTAGGTGCAGGAGCCTGCCGGGGAGATAATCGGATCGTCGTTGTCTTCCAGGGCGGCGATCAGGTTTTTCATCCCGGGGATCGCCTCTTTGATGTAACCGCTGTTGATGGCTGGCTGACCGCAACACCCTTGCTTCTCGGGGAAATTAACGCGACAACCCAGTTTTTCCAGCAGCAATACGGAGTCTCGTGCCATCCGTGATTTCAGTGCGTCACCAATACAGGTAACAAAGAAATTTACATTCACAATAACTACTCCATTGCTTCATTTCTGTTTATTGCGCTTGATATCGCGATATCAAACAAATGTTCATTCGTATTTCATGCCCAGTTTTTCTGTTTGCTGGTTTTACCAATACCTGGGTTCATGGTGATGCTCTGATCGTTTTCCTTTGATGACGACTCTCCTCTTCTTATATCAGGACAATCGCAAATGTCTGTATTTTCATTTGTATGACAAAACCAAATAATCCCCTAATCGACTCGCACATGCAATACCCTGGTTTATTTATTTCGGCCTCGCTCACATTTTTATATTGGAAACCACAGCGTTATTAACACCTTAGAAAACAGTTTCAGGTGATTACCACTGTTGTCACTACCATTATTAAAAAGTTTATTAAATAACTACTTATAGGTATTTAATCGGCACTTAAGTATATTTACCTGGCATTGGATTTTAATTAAAAGATTACAATAGTTACAAAACTATAAATCATAATTACTTTATTCACTGAAGCGATTCAGTTTGCATACTTTATTAGAACAGCAATGTAGCCTCCCCACCATAAATATAAATCAGGTTTAATGAACCAATTGGGAATAGCAATGAACGAATATTTTATGTTTGCCCTGGCACTCTCTCCGTTACTACTGATGGTATTTTTAATATTGAAATTGAAAATGCCCATCCATTATTCAGTACTGATCTCTTTGGTATTCACCGCTGCACTATCGGCAATATTCTGGGAAATGCCCGTACAAAATCTAAAAGCCGCGATAGGCTATGGCGCGCTGAAGGGATTATGGCCGATTGTGATCGTGATCCTCGGCGCTATCTTCAGTTATAACGTCATGCAGGCGACCAAAGCGCTGGATATTCTGCGCGATATTCTCGCCAGTATAAGCGAAGATAAGCGTATTCAGGTGCTGCTGATTTCATGGTGCTTTGGTGGATTTCTTGAAGCCGCGGCGGGTTATGGTACAGCGGTCGCCATTCCGATCGGTATTCTTATCGCACTGGGTTTCAATCCGCTGAAGGCGGCGATTGCCTCTCTGGTGGCAAATACCGTTCCCACTGCATTCGGCGCGGTCGGGATCCCGGTTTCTATTCTGGCGGAACAGGTTAACCTGCCGGTTTATACCTTAGGCGGAACCATTATTCTGCAGCTCGCGCTGTTTAATATCCTGCTGCCGTTTGTGATTGTCTGCATTATTGGCGGCGGCCTGAAAGCCATTCGCGGCGTATTTCTGATCACGTTGATTTGCGGTATTACCACACTGGTTCCGCAGTATTTTGTCGCTATTCATCTCGGTGCTGAATTACCCGCCTTTGCCGGTAGCCTGGTCAGCCTGTTTGCCGTGGCGATGGTTAGCCGTCTGCGCAAAGGGAAAACCGATCCCGAGTGGCGAATTGAAGTCAGCCATACCCGCGAAACCACGCCGCGCTCGGCAAAAGTGTTGTTCCGAGTTGGCTCTATTTATCTGTTTATTTTTGTGTTTATCCTGATGTGTTCGCCGCTGTTCCCGACGATAAAAGGCGCAGCCTCACAACTGGCCTCGGTGCTACATTTCACGTTGGCTGACGGCAAAACGATGGCGTTGAAAGTTGAATGGGTGACCACGCCAGGGATGCTGATCATCTTTGCGACCATTATCGGTGGTTTTATTCAGGGAGCGTCCGCACGCGGGATGCTGGAAGTATTTATCAAAACGATTTTCCAGCTTAAAAACTCTATCGTCGCAATTATGGCGATTGTCGCGCTGGCCACGGTGATGGATCTCAGCGGGATTATCTCCACGCTGGCACAATCAATTGTCGATCTGACCGGCAGCTCGTACGTCTTCCTCGCCCCGGTGATTGGCGCGCTGGGCACGTTCGTTACCGGCAGCGATACCAACTCGAACATTTTGTTCGGAAAACTGCAAACCATTGCCGCCAGCAAACTGCATATCGATCCCAACTGGCTGGCGGCGGCCAACACTTCTGGCGCAACGGGCGGGAAAATGATTTCGCCGCAAAGCATCGCCATCGCGGTATCCGCCACAAAAATGGACGGTCAGGCCAACCAGATCATGTCTGGCACCATGAAATACTGCTGCGCCTATATCGTGATCCTCGGCTTAAAGGTTGGCCTCTTTTATTACTGGTTTATGGCGTAAGCCATTGTCAACCCCGTCAAATTTGCGGCAACCGTATTTGACGACGCGGTGACCAAAAAGGTTTACACCTCCCCGGGAACGGAACGAGGCGACAGACTTTACGATTTGTCGGCGCTGACTAAAATAGCGCCGATGTTTCAAATCGAGGATTGTTGTTATGTTGTTCTGGAAAAAGATGGTGAAGAAGTTCGACGCCTTTTCCGCGTTGATTCCACCACGCTACTTCCGCGTGTAATACTGGGCACTTATGCCTGATGGCGCTTCGCTTATCAGGCCTACGTTTCGCATTCATTTGTAGGCCTGCGTTTCACGCTCATTTGTAGGCCGGATAAGGCGCTAGCCGCATCCGGCAGCAGCGTAAAATGTTCACCCCTTTCTCTTACGCAGTCCGCACGCTCTTAACATCACAACCCAAATACGAAGCCACGCAAAACGGTAGACCAGCGGATGCTGAAACCTCAGCAATGTCAGAAACACAGAGCCCCCTTGCGGCGTCAGATCACCGTTGCCTGATAGCGAACCTGTGGGTCCATAATCTGGTGGCGCGCGTCAATCAGCCGCAGTTCATACGAATCATGTTCTTTCGTCAGCCGCATTACCGCGTCAACAACACTGGTGGTCCGCTCCAGTGCCTGCTTGTCCTCATAACCATTGAGCAGTGAGGCCAGCATCACGCTGCAAATCAGATCCCCAACGCCCACCGGCATTTTGGCAAAGGTATACAGCGGCCGGGCAATGTGTAACGTCTGTTCCGGCGTCACCAGCAGCATTTCAAACGCCTGTTTGTCCCGCGAACAGTCGCCGAGATGCTTCACCAGCACCTTCTTTACGCCCCACGACACCAGCTGCCGCGCCGCTTCCACCACCTCGTCAAAACTACGCAGTTGTCTGCCCGTCAGCACGCCCAGCTCATAGAGATTCGGTCCCATCATGTCGGCCAGCTGAATGGCGTCATCGACAAAAAATGACTCCACTCCCTGCGCGACAATGCAGCCTTTTTGCGGGTCGCCCATTACCGGATCGCAAAAATAGAGCGCCTGCGGATTACGCTGACGAATGGTGGTGACCGCGTGCTTCACCTCTTCACAATGGCGTTTATCTCCAAGATACCCAGACAATACGGCATCGCATTGCGCCAGCTTTTGCAGGTCATCCAACCCGCTGATGATCGCGCTCAGCTCGCCGTGCGGCATCGCCATGCCCTGCCACATCCCATATTGGGTGTGGTTGGAAAACTGTACGGTGTAAAACGGCCAGACATCGATCCCCGAGAGCTGCATCGGCAACACAGCGGCTTTATTTCCGGCATAGCCATAAACAACCGACGACTGAACAGACAACACGTTTTTCATTTTGACTCCGTCTAACGAAACGTTGGCAGCAGACCAAATACGTCCAGAACAACCGTCAGATAGACAACCGCTCCGCAGACAATCACCAGGTTAAGCACGGTGTTATTACAGGGCGCGGTATAGCTGGCGGTTGGGAAACGTTTCCGCGCGGCTTTCACCAGGAACGGCGGCAGGATCACACTCCAGATGGTAAAGGCCAGACCGGCGTAACCAATCGCGTGCACAAAACCGTTCGGGAAGAAGAAGCACACGGCGGCTGGCGGGAAGTAGGTCACCAGCGCGGTTTTCAGGCGGCCCATGCCGTCGTCCGGGAAGTGAAACAGGTCGGCGATGTAATCGAACAGGCCAAGCGTCGCCGCCAGCAGGGAACTGGCTACCGCGAAGTTGCCGAAAAAGGTGAGGATCAGATCCATATACCGGCTGGTGAACAGCCCGCTGATGGCCTCGACAAACACATCGATATTGCCGCCTTTGGCGATAATCGGCGGGAATGAGGAACGGCTGATGTTACCCATCGTCACGCCCAGCCAGAAAATATACAGCAGCAGAGCAAACAGCGTACCGATGATAATCGAACGCGTAATATTCGAGACTCCGCTTGTGCCATACAGTTTAACCAGGCTCGGCACGTTACCGTGAAAACCAAACGAGATAATACAGAACGGCAGCGTCATCAGGATGTACGGCAGATACTGCGAATTGGGCAACGCCACCGCCACGCTGTCGATGAGTTTTGCCACTTCGATATGGCCAATCAGCCCGGAGAACGTGGCAAAGAACGCCACAAACTTACCGATAATCAGCACGGTAGTGATGCGTCCAACCAGCAGGGAGCTGTACCAGGCAATCGCACCGACCAGCATACTGACGATCACCACCGAGATATTCGCCGGAAAGCGCACACCGCTGTATTTGAACACGGTTTGCGCCATCACCGCCGACGAACCGGAGATATAGGCATAGGTCAGAATATACAGCACAAAGCCGAAAGCGATACCAACCACGATATTCCACTTCCTGCCTAATAAATCCTGAGTAAAGGTATTAAAACTGGCACCAGCGCCATAATGCAGGTTAACTTCGACCAGCATCAGACCGGTTAATAACATCATGATGGCGATAAACAGAAGAATAACAGACGCACCGGGGAACCATACGCCGGCCATCGCAATCGGCAGGGAGAACATCCCGCCACCCACTACGGTCGCGATAACCAACATGGTTCCGCTAATCAGTCCGGGGGTACTACTCTGTCGCTCAATGGCATTAATATCCATGATAAATGTTCCTGTAGACTATTCGTTATAATTACAGCTGTCA